>CAZBXL010000054.1:12763-17666 GCA_964495785.1 uncultured Saprospiraceae bacterium | reverse complement strand
CTTAGTATCAGCTACAATTACTATTCAGAATTAGGAATGGAAAAAGATGTTGCTGATCTTAATAATGCCATGGCCAGTTATCACCTTGATAATGATAATGTAACTAAGGCTATAGAAAGATATGAGATGGCCCTGAGTACTTACGAAAAATTAGACGATAAGACAGGTATGGCTAATGTGCACGCTAATCTTGGAATCACTTACGTAGATCAGTCAGAATTTGATAAAGCCAATTATCACTTACTGAAGCAAGGAAAGTTAGATTCGCTGCTCGAATCAAAATATGGCTTAGGTTTTCATTATGATTTTATGGGGTACCTGAGACAATCAGAGGGAAAGTATAATGAAGCTCTTAATTGGTATAAGAAGGCCATCTCAGTAAGGAGCAATTTAAGTAGTCATTATAATCGCTGTGAATCAAATCTGAGCATGAGTGATCTCTTACAAGAGATGGGTCGATATAACAAAGCCATCACATATGCTTCAGCAATATTTGAATACAAAGATGAACATCAATCGCTATCACAAGAACAGAGTGCTCATTCTATATTATCAAAGTGTTATGAGAAATTAGGACAGACGCAAAATGCATTAGAGCATTTCAAAAAATACAAGACCGTATCAGATTCCATTTATAAAAAAAGTAAAATTGAAGCATTAGCAGAAGGTGAAGCTAAGTTAAAAAAAGAAGATCTTGATAGAGAAATTGTTCTACTAAATAAAGAAAAGGAACTAACCGAATTAAAACTAAATAAGCAAAAATTAATTATCACAATAAGTATACTAAGTCTCATACTACTATCATTAATCAGTCTTCTCATTGTCAAATTATATCGAAATATAAAAAGCAAAAATACAATCATCTCTAACGCATTAAGGGACAAAGAGATACTGCTACGTGAGATCCACCACAGAGTAAAAAATAACTTGCAAATAATCTCAAGTCTACTCTCATTACAATCAAGGCAGATCAGTGATGTCCACGTACAGCAAGCTATAAATGAAGGAAGAAACAGAGTACGGTCGATGGCACTCATACATCAGAATCTTTATCAGAATGAAAATCTCACAGGTGTTGATGTCCATAGCTACTTACAGAAATTAATCTTAGAATTATTTTCTACATATAACACTAATCACACCGATGTATCATTAGCATTAGATGTAGATGATCTTAACTTGGATGTAGATACTATGATACCACTCGGACTGGTTATAAATGAACTCGTCAGTAATTCCCTTAAGCATGCCTTCAAAGGATTAGAAAAAGGAAAAGTCACAGTGAGTCTGCAAGAAGATGAGAAAAGATTAATTTTGAAAGTGTCCGACGATGGCATAGGAATACAAAACGAAAACGTAGATAGTTCTAAGTCATTTGGCAATAGACTTATTAAAGCTTTCGCTCAGAAACTGAAAGCAGATCTCCGTTATGAGACGAAGCATGGAACAAGTATCATCATGGTTATCAATAACTATCTAAAAGCAGCATAAAATGTCAGAAGTAAGAGTCCTAATCGTAGAAGACGAACCATTAATAGCAGAAGACATATCCGACTTCTTAGGAGAGACGAATTATATATGTGCTGGCATAGCCTATGATAGTGAGACTGCTCTTGATATGCTTATTAATCGCGATCCAGATATTGCCTTACTTGACATTAATATAGAAGGCTCAATGAATGGAATAGATATCGCTCAGGTCATTCGCAACAAACATAATATCCCATTCATATTTCTTACCTCACATAGCGACAAAGAAACACTTGATAAAGCGAAATTGACTTTACCTTATGGTTATATCGTCAAACCATTCAATGAAAATGATCTGATAAGTTCTCTTGAAATGGCCGTATTCCGCCATGCTAACGAAAATAAATCTAATATCCCAACGCTAGCTCATATCAACAGTAGATTAACATCCTCCCTAACAGAAAAAGAATACGATTGTCTCGTCCAATTATCTAATGGTTTGACTAATAAACAAATGGCAGAAATCCAATTCTTATCTATCAATACCATAAAAACTCACCTGAAAAATCTTTTCTTAAAATTAGATGTCCCTAATAGAACAAAGGCAATTAATAAAGCTTTTCGACTTTAGATCACAAAACTGACTGCGCAATATTACACGACCCTATTACAATCAAGTTTAATCTTATCGTACGACTTTGTTAGCTATTTTATTAGCTAATATTAATGCCTAAGCTTATATAAAGTCAAGCCTCTCTTAAACCATAAGTGATGACAATTGCGTGGCCATATTCACTACTTAAACAAGTAGTGATATGAAATTGAATTGGATGATATTTTATAATCCCATTCTAATATCTATTTTCTTTTTCACCACCTAATAAACGTTATACAAACTGCACAAATCACCCTTTAAGGTGATAAAATATTAGATTAATCTTTATAGCGTATATATCCAATAAGTTAGTCAATTCATAAATAAAGACAAAATCACCCACATGGGTGAAAAGAACACGGTCATAGAGGATCATATTTGTGATATAATAATTGATGAGATGAAAGAGCCAAAGAAAAAACTAAAGTTGATACATTCTCAAAAGTCATCAGAAAAACAAACTATAGAAACCATTACAAAAGATCTGAGGACTATAGTAGAAAAAATAGAAAAAAACCTTGACCAAAAAAACAATCGAAATGACACAACAAAACTGTCTTACTAATAGAGAATTAGAAGTTCTCAACTTATTATCATCTGGATACTCTACGCCAGAAATATCAGAGCTACTATTCTTATCTACAGAAACTATTAAGACATATAGAAAGCGCCTCATAGAAAAATTGCATGCTAAAAATGTCGCTAACCTTATCCGTATAGCTTTCGAAAAAGAAATCATTGTAGTTCGTCAATCTACAGAAACAATCACACATCATTTCAGCAGTACTCTTGAAATGGTGGCTTAATTAATATTTTCTTCATACCCCAAAATAATTTTATAATGACAACACATAATTTTACAAAGCATGCACTACTTTCAGCACTCATAATATGTAGTGCTATGTTAAGTGCTCAAACAATCGTCGAGTATGACGGATCAAGTACCGATGCACAAATGACCCTAACTGAAACTGGGGCAGTAAACGATTTTTCTAGACTTATTTTTAATCACTCTACTGATCTTGCTAACAGATGGACAATAGCTAGCATGTCTCAAAACGGCCAAAGCTTTGGAACTTTAGATAGTCCGATAGCTTTTGCATATACTAGCACTGTTCGACTATTACTTGGAAAGAATGGAAGACTAAGAATCAACAATGCTTATACATTACCTAATGTAGATGGAACTAATGGACAAGTATTGACTACAGATGGTGCAGGTAATGTGTCATGGGGAGCTGGTGGTTCTGGTGGAAGCTCTTTATGGACAGAAGCACAAGGGCCGAGATATTCTAATACAGGCACAAGATTTGCAAGAATCAATTCCACAAATGGTGGCAACACTGGATTTAGGTTTGAAAATAATGGATTACAAGAAGCAATAATATGGCATGAAGAGTCTTCTGGTGACCTGAACTTTACAGCAACTAATAGCGGTAGTGCAAGACACATGGTTATAGATGGAGTTACTCAAAATGTAGGAATAGGATTAAATAATACAGCTCCTACAGCAAAGTTAGATGTCAAAGTAACCGGAAGTGATGGAATAATAATAGATGGAGATGATACCGGTGACACTAGATTATCTTTAGAAAACGGAGGTGGAATTCATTACTTATTTGATGATGATAGTGATGGTCACAATCTTAAGATACAAAGTAATAATGATTTTGTCATAAACACAGGCGGCGTTAATGAAAGATTTAGGATAGAGGATACAGGAGATGCCAAGTTTACTGGTGGCGACTTTACTATGGGGGGTACACTTCCAAGACTATTCCTTATCAATGATGGTGCAGCCGATACCAGAATTGGATTTGGTGATAACGGTTTAGGTGCAAGTGATGCCGCAATTTTCTACGATTCTTCTACAGATATGTTAGAGATTGGGACAAATACTAACAATGGAAATGTGGTAATCGCAGGAGATGGCAAAGTAGGTGTTAATGAAACAAATGCTGCAAGTTTAGAAGCACAAATGACAATAAAAGCCAACGCAGGAAATACAGTTACACCCTCTACTTTAGACCTTGCAGAAAACAATAATTCTGGATACCCTGTTCTCAGGTACACTAATTTTGCAATTCCAGGCTCATTCACAGTTGAAGCAAATAGTGCTTATAACTCTTCTATTACTGGTGCTGCTGATTTTAGAATTAGATTTTCTGAAGATGGCACTGAGACCAACAAAAAAGATATCCTCTCAGCAGTCTATGCATTTAGAAATGAAGCAGGTGCTTTAACAAATTCTCAGGATGAAAGAGTAGGTATAAGGACAGCTGATCCATTAACCGATCTACATTTAATACACAAAAGTGGAACAACGGGTCATGGCCTTAGAATAGAAAACGAAAGTGGAGGCAACTGGTGGAAATTCTATACTGCCGGAGGAGCTGATCAATTACAGTTAAGAAACAATACTTCTACCGCTGTAATAGGATTTTTCACTACAAACGGTATATATAATGCCAGTGATAAAAGATTAAAAAAGAACATAGAAACTATGCCATATGGTTTAAAGGATGTCATGAACTTAAAAGCACTAAGATATAATTATAAGTCTGACGAAGCCGACGCAGATATGAGCTTAGGATTTATAGCTCAGGACTTAAATAAAGTAATACCAGAGCTCGTACTATATGATAAAGAATCAGACCAATATGCAGTAAACTATGCGGGAATGAGTGTTGTTGCAATTAATGCAATTCAAGAACAGCAACAACAGATAAATGACCTCAAGGCAGAAAACGAAGAACTAAAAAATCAAATTGCGACAAT
>CAZBXL010000054.1:0-12663 GCA_964495785.1 uncultured Saprospiraceae bacterium | reverse complement strand
AGGCAACTTTTATAAAATCACCCGTCTGGGTGAAAAAATAATGTTGGTCAACAATCATCTTTATAATATCAAAAAAGCCATTAAGATCTATCAATAATTTCTTCATACCTCAAAATAAATTTACAATGACAACACATAATTTTACTAAATACTTACTTAGCATAAGTCTACTTACAGTAAGTACATTAATGATGGCTCAACAGACAGAGATAGAATATAACTCTGATACCGGAGCTGCTGGACCACAACTACTAATCCAAGAATCTGGTGACGCAGGAGACGAAGACGGAGAAGATGGCTGGGCTAGAATGTGGTTCAAAAATACTGCTGATCCAGACAATAGATGGGGATTCTTAGCAAGACCACAGTTTAATGCTACAGATAATCCTGATAGTCTTTTATCTCCACTAGTAATGGCATATACAGGTATACAAAAGTTTGGTTTCGGTAGAGATGGAACATTAAGAATCAATAAACAATTTTCTTTACCTAACATGGACGGAACCAACGGGCAAGTATTGACTACAGATGGTGCAGGTAATGTGTCTTGGGCCGCAGGTGGCGGAAGTGGATCTTCAACTTTAATTGTTGATAACGACGCTGATACTAAGGTAGAACTTATAGAAGCAATATCTGACTCAATCAATTTTGAAATTGATGGAAATAGAAGGTTTTCTATGACAGATGGATACACAACGAATAACTCAACACATCTTAATCTATTTAATGATTTTTCGAAAACTGGAACCCAAGAATCTAGGATATTTTTTAAAGATGATAGCGAAATATTTAATTTAGGTGGCTTAGGCATCAATGAAGCGTCAGGATCTAAGGTTCTTGATATATTTGGAGATGACCAAGTTTCAATTAGAGGAGGATATAATGATAGTGGTCTGGAAGCAAGAATGTATATAGGAAATGTATCAGGTAATTCAGGAACGATATTCACTAATAATGGAGGGGGTCCAATTCCTAGTTCTCCACAAGCTACAGTAGACGTAAGAGGAGATATATTAGCAGAAGACATTCATGTTAAGCCTGAAGGCAGAATAGGCATAGGAGAAACTACACCTTTAGAAGAATTACATATAACTGGAACTACTACAGCCGATATACGCTTAGAAGCAAGTGGCAATAAATATCTCAGATTTTATGAAGGAGCAATTTCAAAAGGTTTAATCGGTCACGATGGGACAAACATGCGATTAACTAATACAGAAACTGGCGGTGATATAAGATTTACAACTACAGATATTACTGAATTCTATGCTGGAGTTAATCGCAATATGATGATACAAGCCGATGGAGATATTATCTTAGGAAGGGATGCTGTATTTGTAGATGAAAGAGGTACTGGAAATGATAGAGTTGGAATTAATAACTCATCGCCTAACTCAGCTCTGCATGTCAATCATTTTAATAACGGTCTCTCAGGTGGATTTAGATTACAAAATAACTCCAATAATAACTGGTGGAAATTTTATGTTTCGTCAAGTAACAACACTATGCAATTACGAAATAATACATCAGCAAGTGTTGTTGGTACATTCGCTACTAATGGTGTCTATACAGCAAGTGATAAGAGAATCAAAAAGAATCTTGAAACACTTCCTTATGGACTCAAAGATGTTATGAAACTTAAAGCACTTAGATATAACTATATCTCTGATCAAGCTGATGGAAATAAAAGTTTGGGATTTGTAGCGCAAGATCTTAATGATGTTCTTCCTGAACTAGTATTGTACCAAGAAGATGCAGATCAATACTCGGTTAATTACGCAGGTATGAGTGTTGTTGCTATCAAAGCAATACAAGAACAACAAGAAATAATAGAAGAACTAATCGCAGGAAATGCAGAATTGAAAGCAGAAAACGCCGAACTAAAAAATCAAATCGCAAGCATTCTTGCAAGATTAGATGCAGAAGGAAAATGACAACTCAATCATAAATAGTTTTTAATAAGTAGTGTAATGAAAGGCAACTCAGGATAATCTTGAGTTGCCTTTTCTCATTGCACTTAATGAGTACTAAATAAATTAAACTGTCAAAAAGAATATGCAACGAATATAAAATCACCCATCTGGGTGAAAAAAGAATATTGGTCAATCATCATTTTTGAAGTATTAATGATTAGTGCAGTAATCTATCAGTATTTTTTTTATACCTCAAAATAATTTTTAGAATGACAATCAATACTATTACTAAGTACTTCCTTGGGATCTCAATGATTCTTACAGGCATGACTCTATCAGCACAACAGACAGAAATAGAATACAACTCTGACACAGGAGCCGCAGGTCCACAACTACTTATCCAAGAATCTGGTGACGGAGGAGATGAAGATGGCGAAGATGGCTGGGCTAGAATGTGGTTTAAGAACACTGCTGATCCAATTAATAGATGGGGGTTCTTAGCGAGACCTCATGCAGGCGCTACTGATAACCCAGGTGATCTCATGTCTCCTCTTGTAATGGCATATACAGGTGTTCAAAAATTCGGATTTGGAATGGATGGAACACTCAGAATCAATAAACAATATTCTTTCCCCAACATGGATGGTACAGCCGGACAAGTTCTAACAACAGATGGTGCAGGTAATGTATCTTGGTCTGATGCTGGTAGCGGGTCTTCTTTCTGGACACAATCGTCTAATGATATCAGATACACTAATGCTGGAACAGTTCTAGTCGAAGCCAATTCTACCAATAGTAATACGGGTTTTGGATTTTATGAAAATGGTGTAAGAGAGTCACTTATATGGCACGAGAAGAATTCTGGCGATATGAATTTTACAGCAGATAACAGTTCTAGCTCGCGTCATATGGTCATAGATGGTGTAACACAAAATGTAGGAATAGGCCTCAACAACTCAAATCCTTCTCAGAAGCTCGACGTATCAGGTAAGATAGAAATAGCTGATGATGCTAGCCCTGCTACAGAAGGCGCAATACGATATCTCAACGGTAAATTCGAAGGATATAATGGTACAGAATGGGAATCTCTCAATAGTCCAAAGACAGTAACTAACGTCTATACTTCTCATGCTCTGAATCCAGGAGATCATGCAGAACATGGAATTTTCACCACTCAATTTGCATATTTCTCCTCAGCAGCAATTAAGCCAGCATTCCGTTTCAGCTTACCTATACCTACCGGGAGTACGCTTAAGAAGGTTTCCTTTATCGTAAGTGATAATTCTACTGGTAATGGTTCTGGAAATAGATTACTTATGGCACTGTTTAAAGATACAACCATACCAGGTGGAGGTTCAATTGCTAATATTGCCGGTTCAGCATTATCTGTAGATTCTGGAACGAATTATCAAATTTATGATTTGAATCTAAATCAAAATGTAGGGATTAATGAAGCTTTCTTTGTGAGAATATATGCTACAGATCCTTTTAGTGCACCTGTAAATTGGCCCGGATTTGATATTAGAATATCCAAAATAATCGTAGAATATGAGGCGCCTTAGAGTAATGACAATATTAACTCTACGTGAATGATGCAATTGAATAGATGTGTAAAAATATTCCTTCTTAGAAAGTAACATTGCTATTATAAAATCACCCATCTGGGTGAAAAAACAACTTCAGTAAACTACCATCTTTAGTATATCAAAATACCAATTGAGAGATCTATCAATGATTTTCTCACTCCTCAAAATAATTATATAATGACAACTCTTGATTTTACTAAATACTTACTTAGCATAGGTTTACTTGCAGTAAGTACATTGGTGATTGCTCAACAAACAGAAATAGAATATAATTCTGATTTTGGAGCTGCAGGGCCACAATTACTCATACAAGAATCTGGAGATTCAGGATCTATGACTGGAGAAGATGGCTGGGCAAGAATATGGTTCAAGAACAATAATGATCCGAATAACAGATGGGGATTATTAGCGAGACCACAATTAAATGCTACTGACAACCTAGGTAATCTATTATCACCTCTTGTTTTTGCATATTCAGGTGCTCAAAAGTTTGGTTTTGGTAGAGATGGAACTCTTAAGATCAATAATCAATATTCTCTACCAAATGTGGATGGCTCTAATGGGCAGGTGCTAACTACAGATGGTGCAGGTAGTGTTACTTGGGTTGATAATCCTAAGATAATCACTCAGGTAATATCATCTCAAGATCTTCATCCTGCTGAGTTTGCTGCCCATTATAGGAACCAATCACAATTTTCATACTTTACAAGTGTTCCCACGAATCCTGTTGGATACTATTCGTTGCCTGTACCTGTAGGAGGAAAACTATTAAAAGTAAGCATGATAGCCTCACATAATGATTCAGGTCAAAATCCTTATCCAGGAATAAAATTGAGACTATTTAAAAACCAAACTTCAACCAGTCCATTAGCTTCGCTTCTAGGATCAGTAAATACCTCACACACTGGCTTCATTAACTTTGCAAAATTTGATTTGAATGTCACGACAAATAACCTTCTATCAACTGATCAATGTTTCTTTATTCAAATATATTCTGACAATGGAAGTGGAATAGGATTTCCAGGAACATGGCCTGATAATGATCTCAAAATTTCAAAAATAATTGTAGAGTACGAGATGCCATGATCTATCGTAAAAACAATAACTCCATCATAAATAATGTAGCATAAGTATGCTCGCAAAAGCAATCCATTGAAGTAAATGGGTTGCTTTTTTCTATCGGATACCTTCTACAAATCTTATAAGCAACTCTATACAATAAGTCAGAGCACTGACTAATGTAATACCTCCACCTATGCCAATAAGAAAATTAGATCCTCCTAATGATTTATAAATAAAAATCAATGCGATACCTAATATCATACACAATAGAAGCAACCAAGTGAATATTGATTCTATTGACCCCTCTTTTGCTTGCTCACGAAATTTTAGATGTATCAATGACGGGACACTCATCATAGAGGAACTCAGGCCAAATCCTGACCAAACAGTTTCTGGCAGGAAATAATATAAGCTTAATCCTCCGATAATTATTAGACTCAATAGCACGAATGAAAACTTTATAATACTATCTTTTTCCATAAGTTATATATTGACTATCGTTCTATTACAAATCCAAGGTAGGGTTTTGGCGTTGTATAATGATAATTGATTTCTTGTACATCTGCACTAACGGGACCATGATGGCACCATTCGATAAATTTTAGTAGCGTCTCTCGAGGGCCTTCTGCAATTGCTGTAACACTACCATCCCTCTCATTTCTAACTTTGCCTTGCAGTCCGAGCTCTTGGGCTTTAAGTTGTGTATGATATCTAAAAGCAACTCCTTGCACAGTACCTTTTACCGTAATGTGAACAGCCGAGATCATTTCTCTGTAGTGAGATCAGTAATCATATCTTCTACTGCTTGCTTAATCAGATCATATACGAAATCGAATCCTCCGCTATAATAAGGATCTGGCACAGCTCTATTTTCATTTGGAAATGAATAGTTGAGCAACATTTTTACTTTAGTCTTCTGATCGCCTTGACTGACTAATTTTAGAGTATTATTATAATTATTAGTATCCATAGTTACAATGATATCATAATCTTGGATATCCTGCTGAGTCAGTTGTCGTGATCTTTGCTGAGTAATGTCTATCTCATTCTGTTCACAAACTTGGATCGCTCTCCGATCAGGAGCTTCGCCTCTATGATAGGCACTCGTACCAGCACTGTCTACTTCCCAATCTAACTGCAGATCCGAAACTCTTTTTTCTAATATACCGTGGGCCATAGGAGACCTACATATATTACCTAAACACACCATAAGTACTCTCACCCCGTCCTATAATTTTATGATTTAGAATATACTTCAAATGTAACATTATTACAGAACTCCATCAATTTGGTATACTCTTGATTATGAGATAAGATATGACGTGATCCGAGGATAACAATATGCTCCTTAGCTCTAGTCAGTGCCACATTTAACTTACGGTCTATACCTTCAGCGGATACATTAGACATTCTATCGAGTGCATTGGCGTGATTGACAGCCATAGAAAATATAATAATATCTCGAGCGCCACCTTGATATCTCTCTATTGTATCTACGGTAATGAGATTTTCTATTTCTGGATATTGTGCCAGCATTTTTTTTATTAAGGCAATCTGTGCCCTGAATGGGGTTATTACACCTATAGACAATTCATTTAGAGACTTCTCATTCTGATCATAAATCTTCTTCCATTGCAAGATGATATCGATGACTAATGCAGCTTCTTTTTCATTCGTTTTTTCAGATATATTATTGTCGACTGGCGTATCGACAAACAACATTCTATTATTTATAAGAAGTTTCTCTTTTTCACTTTTGACTTTAAATATACATGGGCTACTCAATCTTCTGATATGTGGTAGTATTTTCAATTTACCTTCGTAGAACTGTTCGCTTACATATTCTATAATATCTGAATGCATTCTACCTTGTAACATCAAAGCACCTATACTCCAGTCCCACCCTGCACTCTGACACTGCTTATACAATCTTTCAAACAATGAGATACGCAGATCATTTATACCTAATTTTTGATTCATTAACTCATTGCTCGTGTAGGCTTTCTTATCAGACTGAGCGACTACGGCAGGCAACTGTTTATGATCTCCTATTAGAATAAATTTCTTGGCTGCAGACAACAGTCCGATGATCATGGGCTCTAATAACTGTGATGCTTCGTCAATTATAACAACATCAAAATTCTTTAGCTTTCTAATTTCATTTTTTCCCAAGTAGGAAGATACTGTCGATACAAAAATTCTATTATTGTTAAAAAGCTGCAAAAGCTCTCGTCTGTTTTTTACATCTTTAGACTGTTCACTTAGCAAATAACTCTTGTAATCTGGATGTGTCGAATAACGGCTACCTATTCTTATATATTTATTATCTGAAGGTTCTGATATAGCACTACATATCTCATCTACTGCCCTATTAGTATATGCCAATAATAGAATATTAAGTTCTGTATAATTATAATAATAATCTAATAGAGATCGGATAACTATACTCGTCTTACCTGTACCAGGAGGGCCCCATATTAGATAATATTCAGGACTGACTATTGCAGCCCTTATGACCGCAAGTTGGTTATCTGTCAGTCCGATATAATTATACTGAGACTCAGAATGAGGGATCACAGGTGCTCGCAATCCCAGAAGTAGAGAACGCCTTTCTTTTTTTGTTTTAATAAAATTATATAGACTATGTAGTTGCTGATTAAAACCTCCGTCTAAGACATCACCTTCAATATGCCAAAATTTATTTTTTTCAAAAACTTCAAAATTTTTCTGTCGAGCCCTTAGTCTTATTTTGACCTCTTCTTGAGAGATATCAATTATAGTACTTTTAAAAACTTGATTCCTCAATGCAGAATCTCCTTGTACGCTATGAGGATAAAAAATGACTATGTCACCAGGCCTGAATCTACATAACTTATTAGATGACTCTGAGTAAGACAATCTTATACAAGGGTCATCTGAATTAGAATCATTTTCTTTGATCAATAAAAAAGATAATACTCTAAAACTTTCTTGCTTTTCTTCTAAGCTATCGAGCCATAATGAAGCAAGCCCATTAGAACGATGTATACCATGCTCTCCTGTTTTGGACAAGCGATACTCCCGTGATACAAATCCTACAAAGTGTGTATAATATATTAATTCTAATTCATCCAGTGCCTTGAGTGCTTTATAATATACACCAGCGTCTCGCCTCAGAAAATGAAAACTCTCATCCAGTTTCTTAGGATCTAAAAAATCTAAGAACTTCCTATAACTATCTTCGTGCAGATGAGACAAAATATACTCTAAGACAATTATCTCATTGCGCAAGCTAATTGCATTAAGTTGCTGATTTCTAATCTTAGGAGCATATCTCAGATTTTGATTTTCTAAAGCAGAATAAAGAATGTAATTATTAGATTTTACTTTTCCTTGATATACAGATTCTATAATCAGATCATATAGTAATGTCTGCAAGTAGTGATTATTATTAAGCCCATATGAATTCGTTTTAAATAGCTTTCCACTTTTTAATTCTACGATATCTGATTGCGATTTTTCTGGAACAAGATGATATAAATCAAGTCGCCCCTGGATACCATATTCATTAGAGAAAAAACTGGGTTCTAAGTAAGACTGCTCCTTATCTATGGCAGACTGAGCGAGATCATTAGTGACAACTCGCTTTAAGTTATGAAAGTGGGTTTTTACTTTTCCTATTAATTCTTTTAAATCTTGATCCTCCATTGCTGCAAAAAAAACTGGCGACATCTTAAAGGTCTCACCGAGTAACGAATCAAACTCTGCTGAGGGATCATTGATTAATTCATCCAAGTAAAAGTTTACGATATTTCCTACGAGCATGTGGACGCTCATCTCACTGGCGATAAGCTTACGAGACAGATACTTAAGCGAGGTATAACCTGTAGCCTCGTAGCATTCTGAAATAGATGTCACACCGATAAGAAAATCTGGATCCAAAACGATAGCCGTTGTCGTATATACATTATCCGTTAGGCGACTATCTATGAGATTAATATGTATGGGAAACTGTATATACTTTTTAAGTCGTGATAGATGAGCACTTAGGTTGTCATCAGTTATTATAGCCTCACAATGTAAGTGAGCTTTCTCTTCAGGTATAAATTTTAATACTGTACATTCTTCATTTATACTCAAGGCAATGCCACGTACTGATCTACGGAATACACCTGTTTTATCATTATTTGAATTTTCTGACTGAATTTCTGGAAGTGTGATCTCATCTGGGACTTCTATCTCATAGACATAACTCAGATTGTTATATATGAGATATTGGCCTAAGGCAAATACTTTTTCTGTACTGAGATCACCACGATCTTTGTTCTCTAATATTCTACGATACTTATGATTAAGAAAGTTAAATCGGCCAGGGTAATTATACTTGATAGCGGTATAGGCAATCCTCGAAAATAAAGTAGTAAACTCTATAGACTCCTCTTCTGTGATTTTCTCAAAAAGTAGAGCAAAGACTCTAAATTGCTCCTGCTGGCTATCAGAATTAATTTTTTTTATCTGAATTGTACGATCCAGATAATCTCTAATAAGATTTAAATGCAAATTATCTACTTGATTTTCAGCCATTTATTGTGGAATCCAAAATTTTATTTGGATTAAGGAACTAAGTTTAACTTCTTTAGGTTTGTTTTCTGTAAGTTCTTCCGAAAGAATAATTTACTTTCGCATGACCAACATCCTATCCCAAGTACTTTAAAGAACATCTATAAATATAACATTACACCCTTTATTTATAGCGAAACGAAAACTTAAATATCTAATTTCTAACTTAAATTTTTATAAATAATGAATTTAATCGATATGATTAAAGACCAGGTTTCTGGTTCTTTAGTATCCAATGCATCTAAGTTTTTAGGTGAATCAGAATCAGGTGTAAGCAAAGCATTAGACGGAGTTTTTCCTGCATTATTAGGAAAAATGATTGAAAAATCAGAAGACAGCAATCAACTTGGTAAAGTATTTGACATGGTCAAAGGTGCTGATACAGGCATTCTTGACAACATAGGTGATCTATTTGGTGGAGGAGCTGGTAATGTAGCTCAGCTAATGAACTCAGGATCTGGAGCATTAAACTTACTTCTTGGGAATAACACAGGAGGTATGATCGACAAAGTAGCAGGATTTTCTGGACTTAAAGGAAGTGCTACATCTTCACTTATTAAAATGGCAGCTCCATTTCTTATGAGTGTTGTTGGTAAATATGTAAAAAATAAAGCATTAGACGCTACAGGTTTCAGCAAGTTCTTAGGAACTCAAAAATCTGTTGTTAAATCTGCAATGCCAGCAGGACTACTAAGCTCATTAGGAGCAGGGTTCTTAGGAAAAGGATTTGACGCCGTATCTGGACTTGCAGGTGGTGCTAAGGATGTTGCAACAGGAGCAGCCGGAGCAGTAGGCGATGCAGGTAAGAAAATCGTAGGCGGTGCTACAGGTGCTGTAGGAAGTGCTGCTAATATGGCAGGAGGAGCTGGAAGAAAAGTAGTAGGTGGTGCATCAGATGCTGTAGGTAATGTCGCTAATGCTGGAAAAGCTGCAGGCGGTGGATTAATGAAGTTTTTAATTCCTCTTATTCTCATATTAGCGGCATTAGGAGTATGGAAATCAGGTATCCTTGGTAAAGCAGCCAGTGCAACTACAGAGATGGCAAGTGATGCAGCAGGTGCTGTAGGTGATGTTGCAGGAGGTGCTGTAGATGCAGTAGGTGATGCTGCTTCTAAAGCAGGTGATATGGCTGGAGATGCTGCAGGCGCAGTAGGTGATGCTGTAGGATCTGTATTCGGAAAAGTAGATGCCGCTGCTAAAGGTGCTCTTGATAAAATAAGCTTTGCAGCTAATTCTGCAGGTAGCCAAATGATGAGTTACATCGATGGTGGATTTAAAGGAGATGGTAAATTTACTTTTAGAAATCTAACATTTGCTTCAGGATCAGCTAAGATTGACGGTACTTCTGGTACTGAGGTTGATAACCTTGCAGCTATCCTTAAGGCATACCCTGAAGTAAAGATTCAGGTTACAGGTTATACTGACAGTACTGGTGATGCAGCTAAGAACATGCAATTATCTACTCAGAGAGCTAACGCTGTTAAGGCAAGATTAATGGGTCAGAATATAGCAGGTAATAGAATAATGACTAAAGGATTAGGTTCTGCAGATCCTGTAGCGAGCAATGATACTAAAGAAGGTCAAGCTCAAAACAGAAGAATCGAAGTGACTATAGTAAAATAATTGTCCCCTAACGGATACACAAATTATATAAGCCCGGTAGAATGATCTACCGGGCTTTTTTTATATGTGTAATTTTATTTTTTTAGGTATTTTAGAAGAAACAAAATATTGATTTGCACAAGCAAAATCTGTTTCTATATCTATTCTTTCTTCTATCTCTGACAGCAAGCTCTCCGTGTGTAGCTCAGGTATTAGGATTGGAATTACTTCAGGATAAGGAATCTATAACTATCCCATTTGAATACAAGCAAGAATTTATAATCCTGAACATTAAGATATCAGGGGTGCCACTCAAATTCCTATTTGATACAGGTGCTGAACATGTTATCTTATTTAAAAAGGAGATTTCTGATATTCTCGGCTTTTCATATGATAAACCTATTGAACTTACAGGTGCTGATCTTCAGAGAGTCATTACTGCATATATCTCCAGAGGGATTCCTCTAAGTCTTCAGAATACAGTTACCGTCGATCGTGACATTATCGTGTTAGAAGAAGACTTCATGCATATGGACCAAATTACTGGAGAATCTATTGACGGGATTCTGGGAGCAAGATTTTTTCGAGGACTTATTATAGAAATAGACTATAAGAGAAAAGAAATAATTCTACGAAAGTCCCTTCCTAAGAAGGTCAAGAAATCAAAATACATCCAATTAGATTCAAAATTTATAAACCATAAGCCATATGTCAACTGCTTTGTAGAAAATGGTGGAGATACAATCAATACTAAGATTCTGCTCGATACAGGTGCTGCTATCCCATTTTTATTATTTCTCAATGAAGAATCTAAAGTCTCCTTACCTGAGAATTATATGGTAGGCAATCTTGGTAAAGGATTAGGAGGAGATATTGTCGGTTACATGGGCAAAACCAATAACTTCTATCTGGATAAGAAATTTGTATTTAATGACTTAATTACGAGCTTTCAGTATTATGAGCGAGATACTATTATTGATAAAATTGTTGGTAGAGATGGCTTAATAGGTAATCCCCTTTTAGAACGCTTTAATATCGTTATCGACTATGTCCGAGGAAGTATATACTTCAAGCCACATAAGAGTTACAATAAAGAAATAGAGTATGATATCAGTGGTTTAGTCCTATATGCTTTTGGCCAAAATTTAAAAGGGTACTTCATAAAGGAAGTCCTACCAGGATCTCCTGCTGATAAAGCTGGTATTCAGTCAGGAGATATCATTAAAAAAATAGGCTTAATAAGCGTATCATTCTATGATCTTGGTCAAATATATAAAAGACTTATAAAGCGTAAAGGCAAGAAAGTCAATCTAGTAATAGAGAGACAAGGTCAGAAAATCAAAAAAACACTCATATTGACCGATAATCTGTAGATCGTAAGGCCCTAAAATTGGGCTTTTAAAGTGTAAATACTATTTGATATAGTCTTTAAATAATATATCTTTGCAAACTATTTTTAAAAATTAACATATACACCATGTTTGCTATTGTAGAAATATTAGGACAACAGATGAAAGTCGAGGCTAATAAAGAATATTACGTCCATAGACTTGATTCAGAAGAAGGAAGTAAGGTTAGCTTTGATAATGTTTTGCTTACATCAGACGGTTCTAACACGACGATTGGTACACCTGTACTAAGTGGCGCTAAAGTATCAGCTACAGTTGTAGAGCATCTAAAAGGTGATAAAGTTGTTGTCTTTAAAAAGAAAAGAAGAAAAGGATACAAAGTGAAAAATGGTCACAGACAGTATCTTTCAAAAATTAAAATTGATTCAATAGCAGGATAATAATTGCTGTAAAACAATCATAAACATAATAAGTTATGGCACATAAAAAAGGAGTAGGTAGTTCGGATAACGGACGTGACAGTAATCCGAAATTTTTAGGCGTTAAGTTATT
>CAZBXL010000053.1:25724-27437 GCA_964495785.1 uncultured Saprospiraceae bacterium | reverse complement strand
TTTGTGTTTTAAATACTTTAGGCATGGGCTTCTCAATAGGACTTAGACCATCATCACCTAATTCGTGTAGAATAAATTTATACTTGTCTACAGTAGAATATCCAGGTGGGACTCCTAATATGAGCACAAAAGGGTTTTTTATATCAAGAGAACTCATGTTCTGCTCTTTGACTTTAAAGAGGGGATTATAATTCTTTTTTAAAATGACCTCATTAGAATCATCTGATAAGAAAAAATAGTAATCGCTGAATGTGTAGTGCTCTTTGAATGCAGCAATTATTTTACGGTGTTCTTGTTCTACTTCTTCAGCTAATTTCTGAGCTTTTTTTACTTGGCCAGTTGATCGTCTGTGCTCTATCCTTTCTGATTGTGTGTTGAGCTTAATCAACAATGTACCTTCTTGTAGCCTATCTATCTGTGATGTAGACATATCGGTAATTGTGGGTCCCTGAGACATCACTGAATAACATGTCACAAACAATAAGAAAATATAAGAAATAGAAATACGAGTCTTCATGAAACAATATTAAACATTCAAAGTAACTTATATAAACAATTCATTAACAGATAACATTACTTTTAGATTCTAAATTTTGTGTAGACATCTATATTTTTGCACAATAATATTTCTATAACACATAACTTAATTATATGCATGCCTCAGTAGATATAGAAGCACTTAATCAACAGATTCAGATAGATAGTGCATTTGTAGAAGATATTAATGCAGCCACGTCGAAGGTCATCGTCGGTCAAAGCTATATGATTCAGAGACTTATGCTTGGCTTATTGGCCCAAGGTCACATACTATTAGAAGGACTTCCCGGCTTAGCGAAGACTCTATCTATCAAAACTTTGGCAGGGGCTATAGATGCAAAATTCAGTAGAATACAATTTACCCCAGATCTACTACCATCAGATATATTAGGTACGATGATCTACAATCCTGGGCTCAATGAATTTAGCGTAAGGAAAGGTCCCATATTCGCTAATTTTATACTTGCGGATGAGATCAATAGAGCTCCCGCCAAAGTGCAGTCTGCTCTATTAGAGTCCATGCAGGAAAAACAAGTGACCATCGGGAAGGAAACTTATAAACTGGAAGAACCATTTCTAGTACTCGCGACTCAGAACCCTATCGAACAAGAAGGAACCTATCCTCTGCCAGAAGCACAAGTTGACAGATTTATGCTTAAAGTCAACATCGATTATCCCAACAGAGAAGAGGAAAGAATGATCGTACAGAGAGTCATCTCTGGAGAAACCATGCAGAAGATCAGCTCCGTAGTAAAACCTGAAGTTATTATCCGAGCGAGAGAACTTGTGAGAAAAGTCTACATGGATGAAAAAATCGAAAATTATATTCTAGATATCGTATTTGCTACACGTCATCCTGAGAAGTTTGGTCTATCTCAATTGAAACCTCTTATCTCTTATGGAGGATCACCAAGAGCAAGTATCAACTTAGCGTTAGCAGCTAAGGCACAGGCTTTTCTTAATAGAAGAGGGTTCGTCATTCCTGATGATATACGTAATATCTGTTCTGATATCTTAAGACATAGATTAGGATTAACTTATGAGGCTGAAGCCGAAAATATTACACAAGATCAGATCATAGAAAAAATCATCAACACAATAGAAGTACCATAAAGAAAGGTGTAAAGGTGTAAAGGTGTAAAGGTGTAAAGGTGTAAAGGTGTAAAGGTGTAAAGG
>CAZBXL010000053.1:20886-25624 GCA_964495785.1 uncultured Saprospiraceae bacterium | reverse complement strand
GTAAAGGTGTAAAGGTGTAAAGGTGTAAAGGTGTAAAGGTGTAAAGGTGTAAAGGTGTAAAGGAAAATAAAAAATAGATTTATAACATATTAATGGATCCATCAGAGATACTTAAAAAAGTCCGTAAAATAGAGATCAAAACCAAAGGTCTCAGTAAGCACATATTCTCAGGAGAATATCACAGTGCTTTTAAGGGCCGAGGTATGTCATTCTCTGAGGTCCGCGACTACCATTATGGTGATGATATTAGAAATATAGATTGGAATGTAACAGCCCGTACAGGAGATACACACATCAAAGTCTTTGAAGAGGATAGAGAGCTGACGGTTATGTTGATGATCGATATTAGTCGATCTTCTTTCTTTGGATCGGTTAATCAATTTAAGAGCGAACTCATTGCTGAACTCAGTGCTGTCATCGCCTTCTCAGCAATTACTAATAATGATAAGGTAGGAGCTATTCTCTTTTCTGATCAAGTAGAAAAATATATTCCACCGAAGAAAGGAAAGAAACACATACTCAGAATTATACGTGAAATTATATTCTTTGATCCTGTGTCTAATGGTACAGATCTTGAACAAGCATTGATCTATCTCAATAACATCCAGAAGAAAAAAGCGATAGTATTTGTCCTTTCAGATTTTATGACGCAAGGTTATGAGCCAGCTCTATCAGTGGCATCGAGACGTCATGATATCATCGGCATGCATATCTACGATAGAATGGAAAAAGACATTCCTAACATCGGACTCATAGAAGCCATAGATGCTGAGACGGACGAAGAAATCATCATTGATACAAGTTCTTCTTCTATCAGAAAAAAATTACAGAAATGGTTTAGTGATAATTACGATTACTATAATGAAACATTTAATAGATATCGTTCTGATCACTTAAGTATCAATACACAAGATGATTATGTGAAATTACTTTTACAATTTTTCAAAAAACGATCAGCTTGAGATATTTAATTTTTATCATATTATTCTTGTCACAGGGTGTCGCCTACGGCCAAATCGTCAGCAGTATACTCTTGTCACAAGATAGCATTAAGATAGGTGGGCAGGTAGATATATATTATAGTCTCAAATTACCTCATCCTGATCTTATCGGCTCTATAGATTATGCAGAGTATGACACACTCAAGCCCATGGTAGGAATGGGTTCTATTACCGAAACAGAAGAACAACAAGCAGATATAGACTGGCAAGTTCCCTTAGATTCTAAGAGGACAATAGATCAAAGTAAAATTGTCAAAGAAGGTAATCGTTACAGTTACAATGATACATTAAGAGCCGTATTTTGGGACCCTGGAGTTTACGTATTAGGTCATCCTTCTATCATTTTAAAAAATGGAACACCCGCTAATATTCAAGAGCTTGAAGTGTCCCCGTTATTTGTAGAATTCCCCAATATTGTAAATCAAGATACAACACAACAAATTCTTCCTATAGCACCCATCATAGAAGAACCAAGGACTTGGGAGGATTTCATATGGATTTTATATATTCTTATTCCACTATTGATTATAGGCTTATTAGTCTGGTATATCATCAGAAGCAAACAAGCGCCTCAACCTAAGCTGACGACTATTATCAAGAAACCAGCACATATCATTGCATCAGATAAACTCAGTACGCTAAGACAGCAGGCGCTATGGGAAACTGGCGAGATCAAAAAATATCAGACAGAACTGACATACATTATAAGAGAATATTTAGAGAATAGATTTGACATTAAGGCATTAGAATCGACAACAGATCAGATTGTAAAATCACTGAAGGATAAAGACTTCTCATTGTCACATGAGAACTCACTAAGGGAAATACTTCAGATGGCAGATCTTGTAAAATTTGCTAAAGCGAATCCACCAGCAGATCTACATGAAAGTTTTCTTAATACAGCTGAAGGATTCGTCAACGATACAAAAGATCCTCGTAGTCGAGAAGAAGTTATCGTCATGGATGAGCAGGGTAATATTATAGAGACTAATACAGAAGCAACAAATGGGTAGTTACGATCTTCAAAATCCATGGTTTCTTCTACTCTTGCTTTTGCTGCCGCTAATGTGGTGGTACAGAAATCGCCATGTATCCGACTTCGGATCCAAAATAAGATTTCCTCATGCCGCATCTGTACCGGGTATTAAAAATTATAAATCTGTTCTACTAAAGTATCTTCCACTTCTAAGGTACATAGGATTAATAGCTTTAATTATCGCCATTGCAAGACCGAGACTTGTACTCAAAGAGGAAGAAGTGAAAGCTGAAGGAATCGACATCATTCTCGTTATGGACCTATCGAGCAGTATGCTTGCAAGAGACTTTAAGCCAGACAGACTTACTGTCAGTAAGATGATGGCCCAAGATTTCGTCGACAAAAGAACTTATGATAGAATCGGCTTAGCTGTATTCGCTGGAGAGAGTTTTACACAAAGTCCTCTGACAACAGATCATAGAATAGTAAAAGAATTCTTAGGGTCTTTAGAGTCAGGGATGCTTGAGGATGGTACAGCTATAGGTATGGGTCTCGCTTCTGCCGTCAATAGACTCAAAGAAAGTGAATCAAAATCAAAAGTTGTTATTCTACTTACTGATGGGGTTAACAACTCAGGATATATCAAACCTATGACTGCAGCTGAAATAGCTAAAGAATTAGATGTCAAAGTCTACACTATTGGTGTCGGATCAATGGGTAATGCCATCTCTCCTATCAGTCGACGTAATGATGGCACCTATGTCTTCGGTACATCTCGAGTAGAAATCGACGAAGAGCTTCTTACAGAAATATCAAAACTTACAGGTGGTAGATATTACAGAGCTACCAATGAAGCTAACCTCCAGCAGATCTATGACGAGATTGATAGATTAGAAAAAACAGAAATTGATGTCAGTGTATTTAAACGATATTCTGATGAGTTTAGGCTGTTTTTAGCTATAGGATTTGTACTTCTTTTCTTAGAGTGGTTGTTAAAAAATACCATATTAAGGACGATACCTTAGAGATATTCAGATATTACACGCTCATTGTGAAATCTCTAATAAAATATCCTCTTAGCATCATCATCTTTTTGCTCACTCAAGTGGGCTACAGTCAGTATTATTTTGAATATACTCCAGAGGCATATGACATCTATGGTGACATTATAGATCTCAAATTAGCTTCCGCAAAAGATAGACTCCAAAATATGAGTACGTCTGAGCCTCATAATTTATCCACTCTTCACTTAGCAAATTATATAGACTTCTTTGAATTATTCATAACAGAAGATTATACTCTATTTCAAAAACTGGAAAATCAAAAATCCAAGAGATTAGACTTATTGGATGACTACTTAGATGATGCTGATCCCTATAAGAAATTTGCTAAAGCTGAAATAAATCTTCAGTGGGCTCTTGCAAGATCAAAGTTTGATCAATTATTTAAGGCCAGCAGAGAGGTCCTTACGGCTTACAACTTATTAGAAGAAAACGAAAAAGAACATCCTGATTTTATCTACAATAAGAAGAGTCTGAGTATCATACATTCTCTCATTGAGACAATCACGCTTCCAGGTATATTCAAAAAAATTTTTGGTATTGAAGGATCTATTGCGGAAGGACTTAATGAAATAGAATCTGTTATTAGCTACTCTCATGATAACGATTTCATATTTACAGCAGAAGCAGATGCTATCTATACGTTCATACTATTTTATCAAATGAATGACAGAGAGGCCGGCCTCAACTATCTCTTAAATTCCAGATTAGATCCAACACAAAGTTTACTCTCTAATTTTCTAATTGCAAAAATATCTCGGAGGGCTGGCGATAATGAATTAGCATTGAATACCCTACTACAGAGACCCACAGGTTCAGACTATTCGGATTTTTATTATTTAGATTATATGGAAGGTTTGTCATTACTATATAAAATTGATACAAATTCTGTTATAAAAATTAAAGATTATATAGAACAGTTTGAAGGAAGGCATTACATCAAAGAGGCATACCAAAAGCTGGCTTGGGCCTCATTGGTTTTTGAAGAGGATATCCCACAGTATAAGTTCTATATGTCCCAGGTCAAAGAACAAGGATATGCTCTACTAGATGATGATAAGCAGGCTTTAAAAGAAAGTGAAAAAAACAACATTCCTGAACCTACCCTACTTAAGGCAAGACTTCTTTATGATGGTGGCTACTATGAGAAAGCTCACACCTTATTGACTAAAAATGCCTTTAAGTATATTGATAATGAAAAGCTGTCTTTAGAATTTAATTATAGATTAGCCAGAGTAAGTCAGGCGCTTAAGAATTATCCTGATGCCATTAAGTACTTTAGCAATACAGTTAATAATGGGGCAGACAAAAGAAGTTATTTTGCTTGTAATGCAGCACTGCAATTGGCTATAATATATGAAGATCAACTTATGTACGATGAAGCTGTCAATTACTACAAAATATGTCTGAAGATAAAACCCTCAGAATATAAAAATAGCTTGCATCAGAAAGCCAAGACTGGGTTAAATAGAATAAACAAAAAGGAGAATTCTAAAAAATGACCTGCTTTCGAACTTTTCCGAAAGCACGATCATTAACACCCTTAATATTGAGAATTCTTCATTATTCGAATTTATATCTAAACGGCAAATATTAAAAAAGTAATATTTGATAACTACCATATTTCACAGTTACTTTCATAATTGCAATACAGTTTACAATAATTATGAAATAGGTAAAGTACGTTCTGCAAATGGTGT
>CAZBXL010000053.1:0-20786 GCA_964495785.1 uncultured Saprospiraceae bacterium | reverse complement strand
GCCACTAATACTGGACCAAAAATCTCCTCTTGTATAACACTTATCTTATTATCCTCAGAACTAAATATCGTCGGCTGTAAGTAGTAGCCTTTGTCCATAGGGTTCTTACCTCCTGTGATTAACTTTGATTCTTGGGTTCCTATATCGATATAGCTTTTGACTTTATTCCATTGTAATTTAGATACTAACGGCCCCATGTCCGCCGTCTCATCGAAGCCATGTGATATAGTCATAGCCTCTGCCACGTGACTTATATCGGTTAAGACTTTATCAAAGACTTTCTTGTGTATATATACACGAGATCCGGCTACGCATACCTGACCTTGATTTCTGAATATGCCCGCAGCCACCCCTTTAGCTACAGCATTAAAATCTATAGCATCATCAAATACAACAGCAGGTGATTTCCCACCTAACTCCAGCGATACACCATTGACATTTTCCATCGCGGCCTTACCTATAATCTTGCCCGTCTGGATAGAACCAGTAAATGTCACCTTGCTCACATCTGGATGCGAAGACAATGCTGCACCTGTAGTTATACCGTCACCTGTGACAATGTTTAGAACGCCAGGAGGGAGCCCAGCCTCTGTAGCTAACTCTGCCAACATCAGTACTGACAACGGTGTCTCTTCCGATGGCTTCAACACCACTGTACATCCAGCAGCCAATGCCGGAGCTACTTTCCATGCAGCTATTGACAAAGGAAAATTCCATGGAATAATAGCAGCTACTACTCCTACAGGTTCTCTTCTTGTAAAAGCAAAATTTTGCTGTCCGCCTCGCTGCTGTTGTGATATATCTAAGGTCTCGCCTTCTATCTTAGTCGCCCATCCTGCATAATATCTGAATGTATGTGCTGCCCCACCTGCATCTGAAGAACGAGCCTCTTTTATTAATTTCCCATTTTCTAAAGTGACAAGCTGAGCCAGTGACTCTTTATGAGCCTCTATCAGATCAGCTAATTTGAGCATGATCTTAGCCCTTTCATTGGGAAGCATTTTTCTCCAATCTGCATCTGGATGGAAGGCTTTCTTAGCAGATTGTACAGCTTTGTCCACATCTCTTTTTTGAGCGATGGTTACATTAGCGATGATAGTCTCATCTGCGGGATTAACGACTGACATCGTGTTGCCCAGTTCTGAAGCATTATAGTCTCCATCGATATATAATTGATGGGTTTCCGTAGATAAAAATTGATTGACTCGCTCTGTTAATTCTACCATGATATACTTCTTAATTGTAGTTGCAATATAAGTCCTCTTTATTAATTGGATTCATTATATATACTTTGTTTTAGATACAAAACTCCATTATTTCTAAAGACTGATATCATCACAACATATCTACAAGTTGGTCATTTCACATAGTTATGGCGAAATATACTGTTATCAAATCCGCCATAAGTAGTACTTTTGGTATAGTTATGGCGAAATAAACAAGTAGTCAACTTCGCCATAAGTGGTGTTTTTAGTATACTTATGGCGAAATAAAGGTTTTATAAAAATCTTAATGTGCTGATTTTCAAACATTTAACTGATAACTATGATTTCTGGAAGGACTTACGAACGAGAACAAATGATAAACTTATTAAAGCAAAAAGAATCACATCTTCTTGCTGTCATAGGAAGACGACGCGTGGGTAAGACATTCTTAATAAGAGAAACTTATGCAAAGAATCTTGTATTCAGCATTACTGGAATAAAAGACGCCAGTAAATCTCAGCAACTTAAGAACTTTGCTTTGACCTATAATGAAGCTATGGGGCTTAAAGTCAAAGTTCTACCACCTCAAGATTGGCAAGAAGCCTTCAGCATACTTAAGGAATACATTTCAAGCACAAAATCCAAGTATAAAAAAGTAGTCTTCTTTGATGAGTTTCCATGGTTGGCTTCACCGCGTTCTGGATTTATCCAAGCTTTTGATCATTTTTGGAATACATGGGCTGTACAGAATAATATAGTCGTTGTGATATGCGGATCAGCAGCAACGTGGATGATACAGAAAGTAATTAATAATAAAGGTGGCCTGCACAATCGGGTCACTGCCAAGATAAATCTTCAACCATTCACACTAAAAGAAACTCAGGAATATTTTATTGATAATGGTATAAAATTGCCGCTCTATGAAATCGTAAGCATCTATATGGTACTCGGAGGTATACCTTATTATCTGAGAAGTGTAAGTAAAGGAGAATCCGCTATACAATCGATAGATAAAATTTGTTTTGGCAAGGACGCTATTCTCAGTAATGAATTCGATAATCTATACAAGGCTCTGTTTACAAATTATCAAGATCATATAGATGTCATAAAAACTTTGGCTAAAAAAAGAAAAGGTCTAACAAGATCAGAGATTCTTGAGAAAACAAACTTAAATTCGGGAGGTAGTTTTACACTTATATTGCAGGAACTTGAAGGCTCCTCTTTTATTTCTTCATATAGGCCTTTCGGCAAAAAAGAAAGAGACACCATCTATAGATTGACTGATGAATACAGTCTATTCTATCTCTCATTCTTAAATGAACAACAAGCTAAAAAAGGTACTTGGCAAAAAATAGCTCTTAGTCAAAAAATTAAATCGTGGAGTGGTTATACCTTCGAATCAATATGCTATAAGCATATAGAATCAATTAAGGTAGCTTTAGGGATAGAAGGAATACAAACAAATGAATATAGTCTCGTACACAAAGGCAATGACGAGAAACCAGGATTCCAAATCGATCTTCTCATAGATCGAGCAGATAATTCCATAAACCTCTGTGAAGCCAAATATTATAACAAAGAGTATCTCCTAACTGAAGCTGAAGCCAAAAAATTAAGAGTAAGAAAAAGTCTCTTTGAATCTATCAGCAATACCAAAAAACAAATCATCACAACATTAATTACAACTTACGGTCTGATAGAAAATAAACACAGCCATAGCATAGACAAACTATTAACCATCGAATCACTATTTATAAAATGATCAGTATACTCGCATAGCGTTAGAACTACTTATGTCCGTGTCATCTCCTCTCCATTCTATATCTACGTGTACCAATCCTGCTTTTTTACCCACTTCAATAGTGCCCATCGACTTCTGATATCCCAATGCTTCAGCACCATTAATTGTCGCCCATGTGAGAAGATCTGTCAGTGGCACATAAGATTGCATTTTCTTTATCGTTTTGATCTCTTCCCATATAGACAATTGCCAGTTAGACATAATACTATCCGTGCCGATGGTCATCTTAGCATTGCTATCCAGAAAGTTTTGATAATGGGGCAATCTATTTTCTATATACAGATTTGCATTAGGACAAGTCGCCCAATATACATCAGAGGACCAATTATGAGCTGCTGCTATATCAGATTTAGTTGTCAGTGTATTATGGACAAATATGTTTTTCTTCTTAGGCGTCATATGCTGTAAGGCATAATGTATGGAAGTCTTTTTTAAAGGTGTAAAACCATCTAAGCTTACATTAAATCCCTTAAAAAAGTCAGGAAATCGACCACTCCCATCAGCGAATAATAATTCCTCATCTAATGTCTCTTGGTTATGAATACTGATTGTAGCATTGTCAGGATTGGCCCTATTTATAAAATCAAATAGCCCTTCCGATACACTGTAGGGGGCATGTGGCACAAAGCTTCTTTTGTTACCTGACTCATGAGCTTGATCTTTATATACATTTCTATATTGCTCTATCGTCGCTTCTGTCGCTGCAGATTGCATAAAGTCAAACATCTCAACGAAAGTATAATATGAAATAGGACTTCGCTTTTTTTGTTCTGCAGTATCCAATTTATTAGAAATATCACCTACGGCTTGTATGCCCGCATCCCACATATTCTTATCTTCCTCAATTATTTTTTCTTGAATCACATCTTGATCAAAGTCCCGCATCTTGACAACGTTGGTTATGAACGGTATCAATGTAGTGCCCGTAGGACATTTGCCTTTCATATGTGAAAGCTCCAAGTGACAATGGGTGTTAATCATACCGGGCATGAGAATGCCTTCATAATGATCTATATCTGCACTTTTATAGTCTGATCTTAGACCTATTGCATCTATGCAGCCTTGGTCATCTAAAACGACCACTCCATCTTTAATAGGACCTGAACTTATAGGGAGTATATAATCTGCTGAGAAGTACTTCATATTTTATAAATCTTTAGCTACGATACCACTGACTAATCTGGGCTCAAACCATGTACTCTTGGGCGGAAGGACTTGGCCTTTATCAGAGATTTTAGTTAACTCCTCTGGTGCTACTGGCAATATAAAAAATCCGACGCCAAGTTCACTTCTATTGACCTGCTTCATTATTTTTCGATACGGTTCTAAGCCACTATAGTATTTAATACGTTGGTCTACCCTTACATCTTCGATACCTAAAATTTTTCCAAAGACATATTTATTTATTAATGCACTATCTAGGACTAATCCATCATGTTTTTTCTCATCTATATATTTGGATCTCCACTTCAATTTATACCATTGCTCATCTATATACATTGTGATGACATGCTTTTCTTTTGGCTTAGATGCTTTGAGTACTTTTTTGATGACAAAATACTTAGACATCAATGCCATGAATTTAATCCCAGACATTATTTCAGCGATATCTATCACTCTGTTGTAATCTAAAATCTGTAACTCTGAAAATGGAAAATAAGCTGTCAGGAGTCGAGCATATTTTTTAGCATCATCGCCTAAGTCAGTACTCTGGTTTAATAATGCAACAGTTGTTGTCCTATGATGTCCATCTCCTATATAAGACTTAGATACCGATGCAAATAACTTAATCAACTTTGCAACGACAGGCTTTTCAGTAATCGCCCATACTATATGTCTTTCTTTCTTATCCTTGAATGTCACATCCAACATTGGGTCGTTACCTGCTATATGATTATCTAAAATCTTTTCGATCTTAGCTACAGAATGATAAGCCAATAACACGGGCTTAACAAACGCCTTCCTCTTAAGTAGGAGGTGCATCATTTGTTGTTCTTTGGATGCTAATGTCTTTTCGTGTTTGAGCACTAATCCATCTTTCAGATCAGCGATTGCGGTACTACATATAAGCCCTCTGTGTTTCCCATGGTCTCTATGGATTTGATAAATATAAAGACCTTGATCAAGAATATCTTCATAGAATCCACTCCGACGATACTCTCTATATTGATGCTTGATATTAGAAAAGAATGAACTTGGAGAAGTAATCAAATCCACCTTCGGGAACGCTGCATTAAAAGGAAAAATATTCATGGAATGAAAGTATCAAATTTATACTGTAAGCAGTAAACTTATATTATAAAATATATCATCTCAGTGTCCACCGGGTGACTTCTATGATACTCAGAAGAATCATTCGAATTTTAAATTCTAAATCTGTTTTATAGGCATTTATATATATGTTTAATTAGTCATATATTGCAGCAAATTACTTAAGATATGAAGATTACTTTTCCAGATGGCAATGTAAGAGAATATGATAATGGAGCGACTCCCCTCGATATAGCGACATCTATAAGCGAAGGACTTGCAAGAAATGTACTTACAGCTACAGTCAACGGAGAAAAATGGGACGCCACAAGACCCATACATTCAGATGCAGATATAAAATTACATACCTGGAAGGATGATGAGGGCAAATATGCGTTCTGGCATTCTTCGGCCCATCTACTTGCAGAAGCATTAGAAGCATTATATCCCGGTGTAAAATTAGGTATCGGACCTCCGATAGAAAATGGATTCTACTATGATATAGATACAGGAGATCATGTATTGACTCCTGAGGATTTTGTAAAGATTGAAAAGAAAATGCTTGAACTGGCTCAACAAAAGAATGAGTATGTCAGGTCAGACGTCAGCAAAGCAGATGCGATAAAATACTTTACAGAAAAAGATGATGAATATAAACTTGAATTAATAGACGGACTCGAAGATGGACAAATAACTTTCTATAAGCAAGGAAACTTTACCGACCTATGTAGAGGTCCTCACCTACCACATACGGGGTCTATAAAGGCTATAAAGATCATGAGCCTCGCAGGTGCTTACTGGAGAGGTGATGAGTCGCGTAAGCAGATGACCAGAGTCTATGGGATTACTTTTCCTAAGCAGAAAGAACTGAAAGAATACCTCGTCTTACTCGAAGAGGCTAAGAAGAGAGATCATAGAAAACTGGGGCAAGAGATGGAGCTCTTTATGTTTTCTGATAAGGTGGGTTCTGGCTTACCGATCTGGCTACCTAAAGGCACACAGATAAGAGAACGACTACAAGGTTATCTCAGAGCTGAACAAGAAAAAAGAGGTTATCAGATGGTGGTTACACCTCATATAGCCAACAAAGATTTATATATCACATCTGGGCACTATGAGAAATACGGAGAAGATAGTTTCCAACCGATCAAAACGCCGAGAGAAGGAGAAGAGTTTTTACTCAAGCCTATGAATTGTCCTCACCACTGTGAGATATTCGGCAATAGACCACGATCATATAAAGAACTTCCTCTCAAGATAGGTGAATTTGGAACTGTGTACAGGTACGAGCAAAGCGGTGAGTTACATGGCTTAAGTAGAGTCAGAGGATTTACTCAAGATGATGCTCACATCTTCTGTACGAATGAGCAAGTCAAAGGAGAATTCTTAGAAGTGCTGGCATTGACAACTCAAGTATTAGACAGAATGGGCTTTGAGTACACAGCTCAGATATCACTGCGTGATCCAGAGACACCAGAAAAATACATCGGATCAGAAGCTAATTGGGATGCTGCAGAAAAGGCTATTATAGAAGCCACTGCAGAGACAGACATAGAGACCGTTACCGAATTAGGAGAAGCAGCATTCTACGGTCCTAAGTTGGACTTTATGATACGAGATGCTTTAGGTAGAAAATGGCAACTCGGTACTATACAAGTAGATTATAACCTGCCGGAAAGATTCGAATTAGAATATATCGGTAGTGATAATATGAAACATAGACCTGTGATGATACACAGAGCACCGTTCGGCTCTATGGAGAGATTCATGTCTATTCTTATCGAACACACTGCGGGTAAGTTTCCACTATGGCTGACACCAGAGCAGTACGTTCTTATACCTGTAGATAACAAGTTCTTACCTTACTGTCATGAAGTGGCAGCACAGTTATCGCAGCATGACATAAGAGGCTTTGTAGATGAGAGAAATGAGAAGATCGGTAAAAAGATACGTGACAATGAGATTAAGAAAATCCCTCTTCTACTCATCGTCGGTGAGAAAGAAATAGAATCTAAATCTGTTGCAGTAAGAAAGCAAGGTGAAGGTGATATAGGTGTACAGTCGATCCCTGAATTCGTCGAATATTTTAATAAGATCGTTGATGCATAAAATTCTAATATTAGGTATACTCGTATTATGTCTATCGTGTAGTACCAATTCTAAGATTAATAAAGTCAAAGCTGATGCTACTGAATACGACAAGTCATTAGCTGTCATACAGTGGGACCAGCAAACTATTAATTTGGGTAAAGTTAAACTTGGTGAACAAAGAACCTTAGAATATCCATTTACCAATATAGGTGCAAAAGATCTTATTATAGAATTGGTCACTTCTTGTAAGTGTACGCAACTCGACTGGCCTGTCAAACCTGTCCCACCTGGCGGACAGGGTGTCATCACCGTCACCTATGATAGCACTGGTCAGCGATTAGGAGAACTCAAGAAAACTATTGATGTCATTGCTAATACAGATCCTATTGTTGTAGAAGCGTTTTTTACGGTTGAGGTTGTGGAGTAAGGATTCTATAAACTTTTTTCATCTTGAACGCAGTGAAAGATCTATTATTAAAATGAAGCTTTTGTATTTTAATAGATATCTCCCGTTGGTCGATATGAAAAATTAAACCGCCTTCACTATGAATGAAAGCGGTTTTATTTCTTGTGTATTAAAGATCTTTCTTTAAGGAATTTCTCTATACTTGAAACTTCAGATACATGTTACTTTGAAGCCACACTTGTCCGCCTTGGTGGAGACTTGAAAAAGCGAGAGGAAAGCGGTTCTTCATAAGATTAAAACATAGTATCAGATTTTATTTGCTTTATCAAACAACTTAAGTCTTTATCAATTTTATCATTTACAGAGATTGTTTCAATACTTGTTTCTTTTTGAAATGTTTCTAATATGATTCCAAATTGAGAAATATAATACTTAAATGATTCTTCATCAGAACTTGAGCTAATATCTAATAAATATTTATGAACCAAATAGGAATTATTTAAGCAATAGAAATCCTTGGAGTCAATAAATTTAAGGGTGATTGATTGTTTTAATGAGCTTTGCTTTCTTACTTCTGTTTCGCCTAATATGTATCTTCTAATATGATTATTATTTACCACCGACGTATATGATATTATATCATTCTAAACAACAACAGTATCCACCTTAAATATTTCATTACTTTTCTTTCCAATCCTATTCTCTATAGCAATTTGCTTAAAGACGATACAATCTCGTTCGCATCGGACAAAAATAAAAGATAGAGTTAATAAAAAAATTATAATCTTTTTCAGTTGCATGAGAAAGAATTTTGATCATTTGTAAAAGGCTCTAATCCATTTAATTCCCACGCTATCTTAAGTTTGAAACTTCAGATAATTATCATGTTACTTTGAAGTCACACTTGTCCGCCTTGGTGGAGACTTCAAATAGCGAGGAATGAGGTTTATCAGATCTTACCACTTCTCGTGACCGTCCAGTCAACGGCAAATCGATCATTAATATCCATCCTCCATATATGTAGAATGAGAAAGTAATAATGTATCACCAATAACATTATAAATAAAGAGATATCTGATATCATTTCTTAATAACTGGCAATAAATAATCTTTTCTACTTTGTCTAAAACAACGGGCGTAAAATGGTAAACATCTTCGAAGAGTGATGTTTCACTAATAAAGTTTATAGTACCAAATCCACTTATTTCGTAACCTTTAAAACTTAAATCTGTGACATTTACAGTGTCATAATGCAATAACTTGAATCGTTCCGCTTCTTTATCATACTCACGATTTGATGTGTCATAATAACTTTTATGTTTAATAAGTCGTCCATTGACATTTATGGTGCAATGCTTACACTTGGGCCTAGTATGCTGAATATAATCAAGCATGACCATAATTTGTATGTCTTCAGCACTGTGAATATCAAAAAAATTATTCGTATAATAATACTTATTAATTGTGCAACTTGAACAAAGAAGAAGTATGAAACCAAGGTATTTTAGCATTTATATTCATTATTTACTTGCTCAGAAATTTTATTCCAGTTACTATTTACTTGAGTCAATTCCTCGATTGTCATAAAAGAAGAAGGGCTAATACCTAAACCTTCATATGCCCAAAATAAATAGTCTTCCCATTTTCCTATTCCAGTCATTTCATGCATCGCCTTTGCATATTCCTCTGTGAAAAATCTTGCAATAATTACATGAGAATTCTCATTACCATTGAAATGTCCATCTGTAATCGCTCTATAAGCTTGCATAAACGCAGCATCTGAGTTGAACCCTTCTGGAAGTAGGTTAATCGCCATATCTATCATTCTTGCATGAATAGATTCATGAACTAGAACTGAAAGTATTTTTGCACAAGATTCGTCACACAGATCAGGATTAATAGCAATATTTACTTGATCATTAAATCCTATACTTGACCTGGTTCTACCCAATACTGAAGAACCATCGGCATTTCCTACAGAACTCTTATCACAATCAAGAAAAATATTTGTTTTAATATTAGACGTTCCTAATGAGTTTAATAAACTACAATTAGGATTGTGCCCATCAGATCCAACAAACTTATCTAATATGTCTTTAAGTTTAGGGCAAAGTTCTTCTAATGTTTTATTTTCACATTCTTTAGATTCTTGGATAATTTTAATCCAATCATACCCATCTAATCCATCAGACAAATCACTTCCTGACACCAAATCAACATTTATATCTATATTTGTCAACAAGCTATCGGCATCACCACTATTGACTCCAGATTCATCACATAAGGCATTTAGAATATCACTTAATATTTCCTCATCCGTTCTGTCTTCACAAGGAAATGTCATATTACTAAGTAGCTCTCCTGCTTGTAAAACAGCCTCATTAGAAAGTAAGTTTACACAGTCATCATCTATCGAAAGATCATCTAAGAGATCTTCGACGGTAATAACTTCATCACTTTCGTCATTTTCATCATTATTATCTGTATTTCCTGAGCTTCCACCAGCAGGGCCATCGCCACTTAAACTAGTATCGACACTGGTGCCACCAGCACCCCCACCTCCACCATTACATGGGATTATTTGTTCGTGAAATTTTGCGACTAAGGCCCATGAACCATCTTCTAATTGACCTGGACCTTCACTCCAATATGATACATTTATCTCACTCCTCAATTCTAGTTCAATTCCAGAAAAATTAAATATCTCATGAAGTGCATCAACATAAGATTTAATAACACGATTATTTCTTATATATTCTAAGTAGCTAAGTTTGGTTAAAGCATATGTCAAATAGAAATTATCCGAGGTTATAGTACTTTCCCTAATACATCGTTTAAGAGTATACACATCAACAAAATTTAAATCAATATGATCTTCATGTCCTGTTATAATAAGAAGACCTGAATATTCATCATTTTTTATAAATGGCAAACACAATAAATAAGAGCTTTCGTTGGTGACATCCAATACTGCATGACTCCAATATAACTTTCCATAATTTTCAACTAGTTGATGTTGAGCATCTAAAAATTCAGAATCTTGGGACAGGTAATCACGAATATCTTTTAAGAACTCAATGTCTGGCGAGATAGAACCCGTATTACTTTCGATTTGGTTTCGAGTGTATAGAGGAATTGATAGTTCGTTATTTTGCTCGAATGGTACATCTTGAAGAGATTCATCAGGTAATGAATATTCGTTTTGTTGACAAGAAATAAAAACAATTAAACTTATTAAACATACTTTGAAACTTTTCATTGGATATTATTTTTAATACTAACTTACCCCCCCCACTCGTATATCCAAATTAGTAAGATGGTAATTTTTATATTTCCAATTAACACATATAACTATAACGTTATATCATACTTTGTTGGTGACGACTTATAGTGGTTTACTGACTTGGATTTTCAGTAAGTTGTTAGTGACGTCCCCCGCTATCTGAAGTTTGAAACTTAGATAAATATCAACATACTTTGTAGTCATACGTGTCCGCCTTGGTGGAGACTTCAAATAGCGAGGGAGTCTCTCTAATTTATTTCCAACGACTTAAATTAAGAGTCAATAAAATTAATTGATAGTAAAAATCGATCGTTAAAAACCTTATATAAAAATATGTAACGATCATTATTAAAGCGTACTTCTCCAGTTATCGTTGAGTTTTCTTTATCTAAAATAAGAGGCGTAAACTCATATTCTATATCAATAAAATCTATAGTCGTGAAAGCTATATAGCCAAAATTTGTGATTTCAAATCCATTATCACCTAAGTTTATAGTTCTGTTTTCATCTACTACTACGCGATTCCATTTAGACCCATCATGTTGACTGAAACTTTCTGGTTTAAATTTTAATATGCTATTAACAAAAAAATTACAATCGTTGCATTCATTTCTTGTATGCATTATGTAGTCAATAATTATTAATGTATGAATTTCCTCTTCTGAATATTTCTCAAAAAAACTATTAGTATGATAGTGTTTATGGACGACACATCCAGTAAAAGATAACATTATAAATATTAGATAGCTAGCACTTATAATTCTCATCTACTTCTTGTTTTATATTGTTCCAACCCTGATTCATTTCAGATATTTGGGCAGTATTCAAAAATTCACTTGGATCAATTCCAAGTCCTTGATATGACCAAAATAAATAATCCTGTGGATCACCAATTCCTATCATTTCATGCATTGCTTTTGCCATCTCTAATGCCAAGAACTTTGCCATTATTCTATGATCTTGTATTTCTCCATCAAACTGATTGCTCCTTATTTGTCTATGCACATTAATAAAGTGAGCATCTGAATTAAATCCTTCTGGAACAGTAATTAAAGTTGAATTAAGAATTTTAGCATGTACAGATTCGTGAACAACTACATTTAAAATTTCTACACAAGATTTATTACAGAGATCAGGACTAAAACCAACTTTAATAGCATTGTTATCATCGTCTCTATTTGAATCACTTGTTGTAGTCCTGCCAAGTTTATCTTGAACGAAATTTTTATCACAATCTAGGAAATAAGTAGATTCTATCGGTGATTCTCCTAATTCTTCTATTAGGGAACAGTTAGGATTATCACCCTTATCGCCAACAAAATTATCCAAAATATCTTTTAATTTAGGACATTGATCCTTGAAACTCTTTTCACAATCAGTGGTATTATCTAATACTTTAATCCTATCATACCCACCCAATCCTTCAGACAAATCACCTCCAGACACCAAATCAACATTTATATCTATATTTGTCAACAAGCTATCGGCATCACCACTATTGACTCCAGATTCATCACATAAGGCATTTAGAATATCACTTAATATTTCCTCATCCGTTCTGTCTTCACAAGGAAATGTCATATTACTAAGTAGCTCTCCTGCTTGTAAAACAGCCTCATTAGAAAGTAAGTTTACACAGTCATCATCTATCGAAAGATCATCTAAGAGATCTTCGACGGTAATAACTTCATCACTTTCGTCATTTTCATCATTATTATCTGTATTTCCTGAGCTTCCACCAGCAGGGCCATCGCCACTTAAACTAGTATCGACACTGGTGCCACCAGCACCCCCACCTCCACCATTACATGGGATTATTTGTTCGTGAAATTTTGCGACTAAGGCCCATGAACCATCTTCTAATTGACCTGGACCTTCACTCCAATATGATACATTTATCTCACTCCTCAATTCTAGTTCAATTCCAGAAAAATTAAATATCTCATGAAGTGCATCAACATAAGATTTAATAACACGATTATTTCTTATATATTCTAAGTAGCTAAGTTTGGTTAAAGCATATGTCAAATAGAAATTATCCGAGGTTATAGTACTTTCCCTAATACATCGTTTAAGAGTATACACATCAACAAAATTTAAATCAATATGATCTTCATGTCCTGTTATAATAAGAAGACCTGAATATTCATCATTTTTTATAAATGGCAAACACAATAAATAAGAGCTTTCGTTGGTGACATCCAATACTGCATGACTCCAATATAACTTTCCATAATTTTCAACTAGTTGATGTTGAGCATCTAAAAATTCAGAATCTTGGGACAGGTAATCACGAATATCTTTTAAGAACTCAATGTCTGGCGAGATAGAACCCGTATTACTTTCGATTTGGTTTCGAGTGTATAGAGGAATTGATAGTTCGTTATTTTGCTCGAATGGTACATCTTGAAGAGATTCATCAGGTAATGAATATTCGTTTTGTTGACAAGAAATAAAAACAACAAAACTTATAAAACAAAATTTTAGACTTTTCATTAGATATTATTTTTAGACCAATTTACCCCCCCCCCCACTCGTATATCCAAATTAGTAAGATGGTAAATTTTATAATCTCAATTAACTTATATATAGTTTTTCTAATGTAATACTAAAGTGACTATAACATGGAAAATGTCGAGTGAATACACTCTATCCATTACCGAGGAGTCCTGACCTCAAGACAATGTGCTCATCCACATTTAAAACGTAATAATCATATAAATAATATATCTAATTAATAACAGCCTCTTATTATAATAACTAATCAATACATATTTCAAGAGAACAAGTTCCCCTGGATAGGTATTCGATCACTCCTAATAGAGTCGCATCCCTAATGAGTGTAGGCCTACAGACATAATGAACGGGTTCAATAAATATTACTTATTTATCAATAAGGAAAAACTACTTGATTACATGTATGCCCTTGCGTCTACGCCTTCGTAGAAATTAATGAAAGCGATATTTACAACTCTCATTCCTCCTGGTGTCGGATAATCTCCTGAAAAATACCAATCCCCAAGATTCTCTGGACATGCCTTGTGCAGGTTATCGATCGTCTGATAGATGATCTTAACCTCAGGTTTGAGATGTGTAGGCGTAATGATTTCTGCTATTTTGTCAGATACAACATCGTAATCAAACAATGCATAGAGGTCCTTGACCGGATTTTTAATTTCGTGACTCGGCTTGAGTAACTCCGCTTTGCATTTATGGTATGTTTCTTCTATAAGGTGTTCCTTACCGTTCTCCTCCAGTAGGGCAAGTAATGCTTTAAATGCGACAAACTCTTTCATCTTAGACATATCGATACCGTAACAATCTGGGTACCGTATCTGAGGAGCTGAAGAGACAACGATTATTTTTTTCGGCTTCAGCCTTGAGAGAATTTCGAGAATACTATTCTTAAGAGTCGTACCTCTTACGATAGAATCATCTATGACGATAATGGTGTCTTTTTCATTTTCTACAATTCCATATGTGACATCATACACATGAGACACCATGCTACCTCTATTAATATCATTGGCTATAAAAGTCCGCATCTTAGCATCCTTAATTGCCAGTTTTTCTGAGTGCACTTTCATTCTGAAGATAGAATCGATTTCTGCTTCAGTAACATTATCACCTAGTTCAAGAATTCGTTTCTTCTTAATAATATCTAACTTATCATTAACACCATCTAATAGCCCCAAATATGAAATCTCTGCTGTATTAGGTATAAATGAAAAAATAGCGCTTTCCAGATCATAGTCTATTTCTTCTAATATTCTATCTGCTAATAGACGACCCAAGTTTTTTCTCTCATTATAAATATCAAGATCATTGCCTCGTGAGAAATATATTCTCTCAAATGAACATGCTTTTCTTTCCTTGGGCTGAGTGATCATCTGCTCTGTGACGATACCACTTTTTTTCACGATAAGTGCATGTCCTGGTTGGAGTTCTTTTATGTTATTAAAGCTATATGCAAAAGATGTCTGTATCGCAGGTCTCTCAGACGCCACTACCACAATCTCATCGTCTGCGTAATAATAAGCTGGACGTATTCCGATAGGATCTCTCATGACAAACATATCACCATGACCTATCATTCCTGCCATGGCGTATCCCCCATCAAATTTTCTTGAGGCCCTCTGTAGTAGTCGTGCTACATCTAACTTCTGAGCAATTAATTCCGTTATCCTTTCATTAGAATATCCCTCTGCCTTAAACCATGAAAATAGCTTCTGTACTTCGTCATCTAAGAAGTGTCCTATCTTCTCCATGACAGTTACCGTATCTGACATCTCCTTAGGATGCTGACCAAAAGATATAAGCTCTTCGAAAAGCTCATTCACATTAGTCAAATTAAAATTACCAGCCATCACAAGATTTCTTGTGATCCAATTATTTAATCTTAAAAATGGATGGACTGACTCTATAGAGTTAACTCCATGTGTGCCATATCTTAGATGACCCATGAGAAGTTCTCCCGTATAAGGTTTGTTTTTTTTGAGTGATACCGTATCAGATAATTCCTCTTCAGAAAGGTGATTAAAATATTTATACACATCAGAAAAAATATCTTCGAGTGGCATAGCGCCATTACTTCTTTTTCTACTGATGTATCTATGACCCGCTGGCATATCGAGTTTTATAGTGGCTATGCCTGCACCGTCTTGTCCTCTATTTCTTTGTTTCTGTAGGAGAAGTTCCAGCTTATTAATACCATATAGTGGCGTGCCGTACTTTTTGTTGTAATAATCCAGTGGCTTGAGTAAACGAATTATTGCTAATCCGCATTCGTGTTTTATTTTATCACTCATTATTATATCCTGTTGGAGGTATTACAAATGTAGGTTAATTATAAAAGTAAAATTGTAGAAATATCTTCTTTTTGTAAGTATCGAGTCTTATGTTACACCTATGTCATATAATATCACATCTTATTAATAATTTAGATTACAAATAAAATTAAGGATAGATGAAGTTTTCAGGACTAGGCAAAGTACCAAAACATAGAAAATTTGATTACGTACCCCGATTTTATGATGCAGAAAAAGAAGAATTAGAAGAAAGATTAAAGCGATACGGGGATGATTCTAAGAATAGTACACTGATGAAAGAACGTATTACGGATGGATTCAGACAGGGTTATCTGGGTGATGATAATTACAGAAAATCGCTAGCTAAAAAGTCTAATCTGAGACTTTTATATATAATTGTAATTTTAGTTTTGATCACATATCTGTTCCTTACATCAGACAAACTATCCATCATGGTAGAGCAATTTTTAGGCTAATAAATCCACATATTGTTGAAAACTTAGTCCAATTTTCCGAGTAAAAAACTATTTCTTTGGCGTTTGTAGAACAAGGAATATTGGATGTCGGATATTATAAAATTACTACCAGAATCTGTTGCTAATCAGATAGCCGCAGGAGAGGTCATACAAAGACCCGCATCCGTCGTCAAGGAACTATTAGAAAATTCTCTTGACGCAGGAGCTACATCCATAAGTCTTATCATCAAAAACTCAGGTAAGACTCTCATACAGGTCATAGATAATGGTAAGGGTATGTCAGAGACGGATGCTCGTATGAGCTTCGAAAGACATGCCACCTCTAAGATCAAATCAGCTGACGACTTATTCGCATTACATACGATGGGATTTAGAGGTGAGGCACTAGCGTCCATCGCTTCTATAGCTGAGGTAGAAATGAAGACAAGACAACACGATTCTGATGTGGCTTCTCTGCTGAGAATACACTCATCTGAAATCAAAGAACAATCCTACTGCCAAGCAGAACCCGGTACTTCTATCGCTGTCAAAAACCTGTTCTTTAATGTACCCGCAAGAAGAAAGTTTCTGAAGACTGACTCCGTAGAGTTAAAATATATCTTAGAAGAATTTACAAGAGTCGCCTTAGCTTATCCTGAGATAAGATTCGTCGTCGTACACAATGATAACGAAGTCTATAATTTATTATCAGGTACACTTAAGAAACGTGTCATTAGTCTATTCAGAAAAACTTACGAAGACAAATTACTCCGCGTAGAAGAAGATACAGACATCATCAAAGTCGAAGGGCTAATAGGTAATCCCGATATCGCTAAAAAACAAAAAGGTGATCAATATATATTTGTCAATAAAAGATTCATTAAGAGTCATTATCTTAATCACGCAATCAAAGGCGCATATAGTCACCTCGTAAGTGAAGACCAACATCCCTTCTTTGTCTTATTTTTAGAAATAGACCCGGCTAAGATCGACATTAATGTACACCCTACTAAGCAAGAAATAAAATTTGATGACGAACGGGTCATATACAATTATGTAAAAGTTTCTGTCAAGCATGCTTTAGGTAGATATAGTATGACGCCGATTTTAGATTTTGAAAATCAGGATAACAATTTTAAGTCTATACCTGACCCAAGATCAAATGCAGATAGGAATGACTACGTGCAGCCCAGAGCATCTCTCACAAGGTCTGCACCTGTGATGCGTAACTGGCAGTCACTGTATAACACAGACAATGTTATTGACTTAGACAGTGATATTGACGAAGAAGAGTTGACTATGCCGAGTGCTGCTACAGGCGATCTCTTAGGAAGTCACCTCATAGATGAGCCTACACATAGTAAGCCATACCAACTCCATAATCAATATATCATCCTACAGATGAAGAGTGGCTTTGCAATTATAGACCAACACAATGCTCATGAACGTATTCTCTATGAGCGTTATATAAAAAAATTAGAAACTCAAGAACCTCTCGTACAAAAGCAACTCTTTCCTATTACTATACAAATCAGCAAAGACAAGCAAGCCATTTTTGAGACACTACAGGATGCTCTCAAGAAGTTTGGGTTTGATATACAATCATTTGGTGGTAACACATACGTCGCTAATGGCATACCTGCTGGAATGGAAGAGAGTAATCTACAATCAGTCATCGACTTACTGATAGAGCAATATACTCATAGCCATAATTTGGACATGTCCAAGAATGAAAAGCTAGCTATTGCTATGGCACAAAGTACCTCTGTCAGAAAAGGCAAAATCCTTAGTTCTGAAGAAATAGAACAACTCATAGATGATCTTTTTGCTTGTGCCAACCCTCATGTCAGTCCTACGGGCAAAAAAGTTTTTGTTACATATGAACTATCAGAGTTAGAAAAACAGTTTAGTTAGGGTTAACTTTAAAATATGAGACAAAAGATTACTGAAGTCGTTAAGTTTTTGATTATCATAAATGTCATTGTACACTTATGTGCTTACTACTTACCTTCTAAAGAATATATTCCTAATCTGGCATTGTTTTTCATTTTAGATCCGGTCAATTTTCAACCCTATCAGCTTGTAACTCACATGTTTGCTCATGCTCCTGGGTTGGCTCATATTGGATTTAATATGTTGTCTTTATTTTTCTTAGGATCCTACGTCGAGCGATATATGGGACCTAAAAGATTCCTTACTCTCTATCTATTAAGTGGAGCTGGAGCCGTCGTTGCTCATATGGGAATAGACTACATGTTATATTTAGAGACGGGTCAGCAATTCTTTACACCTATCATAGGCGCTTCTGGTGCTGTGTATGGCATCTTAATATCATTCGCTGTGCTATTTCCTAATGAAAGGCTTATGCTTCTGTTTCCGCCTATCCCTATTAAAGCTAGGTACCTTGCTATAGGTCTTATCGCGTATGATGTCTTTCAGGGAGTTAGAGGGGCTGACTCTGGTATTGCTCACTTTGCTCATATTGGTGGAGCCATAGCTGGAGCTATTCTCACTTGGATGTGGTACAAGAGGAGGCGATAGAATCAAATTCTTTTACTAATTCAAAGTCCTTCTTAATAACCTTCTAATTACATTTACTTCTAATATCATGTCCACCAGTATGTATGCTCCAGGAATTTATTTTATTAATATATCTCATCATAGTGGTTACATGACCATAGAAAAAATTGTAATTAATCCTTAACTATAACAACCTATAGTATCTGCACCCATTAGAATAAAAAAGACAGACTTTATGAGATTATCCTTTTTGATCTTTTTACTTATCAGCACCATAGCTTCATCTCAAGATAAGCGAGATTATCAGTGGTTTTTTGGAATTGACCAACAAATTGGCCCGGAATTCAGGGCTTTGAAGTTTGATTTTAATAATCGACCTTTTGTTCCACAATTGAGAGACAGTGGATTGAGATTTGATCGAAATAATGTTTCGATTTGTGATAAAGATGGGAATTTACTTTTTTATTCTAATGGCTGTGCTATTGCTAATCGTGATCATCAAGTCATAATGAATGGCGATAGTATAAATGCAGGAGAATTTTTTGATGATTTTTGGTTTGGTGGAAGTTGTAATTTTGGATATCCTGGGAGGCAGGATATGTTGATATTGCAAGACCCAGCTTTTCTTGATGGTTATTACGTTATACACAAAAGGTTAGAAGTAGACATGAGTATAGATTTAGATTTCGATGTATTCAATCTATCCTATAGCTATGTTGACATGCAACTTGATGGTGGTAGTGGTGCAGTAACGCAGAAGAATTTTGATTTTTACACTACAGATACCTTTCATTGGTCTTATCTCACTGCCATCTATCAAGAGAATGGTGAAGATTGGTGGATCATAAATCCAGCTTCTGATAATAAGTTTTATACTTTTAGCTTAGACGATCAAGGCTTAAGACTTTCCCAAGCTCAGGATGCTTTTCATGAGTTTCATCCTATCAATGCTTCTGCATCAGGAGATGCAAAATTTTCGCCCGACGGCACTAAGTATGCCTACTTTAATCAATATGATGGCTTACTTCTTTATGATTTTGATAGACAAGATGGGGCATTATCTAATGTGAGAAAGTTGGCGGTACCTATACCTGAAGATGCGGCATTCGGTACCTGTGAGTGGAGTTCTAATTCAAGATTTCTTTATCTCGCTACAGCCGATTCATTATGGCAAGTGGAAGTGGCTTTTGACAACTTGGAAGATGGCAAAGTTTTCATAGCAGAATATAACGGCGTGAGAGATCCATTTTCGACCAGCTTTTTTGTAAGCACTTTAGGGCCAGATTGTAGGATATACATAAGACCAGGGAGTAGTAGTAATTCCTTTCATGTCATCCATAAGCCTAATGAAAAGGGGGTCGCATGTGATCTGGTTCAGCAAGGTATTAAGTTACCTGAAATTTCTTCTACAGGTAGTTTTCCTAATTTTCCTCGCTTCAGAGTTGATGATGATGAGAAGTGTGATCCTTCTTTATTGACGGTATTGGGAGAAACGGTTTATTGGCGCCGTGATCTCAAAGTATTTCCTAATCCTGCTTCGGAGTATGTATGGGTAGAGTTACCTGAAGCTATACGTGGTGATATTTTTATCTTGGGTATGGAAGGTCAGCTGACTATGAATAGGGAGAGTGTGTTTGGGAAAATTGAAGTAGACATAAATGGTATAACCGCAGGAGTATATTCTGTGGAATTTGTACCTGAAGATAATAAAGATAGGGTTGTATATACTTCGAGATTGGTGGTTGTGGATTAGTTGGATTATTGTGTGAGTTAATGTTTCCGTCAATGTACAACCCTTCCCTTCCATTTATAATTTTTTATAAAAAAACTGAGTGTCCCTATCATAGCGATGTATATGATATGCATCACGTTGGAGGCTAAAAAATACTTCATAGATTCTTGTGCATCAAAATGGTCTGTCAATTCTTTTAAGTAGATGTAGTCTACCATCAGTTTTGTCATCATGT
>CAZBXL010000052.1:0-27594 GCA_964495785.1 uncultured Saprospiraceae bacterium | reverse complement strand
TGGGACGAAGGTAGTGTGCAATCTACAACAATAGGACCTGCACAAGCTTGGGATAAGTTGTTATGGAGTCTTGATGATTTAGAATCACAAGATGATGTTATCAGACTAAGTATAATTGGTATAGATGCAGATGGCAACGAAGTCGTTTTGTTTGAAGAAGTCGATAATTTTGATTTTGACTTGTCAAGTATTGACGCGGCTCAGTATCCATATTTAAAATTGAACCTTTACTCACAAGACGAGAAATCCAGAACATCAGCACAGATGGAATACTGGAGAGTATTGTATTCTGCTATTCCAGAAGCGGTACTGAATACGACAGATAAGTTTGTCTTTAATAATGACACACTCCAGATAGGACAGCCATTAATGCTGAGCACTGTAGCAACTAATGTTACCGAGTCGGATATGGATAGTCTATTAGTGAAGTATACTATAGTCGATGATAATAATGCTGAATTCGTAGAACTCAAAAGAGTAGCACCTCTTAAAGGAGGAGAATCTGTAGACATAGATTATGAGTATCCGACTACTGAGTTAAATGGTATACACCAATTCATAGTAGAGATTAATCCTGATGAAGATCAGAGAGAGCAATTTGATTTTAATAACATTGGTATTATTGATTTTACCATTTTAGGAGATAAGATAAATCCATTATTAGATGTAACATTCGACGGTATGCATATTATGGACGGAGATATAGTTTCTCCTACACCTAATATTTGCATCACACTCAGAGATGAAAGTGATCAATTCTTTATAGACGATATATCTAATTTTGATTTGGCTCTACAAGCATTGCCGGACCAGCAGTCATATCCTATTGATCTTACATCTGACAATATCATATTTACTCCAGCTGACTCGACTAGAGAATATGCTAAGTTGGAATTCTTGCCAGAGTTAGAATCTGGAGAGTATATTCTTTATGTACAGGGAGAAGATAGTTCAGGCAACCTTTCAGGAGATCAAGATGTGGAAGTGAGATTCCAAGTTATAAAGGAATCATCGCTGAGTAATGTTCTTAATTATCCAAATCCATTTTCTACCTCTACACAGTTTGTATTTACATTAACGGGTAATGATGTGCCTGATGTATTCACAATACAGATAATGACGCTATCAGGCAAGGTTGTAAAAGAGATAACAAAAGAGGAAATGGGCAACTTAAGAATTGGTGTCAACAGAACAGATTATAAATGGAACGGTACAGATGAATTTGGTAATAAATTAGCTAATGGAGTCTATCTTTATAGAGTATTGACTTCACATTCAGATGATGAAGAAATACAACAACTCAATAATCAGAATGTAGATAGTTTCTTTACTAAAGGATTTGGTAAAATGGTGATTATGAGATAATCCTCTATGATAATCGTTTAAGATTTGATAAAATATACTTTGAAAGGGAATAATGCGAAAGTTGCATTGTTCCCTTTTCATTTGTGTATGTATCTCTAACTGATATACAATAGGAAGTAGTAAATTGAGCCTTCAGATAATAGTATATTAATTGAGAGAAGGAAAGTCAGTAGATAGATTTAAGTACATACTGTACATAATTATTGCCGCATTTGCGGTGTATATTTTTTGGCTTAATATTATTTCACCTTTTCTTACTGGAGATGATTTAATATTTCAACTCAAAATCCCTGCTGATGGAGTCATCGGCACTGAGAGAATACACTCACTTTCTGATCTTATAGAATCACAAATTAATTTTTATAAAAATTATCATTACAGGGTCATTAACCACACTGTGCTCCAATTTATTCTCTTACTTCCTCCCATTGTATTTGATATTTTAAATACCTGCGTTTTCTTTCTATTACCATGGGTAATATTAAAAATCAATAAAGATCAGACACCGCTTCAATACTTAATTAAGTATGTTGTCATTCTTTTATTCATATGGGTTTTTCATTTTAGCTTAGGTTGGTGTTATTTTCCTGCTACTGGGGCATTGAATTATACATGGATGCTGATACCTCAACTGTGGTATATAGCACTTATACTTGAATACCGAGAAGGTGCACTCCACCGATGGTCTTTAATATGGCTTGCTCTGGCCAACTCTATGGCTAATGAAAACGTATGTGTCAGTTTGTTTTTGTTGACAATATGGATTCTATGGGAGACAAGACACAGAAAGGATAGTACCTTATATATCTGCCTTTTCATTATGGCTATAGGAGGACTGTTTATGCTTAGCTCTCCGTCTATTGGCAAAAGGTTAGCAACTCAGGGGCATCGTGACGCAGGATTAGTCCAACATGTATTAGAGTATGGTCGTCGGGTTATTTATTATTTTATTCGTTATAGTCCGATCTTGTTGTTACTATTAATTGGAGGAAGACAGAGGATAAAAATACATTCTAAAGAAATATTACTTTTTGCTGTTATTATGATAGCAACTGGAGTGATGATTATTGTTCCACTCTTTGAGCCGAGATCAGCGGTATTTGGATTTTTTGTTTTACTGATGTTGGTCGTATCACTTATTAATAAAATTAATGTTAGACCAATAACAATTGCATTGCTTGTCGTGATATCTTCTTATTTATGTGTAGCGAGAGCCCCCGCCTTCCTCTCATTGAAAGCAAAGCATGATCTCAATCACAACATACTCAATAGTAATAAGGGAGCTGATAAAGTTAGTCTGCATAAGTATTGCGACGTTACAAGTCATGATTATATATTATGCCATGAGATAAGTGAAGACGTCAATTACTTTGATAATAAAACAGTGGCGGCTTTTTACAATATAGATGAAGTCACGCTCAAGGAAGAGTATGTTTTAGATCTACAAAGAAAACAAGTGTATAATGATATAATGTCTGATAATCATTATTTAAATAATTATAAATCAATAGACATTGATCAATCTGCAAAGCTATTTTATAGAAAGAATTCGGATGATCTGGACTTAGTTATAAGAAGAATATCTGAAGGCACGGATAGTACGTTCTATATTTTTAGAGCCCATAGGACTGGCTTACTTAAACATCACTTAGCTTTATTGCTCCCTCTAAGTATACAATTATATTTTCTTGATTATGTAGAGGATCTAACAGAGAGAAGCCAAGAGAAACTTTATCACGATAGCTACTCTTACAACTATAACTACATAGCTAATGCAAGTCAATATAGATATATTTTAATTACAAAATACTCGTTTGAAAAGCATAGTGCCGAAGGAAATATTTTGAAATTAGAGCTTAAATAAAAATTGTAATTTATTTGAGTAGAAGTAACAATGCATCACAAAAAAACTTTTGTGTCCAATTAGTATACCTCCATCTTTGATATCTACCCCATATAGGAAGTGATGACGGGATGGCACCTTTGTTGGGTCCTATACGTGACTGGTTCTGTAATAGATCTTGTAATACAATTTTTATGGCTTTAGTATATTTATTAACATCGAGGGATATCAATAAGTATGCAAGTTGAGCATTACCTACAGAACACACAAACGAACGATCAGGATTCCAAGTCTGATCGTAGGCTCCATAGAATTTATCATTGTCAATAATTTTAGAAACGATGCTATCAATACAACTAATAGTTGTCGAGAGCATTTCTTTGTCATCTGTCAATAAGGCGATCTCGTATAATCCTCTCAGCGTATAGATGATGTTGTGACTAAGAACAAAAGTCTCATTATCAAACCCCCATTGTGAAAAACTATTATTAGAATTGATCTGCTTTAATATAGAATCTATGCCATTAAAAATTAGATGATTAGGTGTTGTCCCTACAATATGATGTGCTCTTATCATGGCCCAAAATACTCTGGTATAATATGCCGGGCAATTTTTTTCTGTAAAGTTATAGGCACTAAAAAACCCTCTTTCATCAAGTAGTGAATTCAACCAATTAAGACTTGAGTTTATTTGATCTAATACATAGCTGTCAGGTTCGTGATGGTATATCGAGCATAGGCCAAGAAGTATTTGACTTGTATCAAATACAATAGGCGATTTATTCTTAAGTGACTGATAATAAGAGCCATCAATATTTTGAATAGAATTAAAAAACCCAATTTGTTTTTTGGCTACACTTAATAATAACACATTGCCAGTATAATGTGAAGCAGTTAATAGGGTAGGGATGAGATAGCCTGTTGTCTCAGGATATGGATCAGAAAATTGACCCAATATATTAGACCATCCTGAGGAACCTAAGTTTTTGTTACGAGCAAAGCTTTTAACTATCCAATTAAGATTTTCTGATAGGGCTTTTTCTATACTATGACGCCCCCCGAGCTGTGATATAATATCACCAGTCAAGGAATGGTAGTTTTTTGAATCGTGTAATAAATTTTAGAAGACGGCTATTGATTTTCCATACTTTGTAATGTGGGGTAAGTTCTCCTCCGAATGCTCTGAAGAAATATTCAACTGGTTTTATCATACTCCCTTCGAAATCGAATATTGCAGTGGTACAGTTTTTTATATTGTCCCAAAGAAGATAAGATAATGCTCCACTATCATTTTTTTCTGATATGAAAAAGCCAGCAACATAATAAGTTGTTTCTTGGTCTTTAGTCATGTAAGTGGCGGAAAGTAATTTTTTTGTTTCCTTATTAACGCAGGCCTTTATTTCACACATACCTGAAGGGTGAAACTTATTGTAGGCTTCAGATAATACAGTTTTATTAAATGGTATACTTTGGTTTTTTGCCGCAAATGCTTTTTCACAATTTTTCCAGAAGGTATCAAAGTCAATTGTGATGACTTCAGTCAGACCTATTGCTTTCCTTATCTTATTTCGTGTTTTGGTTTTGAGCTGACTCCAAAGATCTGCTTCTGTTTTATCTTTTGTATTAATAAGGTATGTGTATCGAGTAGAAACATTGTAATTTTTCCATAAGTGAAACAAGGAATTTTTTACCTGAGGTGAATACTGTTGATAGTAAAGATCATGCTGAGGTAGTTGTGACAACAGTTTTTCTGTTACATTATTTTCAAAGGAAATTTTAGAATGTGTTTTTGGATTATCTCTATAGTTGTAGTATATACCGCTGTAGAATGTCTGTGGGGGCATCAGTATTAAAGTGAAGCCACGATATCTACGAATATGATATACAAGTATGCCTTCAAGATTATCATCTGCATCTTGTGATATAACAACATCCCAATCGCCTTTAATACATGAGAGATCCATCCACTCAGGAGAGAAGTGAATGGGTATATCGTACTTACTAAATAGCTGTCGGTATTTTTCTTTATTACTGATCTGAAATTAATTTAGACCAAAGTAAGCAAAGAAAACTTAGATTACCATACAAGCACCTACTGTACTGTTAGTTGCCTCATCTATAAGTATCATACTACCAGTGATTCTGTTCTTGCGATAAGCATCTACGAATACGGGCTTAGTCGTACGTAACACGATTCTTCCTACATCATTCATACCAATATTAAGATCATCTTGTTCTCTATGTAGTGTATTGATATCAAGTTTATATCTTATTTCTTTGACGACGCATCTTATGTTTTGCGTTGTATGCATCAGGCCGTATTTACCGTTAAGTAAGAGAGACTTATCACCGTCAAACCATACAAGCATCACTTCTATATCTTGAGTGACTACTGGAGAATTATTAGCTCGGACGATCATATCTCCTCTACTTAAGTCTAAGTCATCCTCTAATAAAACTGTTACAGATTCTGGAGGATAGGCTTCGTTTTGTTCACCAGCAGGACCTTGTATTTTAGCTATTTTAGAAGTAAATCCTGAAGGTAATAACATTACATCATCTCCTTTTTTAATAATTCCTCCAGCTATACGACCTGCATATCCTCTGTAGTCATGATACTCTTCTTTATAAGGTCTGATAACGAATTGTACTGGAAATCGTACATCAATAAAATTGTGATCGCTGGCGATATGTACATTCTCTAAATAGTGCATAAGAGTAGATCCATCAAACCATGGTGTCTTGTCAGACCTGTGTACAACATTATCTCCTAAGAGGGCAGAGATAGGAATAAAATGTACATCTATAACATCCAGCTTAGCTGCAAATTTTTCAAAATCATCTTGTATCTGATTGTATACAGCTTCGTCAAAATCTACCAGATCCATCTTATTGATACATACTACGATGTGAGGTATCTGGAGTAGCGATGCAATGATTGCATGTCTCTTAGTTTGTTCTACTACGCCTTTTCTTGCATCTATTAGAATAAGTGCCACATTAGCAGAAGAGGCACCAGTCACCATATTACGTGTATACTGAATATGACCAGGCGTATCAGCTATTATAAACTTTCTTTTAGGCGTAGCAAAATATCTGTATGCAACATCTATAGTGATGCCTTGCTCTCTCTCACTCTTAAGACCATCAGTCAGTAATGCTAAGTTAATATCTTCTCCACGCCTCTCACTGGCTTGCTTTATCTGCTCATATTGATCTTGATATATGGACTTGCTATCATAAAGTAGTCTTCCTATGAGAGTTGATTTACCATCATCTACAGATCCTGCAGTTGTAAATCTTAGTAGCTCGCTATTATTATTTTGGCTCATGCCGATTTGATCTTAATTGTAAAAAATAATTTTTTAGAAATATCCTTTTTTCTTTCTGTCCTCCATGCTCGTCTCACTTCTCTTGTCATCAGTTCTTCCACCTCTTTCTGTCATTCTTGTGGTAGCTACTTCTTCGATGATTTCCTCTACAGTACTTGCATTAGATTTCCACACTCCAGTACATGTCATATCACCGATAGTACGGCATCTGACAGTTTCTTTAATTACTTTTTCTCCTGGCTTTTTTTCTATATAATCACAGTCTGCGAGAAGAACACCTTCTCTTTCTATGACATCTCTCTCATGTGAGAAGTATAAGGATGGAAGTTCTACTTTTTCAGCAGCTAGATATTGCCATACATCAAGTTCTGTCCAATTACTTATTGGGAATATTCTAAAATGTTCTCCCATGTGATGTTTACCATTAAAGAGATTCCATAATTCTGGTCTCTGATTCTTAGGGTCCCACTGACCAAACTCGTCTCTGTGAGAAAAGAACCTTTCTTTAGCTCTAGCTTTTTCTTCATCACGTCTAGCGCCACCCATCGCTGCATCATACTTGCCGTTTTCAAGAGACTCTAATAGCACAGCAGTCTGCAAACCATTACGACTTGCGTTGACACCTTTTTCTTCTACTACCATTCTTTTGTCTATGGCATCTTGAACAGATCCTACGATCAGTTTAGCTCCTAATTTTTCAACAAGGTTATCTCTATATTCTAAAGTCTCTGGAAAGTTATGCCCAGTATCGATATGGAGTAATGGAAAAGGGATTCTTGCTGGAAAAAAAGCTTTGTACGCAAGGTGTACAATAAGAATAGAGTCTTTACCTCCCGAAAACATAATAACGGGGTTTTCAAACTGGGAAGCGACTTCTCTAAGTACAAATATTGACTCAGATTCAAGCTCTTTAATATGGTTTAAATTATAGTTCATTCTAAATATTAACTTATACTAATGAATGGGAGCACAAAGTTAAAAACTTTATCGACTGAGGCACTGATGTCTTGATTTTCAGTTAAAATCTCTAAATCTGGCTTATTGGGAGCTTCGAAGGGGGAGTCAATACCAGTAAATCCCTTAATAGCACCTGATCTGGCCTTAGCATAGAGCCCTTTTACGTCTCTAGATTCGCATACTTCTAAGGGCGTATTAACAAATATCTCTAAAAAGTTGTCTGGACCTATTACATCCTTGGCCATTTGTCTTATTTCTGTGGTAGGGCTAACAAAACTGTTAATACATATAATACCACTGTTAATAAACAACTTAGAAACTTCAGCTATACGACGTATATTTTCATGCCTATCTTCTAAGCTGAAACCAAGGTTATTATTTATACCTACTCTTGTATTATCACCATCAAGTAACTGTGTAAAAAACCCTTGATCAAACAACTTTTTTTCAAGGCCCTCAGCAATTGTACTTTTACCAGAACCTGACAATCCCGTCATCCATATTACAATGGCTTTTTGGTTAAGAAAGAGTTCTTTTTCTTTTCTCCCAAGAATTTTATTAAAAATAGGATGTATGTTTTCCATACATACAAAGGTAAGTAATAAATGAGTTACAGAATCAGGTTTAATCCAGCATTATATCATTGTAGACTTTCTGTATTAGAATTATCATGATGGCCAATATACCACCCAGAAATCCTCCGAGAAGAAAATAAAATATTCTCGATTTATTAGCAGGCCTAAGTGGAAGTATAGGTTTATCAATTATTTGAATGTAGGGGGTGCTATTACCTAAAGTAAGTTCTGTTAACTGTTTTTGTTTTTCTGCTTCACCGAGCATCAGCTGTAATCTTCGCTCGTCTTCAGATAATTTTTTTGTAGGGAGTAAATCTGCGTCCATAAATAAACCCTGATTAGAATCTTTATTCTTAGCTAATCGATATTGCACGCTATTTAATTCTGAGACTATAGAATCATATTTTAACTTGATAATTCTGTAATCTGCCTGTTGTTTTTCGGTAGTCTTATCTACATAATATGAGCTCAGATTCTCAAACATGCTATTCACAATTAATATAGATAATTCTGGGTCTGGAGTGGTCATAGAGAATTCCATAATACCAGTGATTTCATTAAAGGTACTTTGAAACCTATTTCCTTTCATCTCCTTACCAACCATAGCCCTATGTACGGCCTTTAGTGCTTTATTTTCATGTAATGAAAAATCTTCGATGGAATCTTGCTTAAATCTGAAGCCACTTAGACTTAAACTATCTTCTGATGATAAAAAAGATAGGATCCCAGTCTTGTTCCAATGTCCTGTATTTTCTAAAGTACTAATGAGATGGTTAGCTAAGTAGTCTTCTTTATTATGTAGCTTCTTTTTTTCAAAAAGAGCAGTTTGTGTGATTCTACGAGTTCTTGATAGCTCGATAATTTTATCAAGATTGGATTCTGCCCCTCCGCCCCCTAAACCAAATTGACCTATCATGGCAGCTATACCACTTAAGCCTCCCGACTCATCCTCATTAAGCATGTAAGTGAGGTCTGCTTTATATTCAGGCGTTATGTTAAAGTTGAAAACCAGCAGAAGAAAAGCAAATCCAAACCCCAAAATACATATCAATAACCAACGCCTAGTGATAGCTTTGATATAGGATTGTATCTTTAAGATAAGTTCCTTAAGAGACATGTCAGAAGAGGCATGTGATGTCATGCTACAAAATTACAAATTACTATGACATAAGATGCCCCAACAATCTCTGAGCAGCTTCATAGCTGATATTCTTACGACTTGCATAATCTTTAACTTGATCTTCTCCTAATACGTTTATCCCAAAATATTTACTATCTGGATGGGATAGATACCAACCACTTACTGAGGCTGCAGGATACATAGCGTATGATTCTGTAAGGGAGATATTTATTTTATTTTGAACGTCAAGTAACTTAAATAATTTTTGTTTTTCTGAATGCTCAGGACATGCTGGATAGCCAGGTGCTGGTCTTATACCTTTATATTTTTCAGAAATAAGATCTTTATTACTTAGTGACTCTGACGTATCATAAGCCCATAGTTCTTTTCGAATTATAAGATGCATTTTTTCTGCAAGTGCTTCTGCAAGTCTATCTGCTATTGCTTTGAGAAGAATAGCCGAGTAATCATCCTGATTATCTTCAAAGTGTTTAACCCATTTTTCTATACCTATACCTGTAGTGACAGCAAATGCTCCTAAGTAATCTTCTACACCAGATGCTTCTGTTGCTATGAAGTCTGAAAGACAGTAATAAGGAAGCCCATCAGCTTTCTTTACTTGCTGTCTTAAATGGTGTAACTCCATAAAAGATATACCCTTACCGTTATGTAGATTAATAGTGTCTTGATTCGTGGAGAAGGCAGGGAATATTCCGACAGTTGCTTTTGCTGTAAGCCATTTTTCATCTATGACCCTACGTAACATACTCTGTGCATCATTGAATAGTTTCTTAGCTTCTACACCGATTACTTTATCCTCGAATATTTCGGGGTATTTACCTCTTAATTGCCAACTAGTGAAAAATGGTGTCCAATCAATATAGTCTGTTAATTCTTCTAAAGAATAATTCTCAAAATATTTGACACCGGTAAACTTAGGTTTAGGTGGAGTATAACTGTCCCAGTTGATGTTGAACTTATGATTTCTTGCATGTTCTATAGGCGTTAACTTTTTAGTTTTGGTCCCAGAGGCTCTTTTGATTCTTAATTCATCATAAGATTTTTTAATATCAGAAACGTAGGTATTACTTTTTTCTTTATCTTCTGATAGCAACTCTGAAGCTACTCCTACGCTCTTAGACGCGTCTAAGACATGAATGACTGGGCCAGTGTATGCGGGGTCTACTTTTAAAGCCGTATGTGTTTTTGAAGTCGTAGCACCACCGATGAGTAGTGGTATTTTAAGGTTTTGTCTTTCTAGTTCTGATGCTACGAAAACCATCTCATCTAATGAGGGTGTTATAAGTCCACTTAACCCGATGATGTCTACATTTTCTTGTATAGCCGTTGTTATGATTTTTTCTGCTGATACCATAACACCTAAGTCTACAATATCATAATTATTACAAGCTAATACGACTCCGACAATATTCTTTCCTATATCGTGTACATCACCTTTAACAGTAGCCATTAGAATTTTTCCTTTACTACTTGCACTTAAGCTATCTTTTTCGTCTTCTATAAATGGTGTTAGATAAGCCACTGACTTTTTCATCACACGAGCACTTTTAACTACTTGAGGTAAGAACATTTTACCTGAGCCAAAAAGGTCTCCTACGACATTCATACCATCCATTAATGGTCCTTCGATCACATGTAGACTTTTGTCAAACATCTGTCTTGCCTCTTCGGTATCTTCTACTATAAAGTCATCGATACCTTTGACAAGAGAATGTTCTAATCTTTTAGTGACATCTTGTTCTCTCCATGATAGATCTCTTTCAAGTTTTTTGCCTCCGCCAGTGACTCGTGATGCGTAATCTAATAAGTCGTCAGTGGCAGTTTCATTTTTATTGAAAATTACATTCTCTACAAGTGTCAATAGATCTTTAGGAATCTCTTCATAGATTTCCATCATACCCGCATTAACGATACCCATGTCCATGCCTGCTTTAATAGCGTGGTATAGAAATACAGTGTGCATCGCTTCTCTTACAACATTATTACCTCTAAATGAAAATGAAATATTACTTACTCCACCACTTATTAGAGCGCCGGGACATAATTCTTTTATCTGTCTTGTTGCTTCTATAAAGTTAATCGCGTATTGATTGTGTTCTTCTATACCCGTTGCAATAGCGAATATATTGGGATCAAAAATGATATCTTCCGGCTTGTAGTTTAATTCATTAACGAGAATATCATATGCTGTTTTACAGATGTCTACTTTTCTTTCTATAGTATCTGCTTGTCCATCTTCGTCAAATGCCATGACAACTACAGAAGCACCATAACGACGGATTAGCTTGGCGTGTTTTTTAAATTCTTCGACACCTTCTTTCATCGATATAGAATTAACAATGCATTTCCCTTGTACGACCTTGAGGCCCGCTTCGATCACTTCAAATTTAGAAGAGTCAATCATTATAGGCAGCTTAGCTATGTCGGGTTCGGCCATCATGAGATTAAGAAAATCTTTCATGGCCTGCTTAGAATCAAGAAGACCTTCATCCATATTGACATCTATAATCTGAGCGCCTCCCTCTACTTGTTGATTAGCTACAGAAAGGGCCTCAGAATAATTGCCTTCCCTGATAAGTCTTGCAAACTTTCTAGATCCAGTAACATTAGTTCTCTCTCCTATATTTATAAAGTTTAGATTCTCTCTTACGACGAGAGGTTCTAATCCTGAATACTGTGGTAAAGTTTCTATTTCAGGAATCCTTCTTGGTTTTATATCTTTCACCGCTTGAGACATAGCACTTATGTGCTCAGGAGTTGTTCCGCAACAACCTCCTATGATATTTACAAAATTGTTACTTGCAAAATCCTTGATATGTTGTTGCATCTCTTCAGGTGACTGATCATATTCACCTAGCTCATTAGGGAGACCTGCGTTAGGGTAAGCACTTATATAACAGTTAGCGATCTTAGATAAATTGCGGATATAAGGTCTCATTTCTTGTGCTCCTAATGCACAATTAAGTCCAATGCTGAATAATTCGATATGAGATAAAGAAATCCAAAAAGCTTCTACTGTCTGACCACTAAGTGTTCTACCACTCGCATCAGTGATAGTACCAGATACCATGATCGGTAACTTAACTCCTTTATCATCAAAGTACTTATCGATAGCAAATAAAGCTGCTTTCGCATTTAATGTATCAAATATTGTTTCTACAAGTAATATGTCAACGCCGCCTTCTACAAGACCAGAGACCTGTTCGTAATATGCATCCACTAGCTGATCAAATGTCACTTTCCTAAATCCTGGATCGTTTACATCAGGTGACAGTGACGCCGTGACATTGGTAGGTCCCAAAGCTCCAGCTGCAAATCTTGGTTTCTGAGGGTTGAGTGCTGTATATTCTTCACATGCTTTCTTAGCTATCTGTGCAGAAGCGAGATTGATTTCATATACATACTCTTGCATGTCGTAATCTGCTTGTGAGATACTTGTTGAGTTAAATGTATTGGTCTCTATTATATCAGAACCTGCTTCTAAGTATTCTTTATGAATAGATGATATTATGTCTGGTCTTGTAAGACTCAGTAAGTCATTGTTACCTTTGACATCTTTATGAAAATCCTTGAATCGTTCTCCTCTGTAGTCTTCTTCCTTTAACTTATATCTCTGTATCATCGTACCCATAGCACCGTCTAATACAAGGATCCTATCTTCACATAATTCTGCTAATGTCTTCATGTTAATAATCTATATTAGTATTGTATATATTATATCTAATTCCACCGCCAATATAAGTGGTATTTATGTCTTGAAGATCAATATTTTGATCTCTTCTCCATAATGCTTTAATATCAAAGTAAAAGTCGTGAAACAGTTCATAACTTATGTCAATATTAAGCATGTCTATGGTACTTAAGCTTCCTTGATGTTGGTTTATTCCAAAATCTGCAATACGACTTGTATTAAGGAGAAGTATATCAGCTCCATAATTGAGATTCTCGATATTTTTACCTTGTAGAGTATGTATGTATCTAATTGTACCTATAATTTTCTGTATTGGTTGATATCTAATATTGATAAGGAGTTCAGAGAAGTTTGCTCCCGCTGGATGAGCAAGTGCTTGGTTATTATGAGAATAATTAGATACGGATTGTTGCACGATGACTTCACTGGGCTGAAAGTGAGAATAAGTGTAGGGTCTGACCCTATTATATTCTACTTGAAGATCTAAATGATCAACACCAACGGCGTCGTAATACTTTAATCCTACTTGCATTCCATATTTATTACCCCACCATCCAGTATTATCAAAAAAGTTGCTGAAAGAAAATTCGTCAATCACAACTTGACTGTACAATGACAGATGATTCAGAAAATTATACTTTCCATTGAGACCGACAAGAACATTATCAGGACTATCGAGAAAGTGCTCCGCTGTTCTGTAAAGTATTACAGGATTGAGATATTGTAATTCAAAGTTATTTTCTCTAGAAAAAATGACACTTTCAAAAAGGCCAAGCTCAATAGATCGAGAGACTTTTAGACTCAAGTAGTGACTCGCCATGTATTTTTTAGGTAGTAGTTCGTTATTAGGTGTCTGTCTTGGAGTAGTGGCTGATAATTCTGCGAATATAGACTGGTATTGTATTTTCCATATGCGAGCATTTAATTTTACATTGAAATAATTATGACTAAAATCACTCAGTAATAAGGATCTCATACCATGACCAATAAAATGCTTATTGTGCCCTAACTCTAGGACTACATGCTTTGTTATTGGATAGCCAATATATGCTTGTGCATTAGAGTAGTCAAAGCCATTGATAGAATCAAAAATGCTGCTATTATAAAATTTGTATAGCCCATAACCCGGTATAGCTTTATATCTATCTATAAAAGGTAATATATAATTAAAAAAGTTAGATTGATTTTCCTGAAAATTCGTGTAGAAATAGATTTTGTTATCTATGGTCCCAAAAAGTTCAATGCCTCTTTGGTTTAAAAAAATGGGATCGCTGCTCTGTTTTTCATCACCTAATCTAAAGTTAAAAAATGGATTAACGATAAGGCTCAAGTGATCTGTAGTAACTTCAAAAAGATGTACTGGATTCTTATAAAAGATTCCAAATAATCCCTTCCGATCTGCAGAGGTGGAATCGTCTATTCTGAACTCTTTTTTGAGGTATGGTAAGTCAAAATCTGAATTAGTCTGTATGCTATCATATTGTACCGTTGATAGGATATCTTTTAGATCTTGTCGGGTATGATATTTTACTGCGGTGTGTAGCGGCAGAGAATCTTGATATAATACATCTACTCTATCTACGTAGTGATAAGCGGGGTGCCCAAAAGGAATATATATAGATTGGGCAATACTTTCAGTACTGAAAAAAAAGACAGATAAAATTATGTAGAAATATAACTTGCGAATCAATGCTTATAATTGAGTAAAAAAGATTTAATATTCTCACTAAATTGATGCTCATCATTATCTATAAATTCTACCTCTATTGGCAGTACAAATACAGGTATCTGATGTTGAATAAGATAATCTTTATGCATAGATAATCTCATGGCATCCTTCTCCGTTGTCAAAAATAGACTATTATCAAATGAGATGTTGTCGTTAATTTTTTTGAATTGCTCAATTTCGTATTCTGAGAAATAATGATGGTCTTCAAATTTCATTACATTATCAACGTGACATTTGTTTTCTAGATAGGATAATAGATAGTCTACGTTGGCTATAGCGGAGATGAGAACAACGTGAGCATCCTCTAGCTGTATGGTTATAGATCTGTCAAAAATATAATAGGGGTCAAGATATCGGTACTTAGAAAAGAATAGCTTCTGATAATTGAGAGGATTGATTTTATTTATAATTTTTTCTTTACCTTCTTTACTAAGAGCGTCGGGACATTTAGAGACAATGATGATATCTGCTCTTTTATAGGCTTCTCTTGGTTCTCTTAATCGCCCACTTGGCATGAGATAGTCATCTACAAATAGATTGTTGTACTCGGTCAATAATATATTCAAATCAGGTTTGACAGATCGATGCTGAAATGCATCATCTAATAAGACGACCTGAGTTTCTGGGTGACTCTGTACTATCATAGGTATTCCTATATTTCGACTTTCGGCTACGGCTACTGTGACATCAGGGTTTTTTGTTTTGAACTGTAATGGTTCATCTCCTGAAGTTAGGGCATTATCAGAATTCCTTATAAGTCTGAACCCCTTGCTTTTTCTCTTATAGCCACGACTTAGAGTAGCTACATTAAGATAAGGACTTAGCAACTTTATTAAGTATTCTATGTGAGGCGTCTTACCTGTACCGCCGATTGATAGATTACCTACATTGATTACTGGTATGTAAAAGGAAGTTGACTTTAATAAGCCTGCATCATAGAAGACATTCCTCAATGATATGATGCCACCATACATCAAAGAGAAGGGATATAATAATATGCGGGAGATAATATTTGTCATGAAAATAGAATGGTTTGACCTATCTGACAGTTCAGACAATTAAAATTATTACAGTATTCATTTTTTAATTGAATGAGTGATTGACTGTCAAAAGCAGATTTTGTCTTCATTCCCAGACCCTTCCATTCTCTGATGATACTATTGTTTTCAGCTTTTATATTTTCTAATAAGCTAATCGCTTTATCCTTGTATATGTCGTTATCTGTTTTTTGTCCATAGGAAAATAATAGTGGGACGACTACATTAATCGCTATAAGTTCTTTGGTTGATTGACCTATTTTTTTAGTCTTTGATTCGCTTGTTTTACCTGGTAGATAATGTGTAGTCCAATAATCTGATGCAGTTACATCAAGCATTATGTAGATGTCATTAATGTTTTTAGCCTTGAGAATGTCATTAAATAATTGTGGAGACTTATGATATAGTTGTGCTATCTGAGCTATTCTGATAGGAGGAAAATTAGCAGGACGCAGTTTAGAAAATCGCCATTCTACACCCGTCATTGGTACCAATTGATATTTATTTTTATAATGATTGTATTCGGTACGTAGTTGGCTAATATATTGATCAGATGGATTAGACAATAATCCAGCTTGACCGAGTAAGAGCGCTTCAAGGGCAATACTCTTATCGCTTAGTTTTTTGATGTAAGGATATGGTGTTACATGTGCTAATTGTTCAAATGCAGAACCGTTGACCTTAAGACCAAAGTACTTTAATAGTAATCGGTATAGAGTACCTTCCCAGTCGTTATGGGTGTGGTCTAATATTTCATATATGCGGGCACATTTTTTCTGTAGCCTTTCTATTAGAACCTTTTCTAAAAAGATTACTTTTTTAATATCATCGACTTTAGAAATGGACTTAGCACAAGGAATCCAATCGAGATTCTGTGATAACTTTTCATAATTATTAATAGTGTGTTGAGATATTCTATCATTCAGTATGAGCGTTGGTATTTGCTGCCCACTTTGATTTATAATTTTTGTGTCTTCATTGTATACGACGTGTAGGATGACATTATTATAGGCTTTATCATCTTGGTGTTTGTGCTTGTTCCAGTCAGAACTATTAATGTGCATTTCGATATGTCCTACCCACTTTGTATCTCCTACGATTATCTCTCCATTGAGGAAATCTGGCCCAGCGTTTTTATTATGAAAGCCAAATTTTTTAATCTGTAGTTTCTCACCATCTGTAGTAGTCAGATTATTAAAATCAAACTTTTTAAGTTTCCAGACGAGATGAATGAGATCTTCTTTCATGTTTTTGGTCTGGTGTATTTTAGAAAAGTATAGTTGTGAGGATTGTTTTCGTCAGCTTCATGTTTTTCTTCTGAATCAAGATTCCAGGTAGAGTAATCTAAACTTGGGAAAAAGGCCGTGCCATTATCAATATGTGTATCTATTTTGGTAAGGTATAGTTGGTCCCAGAGCTCTTGAGTCTGATCATATATGTTAGCACCACCTAAGACAAAGAGTTCGTCGACGTGGGCATCTATGGCATATTGAATGCCTTCTTCTATAGAGTGTCGAGTAATGACACCGGAGTGGTAAAAATCTTTCTGCCTTGTGATGACAATGTTGGTTCTGCCAGGAAGAGGTTTTTTAATGGAGTCAAAACTTTTTCTTCCCATAAGAACATGAAAGCCCCTCGTCGTTTCTTTAAAGAATTTGAGGTCTGCTGGCATATGCCAAGGTAGATCATTGTCTATTCCTATAGCAAGATTATTACTTACAGCAACGATAGCGGATATGATCATAAGGTTATAAGTTAGTATCTATTAAGTTCATGTTTTTTATTCTTTCTTCTAGCTGGGGTCTTGTGATTTCACCTTTGAGATACTTTTCTATTATAAGTCCTGCGATAGGTGCCGCTATGTCTCCTCCAAATCCAGCGTTTTCTATATATACAGCAATTGCAATTTGTGGATCTTCTTCAGGTGCAAATGCAAAAAATACTGAGTGGTCTTTACCATGAGGATTTTGTGATGTTCCAGTTTTACCACACACATTTATCCCCGGAACTTTTGCTAGATAGCCTGTACCACTTGATATAACTCTTCTCATACCATCGATTACTGGATCAAAATGCACATCATCTATTTTTACCCTCTTTGGCGCAAGATACTTAGCGTCTATGTTATCTCCATTGCTAAATTCAGTTATGAGATGTGGGGTATAATAGTATCCCCGATTACCTATGATAGCTGCGAGGTTAGCCATCTGTAATGTCGTCAGTTGAAGTTCTCCTTGTCCTATGCCTATAGACATAATATATGTTGATTTCCAATCTACTTTTTGTTTTTTATACAGCCCATTATAGTATTCAGGTGACGGAACAAATCCACCTACCTCATTATTAAGGTCGACACCCAATGGACTTCCTAGACCAAAATCATACAGATGACTTTTTAATATGTTGAGTCCAGCCGCTGGATTATCAAACCCTTCTTTTTCTATAAGTTTTCTTACCATACTAAAGAAATAACTATTGCAAGAATGCTCTAATGCAATCTGTACATTGTACGGTGTGGGATGATCATGACATCCATAGCTAAAGGTCCTGTAGTGATAGTCGCCATTGCATGAGACAGTTTGGTTGGCGGCAACGACATCTTCTTGTAATGCAATAAGTGATAGTATGGGTTTAAATATAGAGCCTGGAGGATATCTCGCTGATAAGGATCTATCAAGCAATGGCTTTTGCTCACTATCAGCTGTGAGATCTATAAATGCCTGACTTCTATTCACATCTAAGTTAAGCAAATTAGGATCATAAAATGGAGCTGATAACATAGTGAGAATTTCTCCATTTTTAGGGTCTAATACAACGACACTTCCTCTCTTATTAGTCATAAGACTCTCACTGTATTCTTGTAAGTCGAGATCTATAGAGGTAACGATGTCTGTGCCTTGTGTCGCAAGAGAATCCAGATTTCCTTTGTCAAAGGAAGAGACTTCTCTCCCTACATTATCTCGTAATAAAAACTTGACACCTTTGTTACCACGTAATTTATTTTCATATTGTTTTTCTATGCCTTTTATACCAATGTAATCTCCAGAAGAATAAGGTGTATCTTCTTTTTTGAGCTCTTCGGAACCAACTTCGTTAAGATATCCTAAGATATGAGATGCACTCTGATGGGGATAAGCCCTAATGTTTCTTATGACTGGATAGAATCCTGGAAATCTAAATAATTGTTCTTGGAATCTTGAGAACTTTTGCTGATCTACTTTTGATAAGAAAGTGTACGGCAGTGACTTATGATATCTTCTGTCTTTCCAGTTCTTATTGAGGTTTTCATTGAAGGTTTTATTGTCTATCCCTAAGAGACTACAGAATAAGCTGGTATCCATATCTTGATCGACGTTTCTGTAGATGGCTTCTATATCATAGATAGGTTTGTTGTAGGTTAGTAGTTTTCCATTTCTATCATATATCAGTCCCCGAGATGGATATATTGTTTGTTTGTCTAATATCGTTTTTTCTGCAAGCTTCTTGTATTTGTCATCTAGTATCTGCAGTTGGATAAGCTTATAACTGAGTATAAGAGACCCTATGATAAAAACAACTAATATGGGAACCTGTCTCGAATTCATAATCTAAAACGCAATCATTAATATTTAGGATTAAAAATGAGTATACCAATTGTAATAAACGACCATGATGCTATAAAACTAAATACAGAACGTAATATTATTTCCTTTAAGTACACAAAAGAAAACGCCTCTATACTATATAAGGTTACCAAATGCATCAACACCATTATGCTAAGAAAAGTCAGAAACCATGGAAGTCCATAATTATAAGCGGTGAGTCCTCCCTTGCTATATCCTTCTGTAGGAGCTATTAGGTTTAGCACATAGAATCGAGCATATGAGATAAAGGTTGTCGCAGCGGCATGTACTCCCAATGAGTCATAGAAAATATCAACAATAAGTCCTAAACAGAATCCTATAAGAACTAAACCTGTCCGGCTCATCTGATAGGGGAGTAGAACGATAATTATGCTATATACTGTAAAGTGAATGTAATTGAAGTCACCAAATGTGATGTCAATTCTTTTAAGAAGGAGCAATTGCAAGGCTAATATAAATATGCCTCTTATGATATTTCTTTGCCACAGACTATTCATCAGTTTCTATAAGTTGTTTTTTCTGATCAGCATGTTTATAAGAAACGACATATACATAATCAGATTGAGATAAGTCTGTAGCAAGTTCTACATCAATGTTATAACTATTACCGCCATCTTGTATAGTATAATCTGTGATACTGCCTATATAAATATCTTGAGGATAAGATATAGAAAACCCACTCGTCACTACGGAGTCACCTTTGATGATTTCTGCATGCTTAGGGACATCTGTAAGTGTCATAATACGAGGATTAGATTGACGCCATAACAAATTACCAAAGTAATTTTTGTTCTTAATCTTAACACTGGTTCTGCTTTCGCTATTCAATATCATGAGTACTGTACTGAAATCTTCCGAGACTTGACTGACAATACCGGCGATACCATTTTCTGTAAGTACACCCATCCCTACTCTTATACTATCTTTACGACCTTTACATAAGGTCATAAAGTTATTCCTGAGATTAATAGTTTTGCTACATATCCTTGTTGGGATGAGGTCATATGTAGAAGTGCTATCAGATTCTTCGAAAGCCTGAAAACTGTTATCTTTAGAATTGATCCTATAGTTTATTATTGTCTCTAAGAGTTTAGCATTTTCTATCAGTAGAGAATCATTTCTATTCTGTAATGCAAAAAAGTCTTCTATACCTTGCATGTAAGAATTGACCCCTCCGGTAAATCTATTAGAAGAATTGGCCCAGATTTCTTTTTGACTTTTATTATAGTTGATGATGAGATAGAAGGAAAAACACTCAAGAAAAAGAAATACGATAAATGCGCTATATCTGATGAAGAGAGAAATTATATTACGCATAATCTGTATTTAATGCAAATATATCAGATTGATAAAAAAATATAAGAACCTGTATTGGATTTATCTCTATCAGTAAGTTCAATCTATACAAGAATATCGTGTAGCCCTCAGCTATTTTAAAACTTAATATTACAGACTTTGTCTATCCATGAGGAATGGGTATTGACTTGTATTCTTCAGTGCTAATCCAGTACCTCTGACAACGGCCTTTAATGGATCATCAGCGACATGTACATTTAGTTTTGTTTTTTTGGCTAGCCTCTCGTCGAGTCCTCTGAGCAGTGCTCCTCCTCCTGTGAGATAGATACCATTACGATAGATATCTGCTGCAAGTTCTGGCGGTGTATCCTCCAGTGCTTTAAGTACAGCCTCTTCTATTTTTGCTATGGACTTATCTAAAGATTCTGCCACTTCAAGATAGTCGGTCATCACTTGTTTAGGAATACCTGTAAGAAGGTCTCTACCATTGATACCTATAGGATCTGGCGGATCGAGTAAATTTTCTATTGCAGAACCTACTCTTATTTTAAGTTCTTCAGCAGTACGTTCTCCGATGAGAAGGTTATGCTTACGCTTCATGAAATCTATGATGTCCTGAGTAAACTCGTCTCCTGCAGTTCTTATTGATTGATCAGTTACAATACCTGATAATGCTACTACAGCAATCTCTGTAGTTCCACCTCCTATATCGATAATCATGTTACCTTGAGGAGCTTGTACATCGAGGCCAATCCCTAATGCTGCTGCCATAGGCTCATGAATTAAGTATGTCTCTTTAGAATCTACATGATCAGCAGAATCAAATACGGCACGTTTCTCTACTTCTGTAATTCCTGAGGGTATACATATTACCATCTTCAGATGAGAAAAGAACTTTCTCTTCTCACCGATCATTTCTATCAATCCATGTATAAGGCTTTCTGCGGCTTGGAAGTCAGCGATAACTCCATCTTTCAATGGTCTGATAGTGACGAGATTACTATGAGTCTTCTCGTGCATCTGCATAGCTTTTTCTCCTACAGCAATGACTTCACCCGTAACTCTATTAAGAGCCACTATAGAAGGTTGGTCTATAACGACCTTACCATTCTGTACGATCAGTGTGTTAGCTGTCCCTAGATCAACTGCTAATTCTTGTCTGAAAAAACTAAAAAGTCCCATTTATAATAGATGTTCGGCTCTTAAAAGAATACAATATTCAAATACTATACCTAAATTTTGGTATCTCTTGGGTAGATAATATTGCAGATGGATTAAAATATAAAACGACAGGTATTTCTTAATTCAGCTAAGTCGCTGAGAGTGTAATATTACGCAATTATCATTTAATACCACCAACTATAACGTAGCTAAACTGACTAATGTCGAGATATTTATTAGCCAAATTAATTATAGTCTGAGAAGTCATATTTTTGATTGTGTTGATATTCTTTTGAAAATCCTCAGCGTCAAGATTTTTTATATAAAGACTTTTGATCAATTGAGCTGTCGCGAATGGCCCATCTATGAGATTAAGAGACTGACCGAGAATATAATTTTTGACCATGTTTAATTCCTTGTCGTCTACAGGTTCTGTTTTTAGGATATCGATTTCCTTATGTATCTCATCTATAGTAGGTTCGATCAGATCACTGCCTACATCAGAAGAGATATAAAAGAAGCCTCCATGATTCCAGCAGTCTAACATAGAATATATTCCATAGGTGTATCCTTTTTCTTCTCTTATATTAGTCATGAGACGAGATCCAAAGTATCCGCCCAGTATGGTATTGACAAAATTAAAAGCAGTGTAGTCTGGATCAGATCTACTAAATAGTGAGCAGCCTATCTTAATAGAGGCTTGTAGTTCGTTTTCTGTCGGTATGTTAAGCTTAGTAGCTGAAGGCACGTTGTGGTTAAATTGAGGTACCGATTGATTACAGGCTTTTTTTATAGATCCTATAGACTCGATAATCTGGTCTCTGATGTCAGAATTGAATTTACCACTGACGACAACGATGGCATTGTCAAAAGTGACTTCCTTTTCATAATAATCAACTATATCCTGTCTATCGAGCGAGAGTATATGTTCTGGTTCAGTATTATATCCGTAAGGGTGGTCGCTACCGAAAATGTTCTCTGAGATAAGACGGTAGGATATAATTTCGTTTTTAGAGAGTTGATTTTTAAGTTTTTGACTTCTTATGGTTTTAAATTTATTGACTTCTTCTTCAGAGTAAGCGGGATTGAGGATCATTTCTAACCATGTAGGCCACAGCTTTTTAAAAAACTTTGTCATGCACACCAGGTTCATAGAAGAGACTTCCATGCCAGGTGTTAGTTTTACTGATGCACCATAATAGTCATATATTTCGGCGAGTTCCATGGCACTCTTAGTTATAGAACCTTCTTGCATAAGTAGGATGGCAGCTTTAGAAGCACCTATCTTAGACTCATTGATACGGCCGCATCTTAGAACCATTTCGATCTTTATAATATCCTGAGTACCAGCATTTAATTCTACTAAAGTGATGCCATTAGGGAGAATTGTCTTTTCTACATTTTCTATAGATAAATCAAAATCCGTATGTATCTGAGGTCCTTTTTTCCTATTAATCATTGTATCCTATGCTCATCAAAGTTGAAGAATATTTGCTTGACTTTTATATGATGTATAAAATTTAGGTTTTCCTAAGTCTTAGCTTAACTTTGTATCTTTATAATCTTAGCAAATTTAAACGATAATTAAGAGATGATATTTGAAATTTCATCCAGCGAATTACTTAGAAAACTACAAGTAGCAGGTGGTGCCATAGGATCTAATCCAGTAATGCCTATTCTTGAAGATTTTTTATTCGAGCTGACTAAGAATGAGCTGACGATCTCTGCTACTAATCTTGAGGTGACAATTATATCGTCGCTGACAGTAGCGGGTTCTGAAGACGGAAGAGTAGCTGTACCAGCAAGAATATTGCTAGACACGCTTAAAGCACTACCAGATCATCCCATTAAGTTTCAGATGAATGCTGATAATTATGCGATTACTTTAGTATCAGCATATGGTGAGTATAAACTCTCTGGCGATAGCCCAGATGATTATCCAGATACGCCTATAGAAGAAAATGCTCATGAGATAGAGTTAGAATCAGATGTGCTTACTAAGGCTATTAACAACACAATATTTGCAGCAAGTAATGACGAGTTGAGATTAGCGATGATGGGTGTACTTATGCACTTAGATTTTAATAAAGTCATATTCGTTGCTACAGATGCTCACAAGCTTGTCAAGTATACAGTAGGTGGTATCACAAGTGATGTCACTGAGTCAATCGTGATGCCTAAGAAGGGCTTAAATGTATTTAAAAATGCATTGAGCATAAGTGATGAGGAGAAATGCCAAATTTCTTTTAACAACAAAAATGTCTTTTTTAGAATAGGAGAAACACTTGTAATCAGCAGATTAATAGATGCTAAGTTTCCAGACTACGATGCTGTCATCCCCGTCAATAATGATAAAGTAGTAACACTTAATAGAACAGACTTTGTAAACTCACTGAGACGATTGGTGATATACTCAAGTAAGACAACTAACCAAGCCAATTTTACAATGGACAATAATGTATTGACCATAATGGCTCAGGATCTTGACTTCTCTAATGAAGCCACAGAAGAAGTCAGTTGTAAGTATGAGGGTGATCCTATCACCATAGGATTCAATGCTAAGTTCTTAAGTGACATGTTAGGAGTAATATCTTCTGATGAAGTTATCTTAGAATTATCTACACCAAATAAAGCGGGAATTCTCTACCCAGCAACTCAAGATGATCAAGAGAAACTTGTCATGCTATTGATGCCTGTGATGATGAATCATTAATCGGTATATAATTAAGTCCTTATGAGAATAGGATTGTTTTTTGGATCTTTTAATCCAGTTCATGTAGGTCATATGATTATAGCTAATTACATGATTACTCATGCGGATATAGATAAGTTATGGATGGTCGTCTCACCACATAATCCACACAAAGAAAAAAAGACCTTAGCCAATAACTACGATAGATTAAATCTTATAAAAACTGCGATCGGAGAGAATGATCACATAGCAGCATCTGATATAGAATTTAATCTACCTGTACCATCTTATACAATCGATACATTGACTTATCTTAATGAGAAGTATCCTCACCATACCTTTAGTCTTATCATGGGAGGAGACAATCTTTACAGTTTTCATAAGTGGAAAAATTATGAGCTACTTTTAGAAAGGCATAAGATACTCGTCTACAAGCGGCCTACACATGAGGTGCCTGAGATCGCTTCTCATCCAAACATTCAGATATTCGATGCACCGATGTTGAATATATCCTCCTCTTACATCAGGTCAGAAATAGAGTCTCAGAGATCTATTAGATATCTGGTACCCGACAGTATATACGATAGTGTTATGAGTATAAGAACATATACTCATCCTAAGAGTCAATAAAGTACCTTTAGGAATCGTTTGTTAATCATTATATTTATATAAATGAATAAAGCTCTCCTTCTTTTAATATTTATTTCGTTCAACTCAATAATTACTGCCCAAAGTGATATTGCTATAGGACAATGGAAATCTTATCTCCCTCACAAAGATGCTAAGTATGTCACACAAAGCGACACCAAAATTATATATGCAACAGACTTGTCAATATTTACAATTGATAAAGATGATCAATCAATAGAGTACATATCGAAAGTAGAGGGCTTATCGGAGACGGGTATAAGCGCTATAGAGTATGATAAATTTAATGATCAACTAATTATCGCATATGATAATAGCGCCATAGATATAGTAAGAAGCAATGAGGTCATAGGAGTATACGACATTAGTGATAATACAAATTTTATAGATCGGAAGATCAATGATATATATGTACAGAATAGCGAATGGGCTTACTTCGCAACTGGTTTTGGTGTTGTGCAGTATAACCTGATTGACTTAGAGTTTGGATTTACACTCGATGCGAGTATACGCATAGAGAGTATTTCTGGCAATGACGATTATATAGTCATGCAGAGTGAGACATCAAGTTATATCCTTGATTACGCTAACGAACAATTTCCAAATGCATTTTCATCATGGCAGGTGCTCACAGATGGTCTTCCAGACAACTATATTGCAGAGGCCACAGCAATTATCAGTGACCGAATATATATCGCAGATCAAGACAGTATTTATAGTACTGAGATAGGCGGAATGTTTTCTCCTGTCTATACAATTCCACAAGGTAGTGAAGTAAGTGTCCTTAAAGAGACGTCAGATGGATGGATGCTTGGCCTTAGGGGTTCGAGTTCTAATAGTAGCCTTTTGTTTTTTGATGACCAGAATGCACTCATCGTTGAAATAACAACATGTACGAGTCGATTGAGAGATGCCATTGTAACTGAAAGTGGGGATGTCTACTTTGCTGATGATTTTGATAATGTAAGATTTATAAAAGACGGAGAATGTAATCAAAGGCAATACAGAGGTCCATTCGGAAGTGATGCCGCGGATATAGAAATAGAGAATGATATAGTATACATAGCATCAGGCGGAGTAACAGAAAATTTTGCCAATCTATTCGGGAGGCGAGGGATCTATATATTGGATGATGGGCAATGGAATAATATCAATCAAGATAATAATGACTTCTATAATGACAATGACTTAATTCAACACTATCAAATAGAAAAGCATCCTCAAAAGCCACTATTATATATAGGAACCTTCTGGAAAGGCCTCATAGAAATGAATCTTGAGACTGGTGAGCAGATTTTATATAATTCCTTTAATACAGATGGTGCATTAGGACCACCCATAGGTGATAACCCACTTGGAGTGAAGATCTCAGGCTTGACATTTGACAGAGATAACAACCTATGGATAAGTGTCTTCGGTGCAGAAAAGCCGATAGCTGTGTTAACTGATGAAGGGACATGGCATAGCTTTGAGGTAAGTTCTGATCAGAAGACATCAGACATTATAGTTGATGAGTCAGGTAATGTATGGTGTGTTATAGGTGGTAATACAGGAGGGGTTATGGTATTGAATCCTGGAAATAGTATTGCTGACCCTAGTGATGACCTGCCTTCACGATTTATAAATCTTAATAATTCAGAACTACAATCAAGTCTTGTGAATTCTGTCGTAGAAGATCTTGATGGTGTTGTCTGGGTAGGAACAGCCGTAGGTGCCGTCGCTTTTGATTGTGGATTGTCTGCAGTAGAGTCTTCTTGTGTGGGCAATAGACCTAAGGTTCTAGAAGGAGAAGATTTAGGAAGATTGCTAGAGACAGAAGACGTACAAGCTATCGCTGTAGATGGGGCTAATAGAAAATGGTTTGGTACTCGGAATGGTATTTTTGTACAATCTCCTAATGGTGAAGATCAGATCGCTCGATTTAATGAAGATAATAGTCCATTATTTGATAATGATATTAATGCCATTACTTATAATCCTAATACTGGAGAGATGGTGATATCTACGAATAAGGGTGTTCAATCCTACAAAACAGAAACTACGGGAGCGACCATAAGACATGCCTCTCAAGTGTATGCGTACCCTAATCCTGTAAGGCCAGAGTATGCAGGACCTATAGCCATTAAGGGCTTAGTCCGTGATGCTGAGGTCAGAATTATCGATATAGATGGTCAGCTCGTATTCAAAACTGATGCTCTCGGAGGACAGGCGATATGGGACGGTAATGATCTGAATGGCAATGTAGCATCTGCCGGAGTATACCTTGTTTTTAGTTCGTCTACAGATACTTTTAGAGATCCAGATGCTTTTGTAACTAAGATTTTGTTAGTTAGATAGTCATATCCATAGTTTTGGAATAATTTTTAATTTATATTTGCATTCCTAATTTAATTAGGGTCGCGTGGCCGAGCGGCTAGGCAGAGGTCTGCAAAACCTCGTACACCAGTTCGAATCTGGTCGCGACCTCCAGAAGACTCTAAGTATCAAATACTTAGGGTCTTTTT
>CAZBXL010000051.1:28897-30388 GCA_964495785.1 uncultured Saprospiraceae bacterium | reverse complement strand
GAATGTATCTATAAATCAATTCTTAATTAGATTTTCTATGTCATCTTGTATCGCCTTTTGTTTGTCCTTAGCATACCATGTATGTAGTGGAATGTTATAAGACTCACCTTGTGCCAATAATGATAAAACTAACTTTTGGGCCTCTGCAGGTCTTGGTCCATAAGAATCCATCAGATTGTAATCACTATCTAATTGAATAAGAATCGGAATAGATCTACTACGACCATCAGTGAGATGGGCATCGATAAGCGACTCGTTCTCGTCTCTGTAGATAAACTTCAGATTAATTTTCCCATTACTTTCTTTACTTACTTTATTGATGATAGGATTTATCTGGGAGGCGTCTCCACACCAATGTTCTGTAATGACCAACCAATTTTGTTGTTCTTCAATGTGTTCTATAGCTTGACTTAGAGAAGGCTTTAGCTTAAGCCTTCTATCTAATCTTGACTGTCGCTGCCAATTTTGAGGCAGGTATTGAGCATATTGACTTTTATCACCTTGAGCTATCTCGTCTTGAAAATTCTGTAAATACTTTTCATACGTTATAGCTTTATTAAAGAAATTTCTATAGTCTGTATTTGTCAATGTTCTTAGTGCTTGAGTTATCATATCCGTTTATTTATAATACAAAGTTATAGCCATAATGACCTGAATGTATTATCTATAATTCCTTTATAGTTATCTATTTTCCTTTATGTAGGGATATATGCAGTACTTATCCTTTATTCTATAGGAAACATTGGTCTTTTTATAGAATACTATTAATCAGCTATTGTGATTTTATTATAATTTGTGGCTTATCATATGTAGTTTAACATCATGGACAGAATAGAGGGTCACTATATCAAAAGCTTATTTGACAAATATTTTGAAGCACCCGTGCAGCTATGGGATCAGTTCTCTGAGAAGATGATTTTTAGGACATTTGAAAAGAATGAAATTATCAAATCAACAGAACAAACAGAAACATATATTGATCTTATTATCAAAGGGTCTATAGGTGTATTTATGTGGTCTGATAATCACAACAAATGTTTAGACCTTTTCTTTGAGGAAGATTTTAGTTGTGATTTTATGTCATTCTTAGAAGGAAAGCATACGGCATTGTTCACGCAAGCACTTGAGAAGACAGAAGTATTCTCCATCGCTAAAGCGAATGTCAATGAATTGTATGAAGAGAATGTTATAGGACTAAAAATATACAGAGCAGCAACAGAATCTCTATTCATACATAAACAAAACCAACAGATAGATTTGCTCAACAAAACTGCAGAAGAAAGATATCAAGCCCTGTTAGACGAGAAGCCAGAATTAATACTGCGTACACCCTCTAAGCACATCGCATCTTATCTCGGTATCACACCTGAGAGCATAAGTCGGATAAGAAAGTCAAATCCAAAAAGGTAAAACTTACTTTTTTAATTTTCCCTTAATCCCTTAATCCCTTAATCCCTTAATCCCTTAATCCCTTAATCCCTTAATCCCTTA
>CAZBXL010000051.1:19177-28797 GCA_964495785.1 uncultured Saprospiraceae bacterium | reverse complement strand
TCCCTTAATCCCTTAATCCCTTAATCCCTTAATCCCTTAATCCCTTAATCCCTTAATCCTTACATCCCTTATACCCTTATACCTTCCTTTCTTCCTCAATACCATGATACCATAACACCTCGATTCCTTTCTAAAAAACTTACCAAACATCAATTTTTTCATTTACACCTCATCATACCTTTAGTTTATAATTAGAAATAGATAGGCGAAAGTCTATTATTATATCACTTTTTAAAACTTTATACAATGAGTCAAAAAGTATCAAGTGCATTCGTTGCCACATCATGGGTAGCTATGTCAATCGGATTAATCGGTTACATCATAGGTCTATGGAGATCTGAGATGTTACTGAATGAAAAAGGGTATTACTTTACATTGATTATGTTTGGATTATTTGCTGTTGTCTCTTTACAGAAAAGCGTCAGGGATAGATTAGAAGGGATCGCTGTCACAGACATTTATTACAGTATATGCTGGTTTGGGACAGTCATCTCCATTGTCTTATTAGTGATAGGATTATGGAATGCAGATCTTCTACCGAGTGAGAAAGGATTCTATGCTTTTGCCTTTTTGTTATCTCTCTTTGGAGCCGTTGCAGTACAGAAAAATACACGTGACAATATGTATCAAGATAAGTTGTCGGAGTTTAGATAGGCATTGTATATTTTAATGAGGGTGTCATCGGGAAGGATGGCATCCTCTTTTCTATTCTAATACCAGATCGAAACCCTGCGTCGCAGGTGCTCCACCATTCCAAAAATCTAAAGATCTAACAAGGCCATCATCTAAGCTGTATACCCTGAATATAGCAGGACCATCTATCCCCGTATAACTTACGGCATCTGTAATTAATTCATCATAAGTATGTCCGAAAAGTGTATAATCAGCAGCAAACCCTGACTCCCACCAACGAATGTTGTCGACTATATCAGTATTCATATCAATGCCATTGTTAGAAGGTCTGATAAGTGAAAAACTATATCCAATTTCACTTTGAGGGTTAAAATAAAACTCTGATAGGTTCCAAGCAAAAGATCCAAAGTATTCATTTTCATAAGGTATAATCTGTAGCACGTCATTTTCAAATCGCCAAAGACTGGTAACAATATTCTGTTTGGGAGAAAAGGGACTGCCAAGATACCCAGCTAACATGTTTATTTCTTCTTTGACTACATAACTGTTAGCATCTATTTGATCTACGATCCTTACATTAAGTTTAACTTCAGAATATTCAAGAGGAGTAAATGAAATATGACGATCAGCAAAGTGATACACGTAGTTGCTAACTTGACCAACAGCTGGATTCGATAAGCTTATGTGTCTTTGTGTCAGTTGTCTGTCACCATTGTTATTGTATTCATAGCCATTATCATATCTGACATCATGAAATACCTTTACCGTATTTGTGCTTGTACGTTGACTTTCAATATATGTACCATAATCTTCAGTGACTATTTTTATATAGACAAGGTCTTGGTCGATGTTAGAGAATATCACTTTTCCTTCTTCATTCGTTGTATTTGATCTATATGGATTCTGGCTTGTCAGTGCATCTTCCTCTGAAGAAAATAATTCTACCATAACTCCAACGAGTGGATTTTCTGTATCACAGTGTACGGTCTCACATTGATAAACATAGATCTCAATAGCCGGTAGTGGGTTTTGCTGAGTGGGTGGAGGAGATATGTTTATACTTTCATCTTTATTACAAGATAGAAGTATAAGAAAAATAGATAATACAGGAAGCAATTTCATAATAATTGATTTTTCTTGAAAGAAGGTGTTGATGCAAATTCAATACACGCTTCATCATGCATTTAAATTTACAATAATTAATCATTCATTCTTAGATTAGAGTAAACTAACTGTGACAGAATGTCCGCAGAAGCATTAATTTATTTTTGCTTTTTAGATGTGGTTTTATATTTGAATTTTCATTAGGATTTGAAATATATATTTCTACATAACAGATGGAATGTATCCAACTTATCTTGAACTGTACGTGATGACCGCATGTAATCATATATGTTATCTCCTCTATGCTATTTGCTTCATTCTCTTTTGTGTATTCATTAGTGCTGCATCCTTATATTTTCGATTTACCGGGTCTTTAAGTTTATAAGGTCTGTTGAATGCTTCTTGATTCATTTTAAAATGTTGTGACAATTTTCTTATTGTTTCTTTTGAAAGCCCTTTTTGATAGTTGAGAATTTTTGAAACTGTTCCTTTCGTCAATCCTAATATTTTGGTCAAATCCTTTGCCTTAATTTTGTGATCTGACATAAGCGATTTTAATAATTCAATAGGATCAAATTCAGGGAGCTGATATTGTTCGTCATCATATTTTTCTATTAAAAGCGTAAGCAATTCTATTTCATCTTCATCAGCTTTTTTGTTCTTGAATAGCATCTCTTCTAAAGTCTTACAATATGAATTGTATTGTCTCCGGGATTTTATGATCTTGTATTTTAGTTTTGATTGCATATGTTTAGTATTTATCAATTGTGTATTGTTTGTTTGAATTGCACAATTTTGTGTATTCTGCGTGAGTTCCTATCCAATTTATATATAAGTGAAAATTCTTCCGACCAATTCTGTAAGAGCAAATCATTCTATACTTATTTCCTCCAATATCAAATATTAATCTGTTAGTACTGCCAATTTGATCAGCAGAGCTGAATGATGCTTTAATATCCTTAATGTTTGACCAATCCGCAAGTTTGACTCTTCTTATCCAAATATCAAAACCACTCTTAGATTGAGTATTTTCTTTTACATAATCTATGATAGTCTGCATCTTGATCAAACGTACTCTCATAACAATAAAATTATGAAATTAGTTTCACAATAGGAAACAGTCTGTTCTTCTTCATTTGATAAATATATGACCTATGATTATTTATCTTAATAAGATTAATTACCATAACTTCGCCATCGTTAAAAAATGACATTAAATCATGAGTGAGAAAGTAAGAGTAAGATTTGCCCCGAGCCCTACTGGGCCATTACACATAGGTGGAGTCCGTACGGCATTATATAATTATCTATATGCTAAAAAGCATAGCGGGACTTTTATATTAAGAATAGAAGATACAGATCAGAATAGATATGTAGAAGGTGCTGAAGATTATATCAAGGATGCATTAGATTGGTTAGGCTTAACCCCTGACGAGGGTCCAGAACAAGGTGGTGATTACGGACCTTACAGACAATCAGAGCGTAAGGATTTATATGCTCAGTATGCTCAAGAGTTAGTTAAGAAGGGGCATGCATATTACGCCTTTGATACACCAGAAGAGCTGTCTCAGATGAAAGTAGATCAGCAAAATCTTGGTCACCATTCGGCTAAGTATGATCAGAGAACGAGATCACTCATGCGTAATAGTTTGACCCTGACAAAAGAAGAAACGAATGCCTTACTGGCAAAAAAAGAAAACGTCATTATAAGATTAAAAATGCCGACTGATGAAGTAGTTACATTTACTGATCTTGTAAGAGGAAATGTCAGTTTTAATACGGACGAACTTGATGATAAAGTTATTCTCAAAAACGATGGAATGCCGACCTATCATTTAGCTAATATCGTGGATGACCATCTGATGGAAATATCTCATGTGATCAGAGGAGAGGAGTGGTTGTCAAGTACAGCACATCATGTATTAATGTATCGATTCTTAGGATGGAATGCACCTAAGTACACACACCTTCCGTTAATACTGAAGCCATCTGGCAAGGGTAAGTTAAGTAAGCGTGATGGAGCTAAGTTTGGGTTCCCAGTATTTCCTATGGAGTGGCACCAAGAAGAGGAGACATATTCTGGATTTAAAGAGCAAGGTTATGATGCAGAAGCCCTATTGAATTTTCTCGTTCTCTTAGGTTGGAACCCAGGTAATGATGAGGAGCTAATGGATAAGTCCAGAATGATAGAGGCATTTACCTTAGATAAGATTGTTAAAAGCGGTGCACGATTTGATATAGACAAGGCCAAATGGTTTAATCAAACATACCTGCATAAGTACAGCGTAGATGACCTTCTGCCTATCGCTAATGAAGTCCTTGCACAAAAGAATATTACTGTAGACGAAGGTTTTCTTAGGAGATATGTCACACTTATGCAAGAGCGTATTACATTGTATCCAGACTTGTATACTCAAGGTGTTTTCTTTTTTGGTGCACCCTCAGAATATGATACAAAACAAGTCAAGAAACGATACTCACCAGATATAGACGATCACTTTCTCTCAATAAAAACAATTATAAGAGAATGTAATAATGATGTGGGAGATCTTACGAGCAAGGTTAAGTCATACCTTAATGATAATGAGCTTAAGATGGGTGTCTATATGCCACTGCTCCGTATCATGATGTGTGGATCATTAACAGGTCCTGATCTCTTTGATATAATATCTCTATTAGGAGTCGACGAGAGTTGTAAGAGAATCGATGTGGCATTAGATGCCTTCAAGAATCTACAGTAGCACCATTGGTGTAAGAATGCAAAATTTTTGAATCATTACTCTATTGTAATCGGAGAATGAGCTCTAAGTTAAATTGTATAGTTGTAAGTTTTTTTGACTTCTTTAGCCTGACCAGCTTTGGGCTTAATCGTATATTTTATAGATAATTGACCTTGATTGGTTTTGACTTTTACTGGTTTTTTCTTGGGCTTGACTTTAGGTAATCTAAAGTTGATCTTAGTATCCTTATGAAATGTCACCTTAAGTTTACGTGGTCCTTTAGGTACTTCATATTTTAATAACTTGATGAGTCTAATAGCTTCTTCATCACATCCATGACCGATGCCTTTAAGCACTTTAGCACCGATGACTTTTCCTTTATGATTGATGTCATGTCTCACGAGAACGGTGCCCTCTATTTTTTTCTCTAATGCCTCTGTTGGATATTTGAGATTTTCTTTAATGAATTTTCTTAATTCTGATATGCCACCTTCGTAGAATGGTTTTTTGATAAAGTGATTATCCTTTTTTTCTTTACTCATTATCCTTCAAGTTCTATTTTTTAAATTTAAAATGCATCATTGAGAAGGTGTTATTTTATTTCATAGACAGTTGAACTAAGTCTAATTTAAAGGAAGATTGGTTTCGATCTTATATTTCTTAAAAAATGGCATTTTTAACAATATCGTTCCTTTATGTCATTATGAATATCACAAAGTAGGCACTATTCTTTGTATTGTGATAATGATTTCTTCTATTTAGCTTTGTAAAAAATATTTTTTAGGATTAGATGAGAGCTTTAGTAATTTCTGGTGGTGGTAGTAAGGGGGCATTTGCAGGAGGTGTCGCCGAGCAGCTAATTAATGAGCGGGGTATCGATTATGATATCTTTGTCGGTTCGTCGACGGGTTCATTACTAGTTCCACATCTTTCATTAGGAATGATAGATAAAATAAAGAGTATCTATACTCAAGTGACCCAAGAAGACATCTACAGTACATCTCCCTTTAATATTAAGTATACAAGCGATAGAGATCTCAAGGTTTCTATCAATCATTTTAATACAATTAGAATGTTTCTCAGAGGCAAAAAAACTTTTGGAGAAACAGAAGCCCTCAGGAAGACTATCGCAAAAACAGTATCATTTGATGATTTTAAGAGAATATCTGAATCAACAAAAAAGGTTATCGTCACCGTCTCTAATATATCAAGAACAAGAGTGGAGTATAAGTATGCGAGTGATTGTGAGTATGAGGACTTTTTAGACTGGATGTGGGCTTCGTGTAGTTTTATACCGTTCATGAGTCTTGTAGAAAAAAATAATTATGAATATGCTGATGGTGGATTCGGGAACTATATTCCTATCGAAGAAGCGATCAGCTTAGGCGCTTCTGTCGTAGACGTAATTGTTCTCAATCCGAGAAGAAGACCTCAGTCCATCATTAAGTCTTCTAATCCGTTTGATCTATTGCTCAAGTCATTTATGTTTATGCAAAAGCAGATTGCCTATGATGATGTATTGATGGGCTATTTTCAGAGCATCTATAACAAAGACGTCAAGGTTAATTTTATTTTTACGCCAAGGCTACTAACTCCACATGCTTTTTTCTTTGATCCTGAGCAGATGTGTGAGTGGTGGAATGAAGGAAAAGAGTATGCCCGTACTCAGAGAATTGTCTAACTCAACATAAGAACAAGAATAACCAATTCGATGATTATTCACATAAGATAAAAGTGATCAGATAAGACTCTCATTATTTTTGATCATATCTTATATTAATAGTCAATTAGAAAACTTACCATACATCAATTTTTGTATTATCTCCTTGTTGTAACTTGGTATTGATTATGAGATATAAGTCCCCTTAGTTCTTAATCAGAAATTGTAGGGTAGTCATGTCATAATTGTCCGAGTGTAATAAGAATAGTTTAATAGGATATATTATTCCACTTAATAGTATCAATTAAAGCTTATGAGTCTAAAAAAAGATATCGCAGAATTACTAAAAGCCAATGTTATCACCCCTGAAGTTGGAAGTAAGATACAAGCTTATTATACTGCTAAGTCAAGCGATAAGGATAGTAAGTTGTTCTTGATATTTGGTATTATTGGAGCTGTTTTAGTGGGTTTAGGTCTTATTCTTATAATGGCACATAATTGGGATCGAATGAGTCGTTGGCTTAAGATCTTAATTGCATTTACACCTTTGATATTAGGGCAGTTATTATGTGTGTACGCATATCTGAATAAGCCCAGCAGTATAGCATGGAGAGAGGGTAGTGCCACCTTTTTATTTTTGAGTGTTGGTGGATGTATCTCATTGATCAGTCAGATATATCATCTGCCAGGTGACATCAGTAGCTTTACTTTTATATGGATGTTATTAGCCTTGCCTATTATCTATTTGGCTCGATCATCTATGGTGTCTGTTTTTTATATTTTAGGGACGATTGCATTTGCTACACAGACAGGACCTTGGAGCCCAGATTATGCAGATAGATTCCAGTTTTATATATTACTCGTGGGGACATTACCATATTACTTTTCTTTAGTTAAATACCATTCTCATAGTTATGCCACAACAATCCATCATTGGCTTTTTCCTGTATTAATAACTGTGGGGTTATTTACATCGGGCTTATCAAAATCGGGATTTCTTGCCGTTGTTTTTGCGTGTTTATTTGGTCTCTTTTATATGATAGGACACTTAGATTTATTTTATAAAAATAAGTTGCGCAACAATAGTTATTTGGTTTTAGGTTCTTTGTCTTCTGTCGTACTGCTTTTCTTATCGAGTTACTCAGAATTCTGGAAGTATATTGTCAATGAGAATCATATTTTCTCTAGAGAAATAGCATTTAATATTCCTTTAGTTATGGGACTTGTCATTGTCTTTATGACTCTTGGTATGTTGACGCATGTACTCAAGAAGTTTAGTTATAGAAATTATAAGCCTTTATTTTTTAGCTTCTTGCTGTTTGCGATATTATATGTGTTGAATTGGGATACATTGTTTCAGGGTTTGGTAATTAATGCTCTTTTATTTGTCATTGGTATCACCACGATTTATAATGGAATCCAAAAAGATCACTTGGGTATTCTGAATTATGGTTTATTGATTACGACGCTATGGATTATGGTGAGATTTTTCAATTTTGATGTGACGTTCATCGTACGCGGATTGATATTAGTCGGATTGGGTATTGGTTTTTTTATGGCGAATTTTTATTTACTCAAAAAAAGAAAAAAGCATGTTAATTAAGAGATGGGTATTAATACTGATGAGCTTAGCTGCTGTAGCACAAATAAGCATTCCGGCTTTGATGGTTTTTGATTGTGAGCGTATACTTACTGATGGTATACCTAATAAAATTAGAACTGCACCTATTGATCCTAATGATCCATTTAGAGGCAAGTATATTAGTTTGAATTTTGATAATAACTATATAGATATAAATGACGATACTGAGTTGAAAAGAAATGACAAAGTATATGTATCATTCGAAGAAGATAGTCTCGGATTTGCCACCATTAAAAATGTCTCCAAAGTGGCTCCCTCAGATCATCATAATTATATAAAAACCAGAGTTCTGAGAGTGAGCTATTATTCAAGCTTAAATGTAAATAGAGTTTTTATTGAATTTCCCTTTGATAGATTTTACATGAAAGAATCTAAAGCTCCTAAGGCTGAGGCATTATACAATAATAGATCGAGACAAGACACAGTAGAGGTCTATGCATTATTGATGGTCGGTGATGGAAAGTTTATTCTAAAAGACGTGATATATGATGGTCGATCTATCAGTGATGTGGTAGGGGAGTAGAAGAGAACAATGTGATTAATGATCAAAGTCATTACATACTTTTTTCTTACAGCATTAATCATGAGATTTATGAATATGATTAAATGCTATGTTCGCTTAATAGCTTTTAGCTATCAGAAATATTCTTGATTCTTAAATATTGTGTAATCAACTGTGTTCTACAGATCAGATACAGCTATAACTGTGATAGAAGATCTTTTATATCTCTCCTTTATCATTAAGATACCAGAGTAATACAAGAACAACTAATGCAGATCCGCTCAAAAAAGGTAAAATAGCCATGTTATTAAAGTTTAGTTTTCGAAATATTTTGATTGATAATTAAAAATCAAATTCAATAGTATCACCAGGATTTAGGCCGCTTTTGCCTTTAGAAGGAGATTTTTTATTGTTTGATTTGTTCTTGAGACTCTTGTTGTCCTTATTTGTAACGTTTTTATTTGTATTTTTTTTAACGTTTTTTTCTTCAGCTTCGTTTTCTATTTCTTCATCAGAGTCCTCTGTCAGTTCGGTTACTTTTAGAATCTTGTAATCCCCGAGCTTATTCCCTAAGGCTTTCCAACCTTTAATGTCAATAAATTCTGCAAGGCTTAATTCTTCTTCTTGTTTTTTATTGTCTTTCTTGTACGAGTAATTGATTACAGGTTCTTCGTCTAATGAAGCATAGTATAGCTTAGTCGATCTATTATCTGTAAGGAACTGTGTGTACGTATCTTCATTTGTGGTCTCTATTAAGAATCTCTTGACCATGGTCCAGCCTCTATCACCTTCATAGTAGACACAGCTGATGGCTGTATCTTCATATAGTTTAGCTGCAGCGACTAATTTAGTGGGATCATATTTCTTATCTAAGTTAAATTCACTCAACATATAAGTCCCATCCTTATAGACAGTTATAATCATTTCGCCTGCATCAAACTCTCCCAAAAACGTGCCTCGTCCTTCTTTATTAAGTCTCCCATTGGCCATGTCGATGTAGACTTCTATCGCTGCTAAAGTGCTTTCTCCGACTTCAAGTTGTGTGACTTTTCTTACTGGATACTTCGTGACGATATTACCCTTGGAACCTCGTCCTTTAATTTCAAGATCAGCAAAATCGAACTCAAAGACTTTCTTCTGTGCTCTACAGGCTGCAGTCAATTTGATCTCTACTATTTCTGTTTCTCCATTAGCATGAGCTGCAAAGTAGACAACCTTGTTACGGGCATGACCTGTGGTAAGATCATATTCCTTATCTCGAGTTATTGATTTGACATTGAATCTTTTTGCAAATGCTCTTCCCGTCTTCGCATCTACATAGATCATGTTGTAAGTCGTTCTCTCGTCACCTTTGTTCCA
>CAZBXL010000051.1:0-19077 GCA_964495785.1 uncultured Saprospiraceae bacterium | reverse complement strand
AGTTCATCAGTTTTAAACTTATTGTACTTCGATATTTTCTTGATCTTGATCTCTGTCAACTTGATAATATCGTCCTCAGTTATGTCTCTTTTGAGCTTTATTCTCTTATCTCCTTTTTTAGCTTTATCGCTTGGAGTAACTACATATTTTCTTAGACCTTTATCGATGATCTTAATAACTTCCTCAAATGATTCAGCCTCTTCTATATCTCTATAGATTCTATTTTCTATAAAGATTTTTTCGAGACTTACAGCATGCCATTTTTCAAGGAGTTCAGCTTTTTTTATTTCTAATTCGAGCTTGAGTAAGTCACGAGTATTGAAAGTGGATATCTTAAGCAGTTCTTCTACACCTAAGAAGACCGGCTTGTTGTCCATTATGACCACAGCATTAGGGGATATTGATATCTCACAATTCGTGAAAGCATACAATGCCTCTAGCGTCTGTTCAGAAGAGACTCCTGAAGGAAGGTTAAGCATAATCTCTACATCAGCTGCTGTGTTATCTGTTACTTTTTTGATTTGTATTTTGCCCTTATCGTTAGCCTTAAGAATACTATCTATGAGTGTATTAGTAGTCACACCATATGGGAGTTCTGTTATGGCTAAAGTATTTTTATCTCGCTGTTCTATTTTAGCTCTTACTTTTATTTTGCCACCACGCTTACCGCTGTTATATTCAGATATATCTATCTGACCTCCTGTTGCGAAGTCTGGATATATTTTGACTCTTTTATCTTGCAGGACCTTGATAGAAGCTTTTATTAATTCGATAAAATTATGAGGCATAATTTTAGTCGATAGCCCTACTGCAATACCTTCTACCCCTTGAGCAAGTACGAGAGGAAATTTCATAGGTAAATCAATAGGCTCTCTATTACGACCATCATAAGACATCTGCCACTCCGTCGTCTTAGGATTGAAGGCCACCTCAAGAGCAAATTTTGTTAGTCTTGCTTCTATGTATCGAGAAGCAGCTGCAGAATCTCCCGTTCTATAATCTCCCCAGTTACCTTGTGTATCTATGAGTAAGTCTTTCTGACCTAAGTTGACTAAGGCAGCACCTATCGCAGCATCACCATGCGGATGATATTGCATAGTCTGACCTATGACATTAGCGACCTTATGATATCTGCCGTCATCCATCTGCTTCATGCTGTGCAGTATCCTTTTCTGTACGGGCTTGAGACCATCTACAACACTTGGTACAGCTCTCTCTAATATGACATAGGATGCATAATCTAAGAAGTACTCTTTGTACATACTTTTTAATCCTCCGCCATCAGAGTTAGACTCGAGATCTATTGATTTTACTTTACTCATTATCCTATACTGTATATTTTTATCAAGCTTCAAATATATTAAGATAATAGGTAATATCTATATACTTGATTGTGATATAAATATACTGAGTTCATTTTCTGATTTGGATAATATGAATAAGAGATTATTGTAAATACTCATACCATTATCAAAGACCATACGTTACTCTTATGTAAATTCAATGTTAAGCGAATGTAAACAAATTAACTTACCTTTGTTCTGGGGTCAGATTGATTGTCTGCTTTTATTTAAGAACTAAAAACAATTTTTATGGCAAATAAAATTTATAGAGAGAAGCAAAAGTATAGTGATAGAATCAATTTAGTTGTATTACAATTAGTTGGTATAGTATGTTTAATTGGATTAATACAGGAATCAGTCAGTGTTTCAGGATCTATGTCTAAGATGATTACTTTTAGTTGCCTGATCCTATTGGTCGCATGTACTCTTCTGCTACTCAGACGGCTCAAGCTTAAAGTTGATATCAACGACAAAAGAATAAAATATAAGTTGACACCCCTACACTCTAAATCTCAAAAAATTAAATGGAACGAGGTCCAGTCTTGTGAGATCGTAAAAACATCAGCATTAGCACATTGGCATGGAGCTAATCTTAATCATGGTGAGCTCAAGTATTCTCTCGCTGGTAGAAATGGCTTATCTATTTTAACCAAGGAGGGTATTAGATATTTTATCGGTATTCAGGATATAGATAGTCTGAGAGATAAAATGAGAGATCTCACCGTCTCATAAGCTGTCTTCTTAAAATGTTAAAAAACTGCCTCTCAACTCAGCCCATAGTTCATAATCGACTTTGTTGCGCTTGATTAATTATTTTAATCAATTGGTTATCAGTAGATTATATTTCTTTCTTGCCCGTTCGTCCTAAGCCCATTTCTCAAGTCACTTAATAGTTATTATTTTAATTTAACTTTAAGTAATAGCAGCGTTAACGGTTAAACTGGCGTTATACGGGTGCAAATTATCTTTAAACTCATTAATCAGGAGCTAACTTAGCTCACATGGAATTGACAATAAATATCCAACAAGCGGAAACCAACTTTATCAATGCTTGCATTTCTAATGAGGAATGGGCACAAAAAAAGTTATACGAGGATCATTATTCCATGATGTATCCTGTGTGTATGAGATATGCTACTGATGAAGAAGAAGCTTTAGACATATTACATGAAGGCTTCATAAAAGTTTTCAGACACATATCAAAATACACAGTAGGGACTTCTCTTAAGGCATGGATTAAGAGAATAATGGTTAATACGGCTATTGATCATTATAGAAAGAGAAGTCGCCGCCGAACTGAAGATATAGATAATGCTATATCGCTCAGTTCTAAAAATCCTGATGTAGTAAGTTCTATGTCAGCCACTGAAATTCTTGCAGCTCTACAAAAGTTATCCCCGGCTTATAGATCTGTATTTAATTTATATATCATTGAAGGCTTCTCACATAGAGAGGTCGCAGAAAAACTTAATATATCTGAAAGTACTTCTCGTTCTAACTTAGTTAAAGCGAGACAAAAACTTAAGAAACTATTATTAGCTAACGGAACAATCTATGGACAGTAAATTCGATAACATCATAAAAGCCAAGCTGGAAAATATGACCAGTGATGCTACCCCTCGATGGGACCTCTTCAAAGAGAAGAAGTCGGCACTTGATGCTGTCCGTGCAGATAAGTCATTTGATAATGATATCAGAAGATCTTTAAGTGATTATACAGTTCCTTATAATGTGTCCCATTGGACTCTTCTCAAAACAAGGTTAGAAAATATCTATAGATTAAGAAAAGCGATCTATTCTATTAAAGTCTATGAGTTACTCGCTATCCTTATATTATTCTACGGCATAGGTGCTAACTATGACTATATTTTCAGTATTGATCAAAGAATGTCTGAACCTATAGCAGCACTTGATGTACAGGATGATTTAAATTCTGCAGCTATCTCTAATAGTGTAACCAGAACAGAGGATATTGCTGTTACAGATGATTTGATTCCAACATCAGATAACTCTTCGCATTCAACATTAAATAAAACAATTGCAAGCAGACAAATAATATCTGAAGACAACTATATGCAATCAGTCTATTCAGATATTACGAATGCTAATACAACAGATAATATAATTCAGAGTACAAATACAATCAACGGGGTCTCATATCAAAAAACAGTAAACAATCAGAATACATCAGACCTTATCCCTGCTCAAAGTGCTTTCGAAACTGATATAGTAAATATAATTCCTGAAGTAAATAGCATAAATGCTAAAACTTCATCTATAAGTTGGAATGAAAACAAAGTACTTATCGATAATGACTTCGGTATAAAGCCACTACACTCTACAGCTACTGATGGTAAGTGGTTGCATGTGGTTGCTTCTTTTGATAATAATCAGATTACGACACCATTTAATGATGTCTACAATATCGAAGGTCCGCAATCTACAGAGATGTATGGATATACCCTAAGCGGTCTATTCTCTGTGCAGAAAAATAATCTTGAGTATGAGACGGGTTTAGGATATTCTCTCTATAACAAACCTGTATCCTACAGAGGAGCATGGGATAACAACAGAGGTGATGTCTTTATCTATAGTCTTACTAATATTAGTTACGATATATTAAGTATTCCTCTCAGAGCAAAGTACCATTTTGTTAGAAATAGAGACTGGTCACTTTTTGTAACAGGAGGTGTATCATCTGAATTTATAGTGAGTACTGGCTATGATGAGAACAACGAGAAATTAAATATCCTTGCGCCAACACCTCAAGGACCTAATCAAAATCCAAGTCCGGAGTTGACAGAGAGTCCATTCAGAACTGATTCTAATTTTCATGATGGGTTTTTTGAGGGAGGCTCATTTAGAGATAACTTTATGTTGAGAGCTCAGATCGGTGCAGGTATGGAAAGAAATATAACTCCGACATTGTCAGCGTACATATCAGGTGATTTCTATACTTCTTTATTGAATACGACCTACGGACCTACTGATGACTCTATCAATAAGTTTGCTATCACTTTTGGAATAAAAGAGAGATTCTAAGCATCTTTTTAATTGTACTTTGTTGTCCATTGATGCATCAAATCAATAGTAACAAGCATCTCCATATTATCTTTTTTACAAGATAGTTATCATTCACATTAGCAGTTATATTATCGAGTTATACTAATTCATGGTTATAATGTCCCATTTGATTATGGTATAATGCTCTATGTATGTTTAAGGCTGCATGATTTCACATTGTACATTTTATACGGCTATCGATATTAGAAGATTAATCTTTGTTTAACCTTGATGACGTTAGATTAGATTTCAATAGATAGAGAAAATGACAAAAGGGAAAAAGTAATACTTTTAATTTTCCTCTTTGAAGTCTTCAGTTAGCTTATCGATATTTTTGATGGCAGAGTAGTTTCTCTTAATCTCAAATCTTGTAAATTCTTGATCTGCTTTAAAGCCAATACCAATGCTTGTATCACCTTTAGAGGGTTGATTAATTTTGACAAGCTTAGAGGTATATATCTCTTCTGCATCTTCGTCCCAGATGAGTTCGTCAGTGAGGAGCTCGTCATTAGATCTATTGAATAACTCAACGTTTCTTTGGACAAAGATTTTTTTCTCAGTTTGCTTTCTTAATGCATAGTCTGCTTTCATCCAACTGCTCACCTGATGATTCTCATCAAGAAATTCTACAAGCAGTCCATTAGGGAATTCATCGTAGGTTTCGCCTTGGTCAGTATATCTCTTAAGGGTTGGACTTTTGATTATGACACGTACTTCAGCAGAATCGCTATACAGCATTTCTACATTGCTTGCGATCTCTACAGATAGGCTGTCTTTGTCTCTGTATTTTTTGATGTCAAATTTGTCATTACTACAAGAGAGAGCAAGACAAGAAAAAAATAATATTATTAGATATCGTATCATCTTACCTTAGGACAGTAACGTCTCCTGAATATGTTATCACCACATCATCTATAAATCTTATACTTGCAAGCCAAGCATAAGTGCCTACTTCGACATCTCCTTCAAACGGGCCATCACAATCTCCGAATACACCATCCCATGTTCTGTCTCCGTCGTTAGGCTCAATGTCATTGCAGGTATAGACAAGATTCCCCCATCTATCATAGACATTAAATTCTTCTATTATTTCTGCCTGTGGTCCTAATCCTAACACGAAAGAACTATTAGCCCCATTAGTCGTGGGTGTAATGACATTAGGGAAATATATAGGTCTGATGATATTAGTAGTCACCACTACAAAATCTTGGCTACTACATCCGTTAGCATCTGTAATCGTTAATGTATACTCTGTTGTGCCTGGTGATATAACTTCAGGATTGAGACAGTCAGTACAACTGAGGCCATCTGGCGGTGACCATTCTATGATATCGCCAGGATTCACTGGACTGTATGAGGCATTAAGCTGTCCGGTAAATCCAAGATCTATCGTGATATCAAGACCTGCATCAGGTAGTATCTGCTCAGGTTGGGTTATGATTACGGTGGTGCTATCTTCGCAACCTTTGATATCCTGCACTACTATTTGATAAGTTCCGGCTGATAGTGAGCTAAAAACCGTATTAGGGATAAAGTCTCCTCCATTTATACTAAAATTGAATTCTGGTTGACCGCCTGTCACACTGTTTACTGATACTGCGCCATCGCCAGACTCAAAACAACTAAGGTCAGCGCCTATTGCCCCTATGTCAAGTGTAGAGGTATCAGCACAACAAGCTTCTACTTCTACATCTAAAATTTTTGTCACTGTACATCCTCTATCTGTCTCTACTGTGAGAGCTATACTTTTATTTCCAAAAGATTCATACACAATATCATGAGGGCCTTCGCCACTTGCGTTTTGTGGTGCTGCACCTGAACCAAAATTCCATGTATAATTAACGATAGGATCGGTGAGAGATGTAGAGGTATTACTTATTTCTATTCTTTTATCACATTCAAAATCATTAAGAGTAAACAGATCAAAATCTGGAACTGGTCCAAGAAAAGTACCTGTGCCTCCAAACTCTATAGAAAACCCTAAACCCGATCTCGTAAAGTTCATGACGACTAGTGCATATGAACGACCAGAAACCATCTGAATAGCTTCAGCAAAATTATTGTTTCCAGCCTGACAACCCGCTGCTTCTGATAGATCGCCATCGCCTAATTGTAAGCCAGTAGGTCCATTACACACTTGCCATGTGGGAAAAGGATCAGTGTTACCATTGGACCCATTAGCTCCAGAGGCCATACACCTGAGGATCTCTTTGTTATCGCAATCATCAAGACCATCTGGCAATTCAAAAAGAACGAAATCCAGATCATCAGATTCGAAACCTGGTACAAAATTATTGGGGGTTAGAGTAAAAGTTAAACTCCCAGATTCGTCGCAGGTCCATTTATACCATACTGAGTTAAACTCAGAGGTAAGACAAGCATCAGTAAATGCATCAAGCTCTGAGCTATTCTGACCTGCTGAAGTGATACTCTCTACTGTAAATGGAGATGTATCACATAATACAACTGCATCATCACAATCGGATTCTGGAGACGGCTGGGACCTAAAATCATTTATACAAAGTTTAAATGTGCCAGGCGTACTACTTCCAGATTCTACAAAGAGAAAATATCTCTGACCAATAGTAAGTCCTTCTACTGTAAACTCATCAGTTGTAAGTGCTCTTCCTGGTGAGCAGTCGATGTAATCTAAGTTACTGCAAGAACCTGTGAATATAGCCATCTTAGGATCTTCTAATGTCCCCATAAGACCTCCGCTAAAAACTTGAATCAAAACTGCAGGCTCGGTAGGTACAAAAGAAAACCATACGCCATTTACATTATTTATAAAACAATTGTTATTAAATGCAGGATCTGGATTAGCATCAAGATTAGAAAACTCTTGATCTGCAGAGCAGAAATTATCTACCGAAGGCAGATTGATGGCGCCGAAACATTCATCATTACTTATCTGAGCAGACAATTGAAGGCTGACAGATAATAATATTATGGTGGTTAGGTATTTCATAGGCTACTGAATCAACGTAAATTCGTCAATAAATGTTGGAATTTCAATATTCGAATAACTAAAAATCAAGTGTAATATTATTAGTTTTCATTTATATGTCGTCATTTAGGATATATTTAAATGAATTCCTTACACTGATGAGAAATTATTAACTCATTTCCTTTATCAATATGCTATACATTATCCCAACCCCTATAGGCAATCTAGAAGATATAACATTGAGGTCCATACGACTGTTATCAGAAGTCGATCTTATACTTGCAGAAGATACGCGTACGTCAGGAAAACTTCTATCTCATTATGATATCACTACACCGATGCAGTCTTTTCATTCTCATAATGAGCATAAGAAAGTTGGGCAGATAGTCGATCAGTTAATTGAAGGAAAAGATATAGCTCTGATAAGTGATGCGGGTACGCCTGGTATTTCTGATCCGGGATTTCTCTTGTCAAGAGCATGTATTGAGTCTGATGTTAAGATAACTTGTCTACCTGGACCTACTGCCTTAATACCAGCCATTGTTATGTCTGGCTTACCTTGTGATAAATTTTTCTTTGAAGGCTTTCTACCTCAGAAAAAAGGGAAAAAGACCAGGATTGAATTTTTGTTATCATTACCAGTCACTTTTGCCTTTTATGAGTCGCCTTTCAGAGTGCTTAAAACCATAGAGATGATACAACAGTTGAGTGAAAAGGATCGACTCATTTCGATAAGTAGAGAAATATCCAAAATATACGAAGAAGTTGTCACGCTTAGTCTATCAGAAATGATTCAATTTCTAAAGGATAAAAAGCAGATTAAGGGAGAATTTGTAGTCATTGTCCAAGGGGCTACGAGCAAATAATACGCTATAGATACTTAACATATTAGCATAAGTTTTTATATCAAAGCTCATATACTGTTTTAGTGATCAAATAATGAATAGATACTCATAATATGCTTTAATATCAGCGTGTAAAAGGATTAATTTCATTAAAATTGTCCTTTAATCGAGGAATCTTTCTTTTGTGAAACTCAATAGTTTAATACGAGCAGTAATATTTAATGCATTCGCATAAAAATGCCAGAAGCTAAACCGAATCATATAGTTATGATTGTCGCTGACAGTCTCAGATATGACTCCGTCTATAAAGATGGCGGCGTAGGTGTACCTTATATGGAGAAGTTTGCAACTCAGTTTACGAATGCAAGCTCTCCGGCATGTTGGACTTTGCCAGCTACAGCCAGTATATTCACTGGACAATTTCCGCATCAACATCAGGCTACGACACAGACACGTATGCTTAGTAGCGAGTCAGTAACTTTAGCTCAGATGCTAAAAGAAAAAGGCTACCACACGTATCAGATTACTTCCAATGTAGCCACGACTGAAATTTTTGGTTTAGATAGAGGATTTGATCAGGTACTCAAGACGTGGGACTTAGCAGAACAGAAAGGACTTAAGATATCTCAGTTGTTTGTTCTATTAGGTAAGCATAGAATCAGAAAAACGCTATTCTCAAAAGATGCGGTCTCTGATAAATTATCTAAAGACCTTAAGGCAGCTAGTGTGTGGTTTAGAAGTTTTTACAAATTGATGTTTGATCACGCAACAGATATTGTCAAAGGCCACGAGAAAAAAGGCGAGAAAGCATTTGTTTTTATTAATCTAATGGAGACACATTTTCCTTATCATATCGACAAGGAGTTTAAGTTATCAAGCAGTAACCCGATTAAGAAGCTATCTGAGCTCATGACTCTATTCAGCGTTGTCAATCAGACTTTCTTAATCGACGAAAATAAATCAATACCAGAGAAGGATAAGCTTAATACGGTTAAGAACCGTCAGAGCAAAAGCTGGGACCTCATTAGGTCAGATTTAGATGAGTTTGTAAGATCGATGCATGAGGATAAGGATAACTTGGTCATATTCACCTCTGATCATGGAGAGAATTTTGGAGATCAGGATTGGGTTTATCATTTCTCTAATGTAACTGATGCATGTACAAGAGTACCTGTTTTTTGGTTAGATCATAATGGGGTAGATCCAGGTATAAGAGATCATAAGACAAGTTCAAGATTACTTTTTCATTCTATAGCTAAGAAGGTTGGGTACACCCATCTTAATGGTCATGACATGTTTAACAACAACATCTATAATATCCCTATCTCACAAAGCTATTGGTATAATCATCACGGTAAGACATTAGATAAATATAAGTTCAACCAATTCTGCTTCCATTATGATGGTATGCGATATCTTAAGAAAAATGGTAGTTGGGCATCAGCTATAACGACAGAGTATAATGATGGTAAAAAAGAAATGCTATTTGAAAACTTATCTAAAGGCACCAATCCGATAGAAGAATTTGTTGATGACGCTGAAGCTCAGAAGTATTTGAGGTCAAATCTGTCAGATTTTCTCAGCTTTGAGAAAAAAATCGAATCTTAGCATTTTACATCCAGTGGAAGTTTCAGAAATCTTTTTTTGTTAGCTTTATAACGCTATTTAGACCGTCAAGAAATTCATTTTATTTTTTTGGCTGAAAAAAATTAAACGATAAATGAAAATTAATTCCTTCTGCTACTGCGTACTCTTTGCTACTCTGTTCGTAGCCTGTGATGTACCAGACCCTAATAAAAATGTCGAGGGTCAAGACGAACTTAAATCTCTGGAGATCGACAGGCAATTAGATAAAAAAGATATGAGCTTTTTTGATGTCATTTATGTGCCTATATATTCTGACATATATATTGATATACAGAATCAATCTTCATTACTAGCTGCGACGTTAAGTATTAGAAACACAAGTTTTCAAGATTCTCTCTTTCTGACTAAGATAGATTATTATGATACTTCAGGGCTTAAGGTCCGGAGCTATCTCGATAATCCAATCAGCCTACCTCCGATGGGTACAGTTAACTATGTGATTGAAAAAGACGACGACACAGGTGGCCCTGGAGCTAATTTCATCGTAGAATTAAATGCTAAGAATGAAGATGTCAAACCTCTGATACAAGCTGTGATGATAGGCGAAAATGGAAATAAAGGTTTTGCATTTTCTACCGATGGATATTCAATATTGAAATGATGTCGTGCCTGTAACGAATACTTGAAGTTTTCATTTTAAATCTGGCATAACTTTTCTTATTTCAAATAATCTAAACTTTATTAGACGTTTGCTTCAGTAAATTATAATCTCATAGATTATTTTTATCTGCGTAATGTCCCTTTACCATCTTAACGATCAATGACTAATATTAAAAGCTTTCTACTTCTAATTTTATTTTGTACAATAAATCATTTTGCGCAAGGACAGTCTGTCGTTGGGGAAATACGAGATACTAAGTTTGCTCCTGTATTTAATGCACATGTTGTCAATGTAAAAAATAAAGACCACACCCATTCTAATGAGTTAGGTAAGTTTGAATTAGATGGTGTTATGTCTGGTGATACACTAAGAATATCTTTTGTAGGTTATCAAACCCAAGATATTATCGTCAGTAATACCGAGACGCCAATAGATGTTATTTTAGATTATAAGTCAGTGTCACTTAATGAAGTAGTCATACTTCCTAAATTAAATGCCCTCAATGTCCTTACTAAATTAAACTTACAATCCAATCCAGTAACGTCTTCTCAAGAGATACTCAGGCAGGTACCTGGATTATTTATAGGGCAACATGCTGGAGGCGGTAAAGCAGAACAACTATTCTTAAGAGGTTTTGATATTGATCATGGTACTGATGTCGCAATCACTGTAGATGGTCTACCCGTTAATATGGTCTCGCATGCACATGGACAAGGGTATGCAGATCTACATTTTCTTATACCAGAGACTATTGACAATATTGATTTTGGCAAAGGTCCGTACTATAGTGATCATGGTAACTTAAATACTGCTGGATATGTAAATTTTAAAACAAAAAACAACCTTGATCACAGTTCTATCAAGACTGAGGTGGGACAATTTGGCTATCGTAGATTATTAGGGATGATCGACTTGTCAAGTACCTCAAAAAAAGTAAACAGTTATATCGCGACAGAATTTATCAATACAGATAGCCCATTTGATAGTCCACAGAATTTCAGTAGAATAAACCTTTTGGCAAAAGTAGATCAACGTCTTTCTTTAAAAGAAAGTCTGAGTTTTTCTGTGTCTCATTTCACCAGTAGATGGGATGCCTCTGGCCAGATACCGCAGAGGGCTGTAGATGCTGGATTGATAAGTCGATTTGGCGCTATAGATGACACAGAAGGAGGTATCACGAGTCGAACAAATTTTGTGATTAAACACCGAAAGTACTTTGATGAGAATTCCTATATCACTAATAGTGCCTATTACAGTAAATATGCATTTGAATTGTATTCTAATTTTACTTTCTTTTTAGAAGATCCTGTGAATGGAGATCAAATAAGACAAAAGGAATCGAGAGATATTTTTGGAGCTAAATCAACATACAATTATGACTTCGATATGGGGTCTTGGGATGGTAGTTTAGAAGCAGGAGTATTAGTTAGATCAGATAGAGTCATTGATAATGAATTATCTCGTTCTCTTAATAGGGTGACCACATTAGAGAATATCCAATTGGGTGATGTCTTTGAGACAAATTATGGAGGCTATGTAGATGGCAAATTTAATTTAGACAGCTGGACGTTTAATGCAGGATTGAGATTTGATTACTTTGATTTTCAGTATGTAGATAAATTGGCTGTCCCTTATTCTACACAATCAGAAACGCAAGCTATTCTTAGTCCAAAGCTCAACATCCTATATAATTATTCTAATAATCTTCAGTTGTATCTTAAGTCAGGCAAAGGCTTCCATTCTAATGATAGCCGAGTCGTAATAGACAATAGTGCCGAAAAGGGATTACCTGCTGCTTATGGTGCCGACTTAGGATTTATCTGGAAGCCATTTCCTACTATGATAATTAACTCTGCTCTATGGTATCTATATTCTGAGCAAGAATTTGTTTATGTAGGTGATGCAGGTATAGTTGAGCCAAGCGGATCTGCGAGAAGACAGGGTATAGATCTGAGCATTAGCTATCAGCCCTTAGACTGGCTATACTGGAATCTGAATGCTAACATAGCCAATCCAAGATTTACAGATTTAGAGAGTAACGAGAATTTTATTCCCTTAGCACCGAGAGCAACACTTCTCTCCAATCTTCAAATTAAAAGTGATGATGGTCTATATGGAGGCGTTGAGATCAGATACTTAGGAGATAGGCCAGCGAATGAGGACAATTCTATAGTGGCCATTGGATATACCGTCTTAGATATGAATATTGGATATGAGTTAGATCGCTTTGATATAGGGCTCCAGGTAGAGAATCTTCTAAATACGGAATGGAATGAAACCCAATTTGCTACAGAATCAAGACTTTTTAATGAAATTAGTCCGGTAGAAGAAATTCATTTTACCCCCGGGACACCATTTTTTCTGCGAGCTGTCGTGGAGTTTAAGTTCTGATATATTGATAGGATAGGGTACTTTATCAGGTTTTACTGGCTAATTAGCCTCACCTTATTGGTTTTTATAGTAAAATATGGCTTACTAAATATTTTTAGTTTTTTTGCTACTTGTTGGAACTTATTCCTTTTTATTTACCTTTAGATCATTGGAAGCAAGAATGAATACAAGTTTTATATCATTGCAACCACATATTTTTTTATTTAAACATCACATTTATTATGAACATTTTTGTTGCAAAGTTAAACTTTGATACTCGCGAGTCCTCTTTACAAGATGCTTTCTCTGAATACGGAGAAGTAGAATCAGTAAAAATCATCATGGACAAATTTACTGGTCGTTCTAAGGGCTTTGGCTTCGTAGAAATGCCTAACGAAGAAGAAGGTAATAGCGCTATCAATGGCCTTAACGACTCTGAATTAGATGGAAGAACTATCGTAGTTAAGAAATCTGAGCCAAGAGAAAGAAGAGACAACAACCGTGGCGGTGGCGGCGGTGGCGGTTTCAATCGAAGATATTAGAATATAATTTTAGTATTTAATATAAGCTCACAGTTTACTGTGAGCTTTTTTTTTGCAATTACTCTTCTTCTCCTATTGCCTTATTTCTCAAGACCTCCACAGAACTTGGGAAGATCTTTCCAAATTTCTTGGGCAGTTGGGCTTTGACATCCACAATCTTATTATCCTCCATTGGATGTTTGAATTTAAGCTGACTAGCGTGTAAGTAGAGACCGTTGCCTTGGGACTGTAATCCTTTGATGAAATAATTACTGTCACCCAAGATAGGATGGCCTATGCTATGCATATGGATACGTAACTGATGACGACGGCCTGTCTCAGGATAGAGCTCTATGAGATTCAGTTCACCATATTTTTCAGAGGGTGTCTTTTCTATAACTTTGTATGTTGTCTTAGACGATTTCTTAAGTATTGGCGTGTCTATAGTGTCACTGAGGTTTTTCATTTTTCCTATGACAATTGCAGTGTAGACTTTATTGATCTCTCTTTTTTCAAATAATAGATTTAAAGAAGTTACACATTGACTTGTTTTTCCTATTAGTAGTAAGCCGCTGGTAGGGAAGTCTAATCTATGTGCTGGATGTGGTCTTACAAGAGCATCTGGTTCCTCACTTTTTGATAGGAGATTAGGAAGGGCATTTTCTACTGTCCTTAGTTTATTACCACTGACCACAATACCTGGGGGCTTATTGATTATAGCTAAATGATTATCATCATATAAGACTTCTATATCAAGATCTATTTTAGGTTTTCTTAATTCAGTTTTTGATTCTAGTAAGACGATGTCTTCTCCGCCATTGATGTATTTACTCGTCCGAGCTATTGTGCCATTAACTTGTACACGCTTATGAGATATTGCTTTTTTGATACCTTTCTTAGAACTTACCGTGGTGAATTTTCCAGGTAGATAATCTGATAAACGTTGCGGTTTATCGAGTTTTGGGACCTTATGAGATTCTATTTTTTTCATCTGGATGTGAAGATATTCCTTTTTTACTTTTCAAATTAACGAAACTCTTCTTACTAACATACTGTTAGTATGATTGTACAGGGGCTTTATTTTAAATGATTACCTTGTGCATACTTAAAATTAAAGCTACACATCCCGTATATATAGCCTTTCTTACTAAGTCACGACATCATATTTTATAACCAAAATTTATTCATGGGTAGATCACAAGAAACTTTTAATAAAAAAGAAAGAGAAAAGAAAAAACAAAAAAAGAAAAAAGATAAAGCTGAAAGACGCCAACAGCGTAAGTTAGATTCAGAAGAGGGAAGAAACCAACAACCCCAATTTATGTATCTTGATGAGGATGGTAACCTTACCACAACTCCTCCTGATCCGCTTAAGAAAAAAGCTAAAATTAAATTAGAAGATATTGAAATCAGTATTCCTAAGCAGGATAAAGACGACACTAAAGATCACAGAAAAATTGGTATCGTAAAGTTCTTCAATCGCGAAAAAGGTTACGGGTTTATCAATGAGAAAGATTCTCGTAACAGTGTCTTCGTGCATATGGATGGTCTCATAGATCAGATCAAGGAAAATGATAAAGTCATCTTTGAAGTAAGAAAAGGTCCAAAAGGTCTAATCGCAGAAGGTGTAAAAATTTATACAGAACTACCTAAGCCTAAGCCTGTCCCTGTTGTAGAAGACAAAGAAGCTTCTTCAGAAGAAGAATAAGATTTTTTGATCCCTACTTTGAGAGCCTAAATGCTCTATAGTTTTATTCCTATTTTATGAAAGGGTTTAAGCGCTTTTAACTTTGGTCATTCAGTTGTTTTACTCTATTGTAAAATTTGATTATTTGATCTTACTATAGATCCAAATGAACTAAAGTTATTCAGCACATTAGTTTCTTTAGGTTATGCATATCGTTATTGATTCTCTTTCTTATTAAGAGAATTGATGACAGATGTCTTGTGCTTATGCAACTTCGAATAGTACTACTTTTTGTAATATAGTATAGCAGGCTTAAGCTATATTTACCTATCCAATATGCCCTTGATAGAAATCCTATTTGATATCTACACATCAATAGATTCTTATAATTCACATACAATTAACATATATTGTGGTAATATCTTAGGCTTGGAATTTGTTTAATATACGAGTATCCTGTTGCCGAAAGAGCTGCTTTATAAGCATGCTATATAAACTTTGTCTATGTTACGATTGATATTCTTTTCTATACTTGTGGTATTAACTTCCTATGAAGGTCGTAGCCAAGCTATGGACACTGACTTGGGTGTCAGTCAAGAATATGTACTACAGCGTATCAATAAACTTAGAAAGAAAGGCTGCACTTGTGGACGTAAAAGGATGAAGCCGGTAGGTCCCGTGACTTGGAATAGTACATTGGAGGTCAGTGCTCACCAGCATGCAAAAGAAATGCAGACCTATAATTATTTTGATCATCATTCAGTTGGTGGATTGGATATAGGTGATCGTCTCGATAGGTTAGGATATAAGTGGCAATATGTAGGAGAAAATCTTGCCGTTGGGCAAAAATCTTTCGATGAAGCTATGCGAGATTGGATTAAGAGTCCTTCTCACTGTAGAATGCTCATGAACCCAGATATGAATGAAGTCGCCGTTTCTAAATATGGTAAATATTGGGTGCAGCATTTTGGTAAGCTAATGCCTCCTAAGACAAGACGTACTAAAGTTACCTACACAGAAGGATAATACAACCGTGCAAAGACTCGTAACCAAGACTAAATTTTTACTTTTAATTATCATAGGAATTCTATCCTCTGATATCCAAAGTCAAGATACGATCAAGACTCAGGAAAAAATCCAAGTTGAAAATTCAGATAGAGCCATTACGCTTAATACTCAAATCCAACAGCAACAACTCTTAGGTAATGTCCGACTTACGCATGATAGCATATTTATGTTTTGTGATTCTGCATGGGTACAGGATAATCGATTAGAAGCTTTGGGTGATGTTGTGATTATCCAGAATGATACAATTAATGCATTTTCTGATTCGCTTTATTATGATGGTAATTCTAAGATTGCTAAGCTTTATAGAAACGTAGTATTGAAAAATGGTACGAAGGATCTTTTTTCTAAAGTTCTCATTTACGACTTAGAAAGAAAAGTTGCGACATTTAATGATACCTCTACTCTTGTGAGTAAGACTATGACAATGAGTAGTCTGCGAGGTGTCTATAATGTAGATTCTAAGTTGGCATATTTCTATGATGAAGTCTCAATAATAGATAAGGATATGAGGTTAAAAACCGACTCTCTACGTTACGATACAGAATTAGATAGAGCATATTTCTTGGGACCTACCTATATCACACAGGATAATAGAAAAATATATTGCGAAGAGGGCTTCTATGAAACTAAAGGCGGCAGAGCATTTTTTAGTGGTAATCCTAAGATTACCGAAGATCAACTTACTGCTACCTCCAGCAGTATGTATTATGATAGAGATCAAAATACCATAACCTTAGAGGGCAATGGTGTCATTATAGACAGCTCAAGCGTCACACGAGGTGATGAGATACTGATCGACAATAATATTGATGAGGTAAGAATATTAGGTAATGGATCATACTCAGATGGTGAGCAGTCAATCACGGGACCTGACATTAAGTACAATAAAGCGACTAAGGATATAAACTTGTATGGTCGGAGTCGTGTCACACATGAAAGTGGCTATCTCGATGGCGATACGATAATATACAATGATCTTAATAGCGAGGGAGTAGCAATAGGAGATGTAATTTTCTTAGATACCGTAGAGCAACGTGTCATATTAAGTGATAGACTTGACTATAATGAATCAACGAAGTATTATAAAGCGACTGTCAACAATCTGAGACCTCTGTATAAGCAGATAATAGAAGATGATACATTGTTTCTTGCAGCTGATACATTGCTCAACTATAATCAAGGGGATACAGCCAAGATTATTATAGCTGTAGGGAGTGTGAAAATATATAAATCTGACTTCCAGGCGGTTTGCGATTCTCTGTATTACTCTGATGTAGACTCTATATTTAATTTATATAAGAATCCCATAGCCTGGTCTGATACTACGCAGATAAAAGGAGATCAACTAAGTCTGATCATGAAAGACGATGAAGTATCAGAAATCATAGCCGATGGTAACGCAACAATAATTACTGAAGATGCGCCAGAATATTATAATCAGATTAAAGGGACCATTATCCATTCGTTTTTAGATAGTAGTGATTTGAAAAGGATGGTAGTCGAGGGCAATGCTGAATCTATATACTTAGTCAGAGATGAAGAAGAAGCGTACGTAGGAGCTAACAGGACACAATGTAGTAGTATGATATTTTACTTTGCCAATGAAGAATTAGATCGTATAGACTTTAAGACGCAGCCCAGTAATAAGATGGTACCAATGGCCCAGGCCACAGAAGGAGATCTTAAGTTGGATAATTTTAGATGGTACTTAGATAGAAGGCCCTCAGATGTTACTCAACTTAGAATAGTAACACGATCTGCATTTATAGAGTCGCCTATTGAGATAGATGAAGATGAATTCAGTTCTAAAGTAAATGAAGTTTTAAATGAGGACTTTAAAAAATCTAAAAATTCGAATAAATTTGATAGACTAAAGAAAAGAGGCAATTGAAAATTATTTATACGATCTTAATTATTTCCATTCCAGTATTAATATTTGCTCAATTAGATTCTGAACAATTATTTGAGCAAGCTAATAAACACTATTCGCAATCAAAATATGATAAGGCCGCATCAGATTATCATAAGCTCGTAGATCAAGGCTTGGAGTCGAGCGAGCTCTACTATAACTTAGGTAATGCAGAATATAAGTTAGGCCACTTAGGCAAGTCTATTTTGTATTATGAAAAAGCTAAGTTGCTGTCACCGAATAATGCTTCTATCAATAATAACCTCAGCATTGCTAGAGACAAAGTCCAATCTGATATACTTGAGATTCCTGACTTTCTGCCTGTAAGATTATGGAGAGGCATGGCTAAGGCATTATCGCCTACAATGTGGATAGTGGTACAATGCCTATTAGGGATGCTTCTATTGTATAAGATCTATTTGTTATTTAATCTTTCTGAAAGCTCTAATAGATTAAGGACCATAGGGCTGATGCTGGTATCAATTTTGTTTTTGGTGATCAGTTATGCAGCAGGCAAAACGTCTCATAATCTTCTTCATCTTCACGATCATGGTATAGTGCTCAATGCATCTACGATGTTCTCAGCTCCAGATAACCGATCTGATGAAATAGAATTACTTACTGAAGGCGTAAAAGTCAAGATTACAGACAATATTGACGAATGGTATAAAGTGGAATTGATGAATAAGAATATTGGCTGGATAGAAATGAAATCTATTGATAGGATATAAAAAAAGCGACTTAATTTCTTAAGTCGCTCATCCAAAATTATTTTGGTTTATTATTAATCTTTATTCTTCTTCATTTGCAAATACACCACCGTCTAATTCATCTTGAAGAACTTTAAGTTCGTCCCACTTACCATCTCTGGCAAGAGCAGCCTGCATAGGCCATGTGTCAGGTTTGTGCATTTGATATCTTGGACCTGCATCAGTAAGAATTTGCTTTAGCTTTTCTTGGCTTGCATCAGCTAAGTCAGAGAATGTAACTATTCCTCCTGCTGCAAGATGTTCAGCTATTTTTGGTCCGACACCTTCTATTTTCTTGAGATCATCTGGCTTACCAGAAGACGCAGG
>CAZBXL010000050.1:21726-30468 GCA_964495785.1 uncultured Saprospiraceae bacterium | reverse complement strand
AGTGATTAGTGATTAGTGATTAGTGATTAGTGATTAGTAAGAATAATTTATTTGATCATTTAAATTTCCTTGGAATGAAAAGAGATGGACCGCTTAAAATTAAATCTTATACTCTTGCAATTAAAATTGTCGCATTGTACAAGTATTTGACGATTGAAAAGAAGGAATTTATTCTTAGCAAACAGATTCTCCGCAGTGGTACTAATCCTGGAGCTATGGTAAGGGAAGCGAATAATGCCGAGAGTAAAGCTGACTTTATTCATAAGCTTAAAATTGCTCAAAAAGAAGTTGGCGAGACTCAATACTGGATAGAATTATTAAAGGATACCTCATACATATCAGAAAAACAATACACAGAAATAAATAGCTTAACAATTGAAGTTATGAAAATGATAAGAAGTTCTATATTAACAATCAAAAACAGCAAAAGACCATAGTAATTAAATTCTATTTATGGACACTCATAACTCATAACTCATAACTCATAACTCATAACTCATAACTCATAACTCATAATTTAACCAATAAAAAATGGGCCTAATAAAAAACAACTTCGACTTACCTTTCAATATCATAAGATGTAGCCATGTAGAGTGTGGTGTAAAAGATATAGACGCATCGAGAAAATTCTATGTAGACATCATGGGAATGGTGGAAACGGAAAGAACAGACGATACGCTTTACCTCAGAGGATTAGAAGAAAAAAATCATCATAGCTATGTCTTACGCCAACATGATAAAGCTGAAGTTTTTGCATTAGGATTCAAGGTTGCAGCTGACAAAGATTTGGATGCATTAGAAGTTCATTTTAAAAAATTAGGATTGCCGGCACAATGGGTCGATAAGCATGCTGAAGAAAGAACCTTGGCTGTACGTACGCCACTTGGGATGCCTGTAGAATTTCACGCAAAGCAAACACGTGTTCCTACGCTGATGAGAGAATTCTCTAAGTATAAAGGACTCTCACCGTTACGTTTTGATCATATTAATTGCTTCACGCCTAACTGTCAAAGTACTTATGAATTTTTTGTGAGTCAGTTAGGTTTTAGATTGACTGAATATACACTTACAGAGAAAGGAGATATGTGGGCGGCATGGACACATAGAAAAGGAAATGTACATGATATGGCCATGACCAATGGAAAAGGTCCAAGGCTACACCATACAGGTATATGGACGGCGAGCGTTAATAATATCATACACTTATTAGATGTTATGGCATCTGAAGGCTATGTCAAAAATATAGAAAGAGGTCCCGGCAGACATGGTATCTCTAATGCTTTCTTCCTTTACATTCTTGATCCTGACGGACACAGATTGGAGCCATTTACTTGTGATTATCTTACTGTAGATCCTGACTGGGAGCCATTAGGTTGGGATCTCCAAGATCCTCGAAGACAGACCTTATGGGGTGCACCTGCACCTAAATCATGGTTTGAACATGGTACACCTTTTCATGGAACAGAAGTCATAGAATCAACGATTGAATCTAATCCTATAGTGGGGTATGAGGATGCTATTTAGTTTAGATATTGAAGAGTGAAAAGTGAAGAGTGAAGAGTGAAGAGTGATAATATAAAAAAGAATATTTATTGTTTTAAAATAAGAGAATTAAGTTATCTATATAGAATTACTTTTCACTCATAACTCATAACTCATAACTCATAACTCATAACTCATAACTCGTAACTCGTAACTAATAACTAGTAACTAATAAACATGCCTCATATAACTTTAGAATGTAGCGACAATGTAGAGATGGACTTTACCTCTTTTTTCAGAGACTTAGCATCAGAATTAGTAGCGACTGGGGAAGCTGCCAAGCTCGGAATAAAATGCAGAGTCGTCAGAAGTGAACAATACTATATCATAGATGGCGACGAGAATTACAAGATGGTGAATCTTCTCTTTAGACTGCGGGAAGGGAGGAGTAATGAGACTCTATCTACTTTCTCCAATATAGGAATGAACATTATGGAAAAGTACTTACAGAATGATGTAGCTAATAAAAAAATCATCCTCTCAACAGAGATAAAAGAACTCAAAAAAGGAATTGATCTCACTAAAAATTCAGTGAGATAATAAATTAAATACACTATGAAATTTTCAACATATAAAATAAAAAAAAGTGGTCTTGTCACTTACGGCTCTGTCAAAGAAACTGATGGAAAAATTACAATATCAGATATAGGCAAAACACATGGCGGAGACCTTAAAGTATGGATAGAAGAAGACGCCATTAATGAACTCAAAAAAATAGCTAAGGAAGCTGCACATATCTACGACGAAGAAGAAATAGAATATATGGTACCCATACAATCAGGAGAGAAGATTGTATGTATAGGAGTCAATTACGCTAAGCGTAATGCGGAGTATAAAGACAATTCTGATGCTCCAAAATATCCAAGTGTATTTCTTAGATATTTGGATTCTTTTACTGGTCACGGACAGAATATGGTCAGACCTCCAGAGTCGGACAAACTGGACTACGAAGGAGAGATTGTCATAGTCATAGGGAAAGGTGGTAGACGTATTCCTATAGAAGAAGCACATGATCACATTGCTGGATTGACGCTTATGAATGAGGGGACCCTTAGAGACTGGGTACGGCACGCTAAATTCAATGTAACTCAAGGAAAAAACTTTGAAAAATCAGGTATTATTGGACCTTGGATGATGACAGCTGATGAAGTTTCCGATTATAAAAATCTTAGCATACAAACTCGTGTCAATGGCAAAATCAGACAAGATGATAATACTTCAAATCTGATGTTTCCATTTGATTACATCATATCCTATCTAAGTAAATTCATGACGCTTAAGCCTGGTGATATGATATCTACAGGTACACCTAATGGAGCTGGAGCTCGATTTGATCCACCCATATATCTCCAACCTGGAGACATTGTTGAAGTAGAGGCTGCAGGAGTAGGTATACTAAGAAACGGCGTCGAAGATGAAGTTCTATAGTAACATATTCTTTATCAACAATAGTCGCTTATTCATAGAAAATTAAATATAGTGACTTGCGATTTCTCTATTTTTAGGATATGAAAATATTCAGAATTGAATTCGCCATATTATTGATATTACTTATAGGGACATTAGTCTACAGATCATATAGTAAAGGGTCACCTACTTTATCAAATCCTGAGATTCAATCACCTCACATTGTTGTATTAGGAATAGCTCAAGATGCTGGTTACCCTCAGATAAATTGTAAGAAATCCTGCTGTGAAAAATCATGGGATAATCCATCGATAAAGAAAATGGTTTCCTGCATTGGGATTAAAGATCCAAAGACAAAAAGAGCTTGGCTTATAGATGCTACACCTGACATCAAAGAACAATTGAATATTCTTCTGTCCGATGATTACACTTTAGAAGGTATATTCCTCACTCATGCTCATATGGGTCACTACACAGGATTATTAGAGCTTGGAAGAGAAGCTATGGGTGCTGACGCTATTCCTGTATACGTAATGCCTAAAATGAAAACATTCTTAGAAACAAACGGACCTTGGAGTCAACTCGTTAGCCTAAAAAATATAGAACTAAGACTAATTAAGGATGGCAATATAATTCCACTTACAGAAAGACTTACGATTCAGTCACTTCAGGTACCTCATAGAGATGAATTTTCAGAAACCGTTGGCTATAAGATAATAGGTCCTGACAATACACTTTTATTTATACCTGATATAGACAAGTGGGGCAAATGGAAGCTTGATATAAAAGAACAAATCGAAGATGTCAATTATGCACTCCTTGATGGCACTTTCTATAGAAATGGAGAGATATGGGGACGAGACATGAGTGAAATTCCGCATCCATTTATAGAAGAAAGTATGAGCTTATTCAAAGAATTAAACTCAAAGGATCAACGTAAAATCTACTTTATTCACCTTAATCATACCAATCCTATGTTAGACCCTATGTCAGAAGAATATAAAGAATTTGGCAAAGGTGCTTTTCATATAGCAAATGAACTTCAAATATTCGATCTTTAATCAATGTTATCGAAAGAAGAAAAAAGAAAATATAGATCTGACCTATTCAGACACTTGGATGGTATCGCCGTAGCTCCGACTTGCTATGCACTACATAAGAAAGGCGTACTGGCCTACATATTAGAAAAAGGATCTGTGACACTTACAGAAGTAAGAGATCATTTCTCAGCTAATGAAGGCTATATTAATGTCGCATTGCGCATACTCTCATCACAAGGTTGGTTAGTTCAAGAATTAGATAATGGAACTGATTCTATACAATACTCGGTCAATGACAAATCCAAAGAGGTCTTTAGTTTAGCACATCTCTACGAAGAAGTGGACTATCTACTCAAGTTCTCAGGACAGTTTTCAAAAAGAAAATTCCAAGTAGAACCTTTCTTAGTATTAGAGAAAATAATGAATCACTATAAAGGCGCCTATGATCTAAAAGATGTAAAAGATGATTCAGTGGCATATCAAGTCCTTAAACATATCGAAGGTATCATTGTAGGTCCTACAGTAGTCAGCTTAGGTATGTCAGGTATGTTTCATAATTATTTTATGGAGTCTTCATTTAGTGCTGACGAATTTCATAGTGATGCTCAAAGCTTCGAGAGGTTATTAGATTTCTTTGTATGGTTAGGTTGGTTTAATAAGAAAGGTCGTAATTATTCATTTACAGACAAAGGTTTTTTCTTCGCTAAGAGAGCTTCTGCATATGGCGTTACTGTATCTTATATCCCAACATTCAGAAATCTCGATGAGTTGCTATTTGGACATGCTGGTATACTGAGAGAGACTAAAGACGGTGAAGATGAAAAACACGTTGATAGAGAAATGAATGTCTGGGGAAGTGGTGGTGCTCACGCTGCTTATTTCAAAAAAATGGATGAAGTCATCATTGACTTATTCAATAGACCCATAGAGGAGCAACCCAAGGGTATTTTAGATATGGGTTGTGGAAACGGTGCTTTTTTAATTCACGCTTTTGACACTATTGCTACTCGTACTCTAAGAGGTACCATGCTGGAAGAACATCCTCTTTTCTTAGTAGGTGCAGATTATAATGAAGCTGCTCTTAGAGTCAGTAGAGCTAATCTGATACAAGCTGATGTATGGGCTAAGTTGATGTGGGGAGACATCGGAAATCCGAAAAGGTTATCTGAAGACCTCAAAGAAAATTACAATATAAATTTAGAAGACTTATTGAATGTAAGAACCTTCTTAGATCATAACAGAATATGGTCAGAACCTAATAACAAATCTATCCATAGACAAAGTCATTCTACAGGTGCATTTGCTCATAGAGGTGTCAGAATAAATAATAATTCTGTAGAAGAAAACCTGCGAGAACATTTTACTAAATGGATGCCTTATGTCAAAAAACATGGATTGTTACTTATAGAATTGCATACTGTAGACCCAGCTCTGGTAGCTAAAAACTTAGGTCTTACAGCAGCAACTGCTTATGACGGAACACATGGTTTTTCTGATCAGTATATCGTCGAATTACATGTATTTAAAAGAGTGGCGGCCGAAGCTGGATTAGAAGCTGTAGAAAAATATGCCACAAGATTTCCAGATTCTGATTTAGCTACTGTGAGCATTAACTTGTTGCGAGGGTAGGTCATTTATAATCATAGAATGCTATGAGATTTACGTTTTTGATATATAAGGGTGTAACTAACACGTTAAACTGTAGTTAAGTACCACAAAATTGAGCATAAAATCCATAAGTTTAGAACTCAATAATAAATATCATTTAAAAATAAATTCCTTCACCTACAAACGACAACTATGAAAAAACTTCCGTTATTATTTATTACTTCTTTATCTCTTTTAATAATGTCTTGTGGTAGTGATCCTATTTCAGAATCCATTATAGGTAGTACTTGGCAGCTAAGATCGATAGAACAAACAGGATGTGATGATCCTGATGAGAATATTGACTTTACTACTGTTAATGCTAACAATTGCTTAGAAGTCGACAACGATTTAGTCTGTAACTTTACATTCCAATTTGACGCTAATGGTCAAGCCACTCTACAAGCGAGTTATGATGGAGAGGTTGAGTTAGAAGAATTAACTTATACGATTAATGATGATATTGATGAAGTAACAATCTGTGGTGGATCGTCTATTCCTGATTGCGTTATTGGCACAGTTGACGGTAACGAAATGACATTGTCACTAAGTGATGGAGGTGGATGCATGGGATTTTTTATAGTAGAAAAATCATAAACAAGATTTTTTAGACTACACTAAATAAAAAAAGGAATGCTTCATTAAAATGAAGCATTCCTTTTTTTATTTGCACACCTCTCTCACAGCTTTAACTTTATTTCAAAAATAATCAACCATCAACTATATGCATCATCATGTACCGCCTTTACTGCTCTACCTGATGGATCATTTATATTCTTAATATCACTGGTAGCTAATAATTAACTCTATTATAGTTATATTATGTCATCTTTGCTGTTTATGACAAAATATTTCATAACTAAATTAGCGATCTAATTCTTGAAGCCATAAAACTCTAAGTCTATGAAAAAGTTTTTCTTATTCATACTAATCCTACTTACAGCATCGACTTACACGGATGCACAAACTTATCGCAAGTTCATAGACGTTAATGGTGACCTGAAAGAGGATCGACTAAGAGGAAGTCTCGTAAGTAATGATACGATTTGGTTTAATTCCTTATCAGTAGATCAAGACGAAGTCGTCTATAATTTATCTTGTTACAATACGAATGGAGAATTTATTAACCAAACAAGAGTTGAGACTTCTCCCCAATTTGGTCAATTTTCATTGTTTAAAATAGGCAATAGACTTTTATTCTTAGATGACCCAATAGGCACTGGTACTATACGCTTAAGAGAATATAATTCATCTACTTTAGAACTTCTTAATTTCTATACATACAAAGTATTTCCCGGTCCAGAAACCATTGTCGCTCGAAAAATAATACGTCATAAAGACCATCTTATCATATCTGGTTGGAAAGATAGAGATGGCTTTTTATATATTCTTAATTTAGACGATCTCAGCAAAGAAGGTCAGGTTATCGAATATAGTGACCCTGAACATGATCTCTATGTTATTAGCGATATTGAAGTCATCGAGGGCAATATTCATCTTGTTGCTGTCTTAAGCCTCTATGGTGACGCCATTATTTCTTTTCAAGAATTAGATAGTACCTATCAGATCATTAAAGAAATTAGAACTGAAGAAGCTGAAGAAGTACACGATAATCCTTGGATAGAACAGTCTCCAACTTGGTCAAATATTACTGCAAATAATAATTTTCTGGTTGATCTTAATAGGATTAGTACTCGGCCTCAATCTAGAGATTTTGGATATATTCAATTTGATAGCTTAGGGGTCATCGAGGATTACTATGTGCATTTTAGTCCTTATGCATCAGGCTATAGCTTAAAAAGGAGTATCCAATCTAAGGATGGCTCTATCTATCTATATGGACAGGTCGGAATCAGTATCTCTGAAGATGGGCCAATAACAGCTGCTCCATTACCACCAGACAGATGGAATATCTTTGTCCCTTATATCATTAAAGTCACTGACGGTGAGATGGAGTGGGAAAGAATCTATATAAGGTTAGATGAAAATGGAAATAATGATTTTAATGCTTTACTACGCCTTCATGAGACTGAAGATGGCCTTATAGGTATCGGCGTAGGCAATATCGATCCAGAATGGGTTATAGAAGAAAATGGAAAATATGGCGACTTCTATATTATTAGAGTTAATGAAGATGGATGTTTTGATCAGGACGACTGCTTAGAAGGTGATTGGCTTCAGCTAACAGATACAGAAGAACAAATTGAACCTAAGTTACAATTGAACTTTCCTAATCCTGTTAACGACTTCATAGATGTATCTCAATTACAAGTTAAAAAAATAGAAGTATTTGATACATCAGGTAAAAAAATAATATCGTCAAACGAGAAAAGGATTAATGTATCCCTTCTTCAAGCTGGCATTTATATTATTACTTTACACTTCGATGGATTTATAGAAACAAGAAAGATTGTTAAAAATTAAAGCCGTATGAATGTATATAATTTTGAAATTTACTTCTGCATTTCAGCTATAAATATTAGTAGTCCTGACACTACTTGCTATTAGTGTAATTATGAATTATACACACTCATCAACCATCAACTATATGCATCATCATGCACTGCTCTTACCGCTCTACCAGACGGGTCATTCATATTTTTAAATGTTTCGTCCCATTCTAAAGCTATAGGCGTACTGCATGCTACAGAAGGCACTGACGGTACCGTACCCGCAGCAGCATCAGAAGGAAAATGTTCTTCGAAAATTAACCTGTAGTAATACTCTTCTTTATTCAATGGAGGATTAATCGCAAATCTAAATGACGACCGTTCCATCATATCATCAGTGATCTCAGCATGAGCTATATCTTTAAGCGTATCTATCCATGAGTAGCCTACCCCATCGGAGAATTGCTCTTTTTGCCGCCATGCAACAGACTCAGGAATGTAATCTTCAAATGCTTTCCTTAGAATCCATTTTTCCATCTTGCCTTCCCTTGACATCTTATCCGCTGGATTTAATCGCATAGCGACATCCATAAATTCTTTGTCTAAGAATGGGACTCTGCCTTCTACTCCCCAAGCTGCCAGAGACTTATTGGCCCTATTACAATCATAGAGATGGAGTTTGTCTAATTTTCTGACTGTCTCTTTATGAAATTCTT
>CAZBXL010000050.1:6385-21626 GCA_964495785.1 uncultured Saprospiraceae bacterium | reverse complement strand
CAATCATAGAGATGGAGTTTGTCTAATTTTCTGACTGTCTCTTTATGAAATTCTTCCGCATTAGGCGCTTTATGGAAATAGAGGTAGCCTCCAAATATCTCATCTGCACCCTCTCCTGACAACACCATTTTTATACCCATCGACTTAATCACTCTCGCCATTAAGTACATCGGCGTGCTGGCACGTATTGTTGTCACGTCATAGGTTTCTAAGTGATAGATAACATCTCTGATTGCATCGAGCCCTTGCTGTATTGTAAACTTTATTTCATGATGCACAGTTCCTATAAATTTAGCTACTTCGGCAGCATGCTTCAAATCTGGAGATCCTTCAAGCCCTACAGAGAAGGAATGCAGTTGTGGCCACCAAGCTCCTGTCTTATCTCCTGACTCTACCCTCTTGGCCGAGTATTTTTTGGCGATAGCTGATACAACTGATGAATCTAATCCTCCTGATAAAAGGACGCCATAAGGCACATCTGACATTAACTGTCTGTGCACTGCATCTTCTAATGCTTGACGTAATTCATCTACTGAAGAAGCGTTATCTTTTACATTATCGTACTCTTCCCAGTCTCTTGTATACCATTTTGTCTTCGCTTCATCTTTGCTATAATAATATTGGCCTGGTAAGAAAGATTCTATTTTGGTGCAAACACCCTCTAATGCTTTAAGCTCAGAAGCGACGTAGTAGTTACCTAATTTATCCCATCCTTCATATAATGGAATAATCCCTATATGATCACGACCTATAAGAAATGTATCATTCGTTTTATCATACAGTGCAAATGCAAATATCCCGTTCAAATCATCAAGAAAGTTGACTCCTTTTTCTTGATATAATGCTAAGATGACTTCACAGTCAGACTTCGTCTGAAACTCATAGCGATCAGCATATTGTTTTCTTATCTCTTGATGATTATAGATTTCTCCATTAACAGCTAATACGAGATTGCCATCTTTACTGTACAGTGGTTGGCCACCACTTTCTGGGTCTACTATTGATAATCTCTCATGAGCAAGAATGGTGTTCTCACCACAGAAAATACCAGACCAATCTGGTCCACGATGCCTTTGCTTTCTTGACATTTCTAAGACTTGCTGTCTTAAGGTCTCGTTTTGATTTTTAATATTGAAAACAGCTACTATTCCACACATACTATTTATTATATTTTATAAATACAAAACTAAATCGATCTAACATAAATGTCAATTAGATTAATAATATTTATTTATATATCTAATTATTTAGAAATTATCTAATTTTACAGCCATTTATTAAACTAAATTAAATTCGAATTATCTTATTCGAGTAATATTTAACCATTTCTAAAGAAGTCGCATAGTATACTAATCTTCAATATGTTAAGCAAAAAAGAATAGATTATACTGATGCTGAGTGGATTATACTATTGGTGGTATGTAATTTGATATTTGTTACTCCGTCTACAATCGTAATAAATAGATGTTTAGATTATATAACTCTATAGTTAATGCTGGTGTAACGGGTGATTTATCTTTCAGCGATAAATTAAGAACACAGCTATGTAATCAATCGATATTAATAGCGACAACGTTTATTTTACTTCATATAGTTGTTTCTATTGTACTTTCTTATCCAATTTATGAGATTACAATTTCTCTTCTATGGGTTATCCTATTTGGAACTTGCTTTTGTCTTAATTATAAGAATCTACATGTAACCTGTCGTATCTTATTAATTGCCGGGACTCTATCTATTATAGGCCTCATTCATCATCTCTATGGACCACAAACAAGACTTGAGTCATTATACATATCTATCACCATATTAGGCCTATTTCTATTAAAGAGAAAACACTGGCTTATTACCATAGTTATAATGCTAACTATTTATTTTTCGAATGTCATTCTCTATCCTATGATAGGCGCTAAGCTCGAAGAATACATAGTCCAAAGCGCTACGATCCAATATTTTATATTCAGCATCGTATTGTCTTTAGCCATAATTGGAAAAGTTCTGATTGAAAATAAATCCAATCATAAACTCCTCAAGCTACAGAACTCAAAGATGCAAACCCAAAATGAAGAGCTCATGAGATTTAACTATATCATCTCTCATGACTTAAAAGAACCGATCAGGTCTATAGTAGGTCTTACTGGCTTATTAGCTAAGAAAACCAATGGCGAGAACTCTGACATCAGTAGTGAGATTGTAACCTTGGGTACGAGACTGAATAATATGGTTAATGATATCGTCAAGTTTCAGGAAATAGATAAAATCAGTCAGAACATTGAATCTTTTTCTTTATCAGAGATAATAGAAAATATTAAGAGCAACATCTCTAAAACTCTAACTAAGTCGGATGCAGTAATCACTCATCATGGAGTAGATCAGATTTCTGGACTTAAGACATGTGTATACCTGATACTTAAGAACCTCATAGAAAACAGTATAAAATACAATAATAAAAAACCAGTCATCACGATCCAGTGCTCTACGGAGAATTGTCACTACTCTATTACAGTGACAGATAACGGTATAGGCATACCTGACATTTACCAAGATGAAGTTTTTGTAATGTTCAAACGGCTTAATCAAATAAAAAGCGAAAAAGGATCTGGTCTGGGACTAAGCATATCTAAGAAAATAGCTCAGAAAGATGGAGCCACATTGGAGATACTTAAATCTGGTAATGAAGGCACCACATTCATACTAAAGAAGCCACTATCTGACAATCTTAGTTAGACCAGCTTTGGATAGCTTACTATTTATTATACTCCTTTTTTATACTCCTTCTTATCGATTATCATCTTAGCAATAATCTCCTTCAGGATCTCAGAAGTCCCTCCACCTATAGGTCCTAATCGACTATCTCGTGACATACGTGCCAGAGGATATTCCTCCATGTAACCATACCCCCCAAGATGTTGCAAGCAATCATATATCACTTCGTCAGCCACTTTAGTAGATTGCAATTTAGACATACACGCCTCTTTGACTACGTAGACTCCTTTCTCTAAGTTGGATGCAATTTGGTAATTAAAAGCTTTGACAATTTCCACTTCTGTGGCACGTTGCGCCATCTTATGCCTTAGAGCTTGGAACTTATCAATCGTTTTTCCAAATGCTGATCTCTCAGACATATATTGTAACGTATATTCTATAGCATACTCTGCTCTTGCATGAGCATTGATCCCCATTATTAGTCTCTCTAAAGCGAAGTGCTGCATTACATAATAAAAGCCTTTACCTTCTTCTCCCATTAAGTGACTCGCAGGTATTCTGACATTATCAAAAGAAATCTCTGCTGTATCAGAAGCTCTCCATCCTAACTTATCCAGCTTAGATGCACTGACACCAGGTGTCTCTCGATCTACTAAGAATACGCCCATAGCCTTAGGGTTATCTGAGATATTCATTTTAGCTATGACTACGAGATAATCTGAGTAGACACCATTTGTTATAAATGTCTTAGACCCATTAATGACCCATTCCTCCCCTTCTCTTACAGCAGTCGTTCTCATAGCTCCGACATCTGATCCACCGAATGGTTCTGAGATACATAGACAACCAACTAAGTCTCCGGATATACTACCAGCAAGATACTTTTGCTTAATCTCCTCAGATCCTTCCTTATACAAGTGTGTCATGGCAAGATAAGCGTGTGCCCACATAGCGGCAGCGAATCCACCAGAATTAATTCGTTGTAATTCTTCTAACCAAATAACTAAGTAGAATATATCTAAATCCATACCCCCATAAGCTTCTGGATATCGAATACCGAAGTATCCCATATCTCCAAATTTCTTAAAGATCTCTTTGGGTATTGTTCCTGATGCCTCCCACTCATCGATATGCGGTGTCACTTCCTTAGCCAAAAACTCTCTGAATCCTGCTCTGAACATGTCATGCTCCTCTGTAAAATAATGTTGATACATGTGTCTTAGTTAATTTTTCAAATTAAATGCTGTAAGTCTATATAATGTTGAATCGGAATACCAAATTTTACTTTGGAGTCATCTCCATAGAATTCTAAAAATTCTTTCAATCCTTTTTTCGTGTAATGTGGTATGATTGTACTCCAGACCATCTTCTCAGCCTCCTCTTCTCCATGTAATTCTCTCACCTCTTCTTGGGCTAACCAGTAATAAGTTATCAACCAGGCATTGACTGCTAATTGATAGTACAAGCCCTCATATGGCTCAGGATGAATATTTCCCACCTCTATCCCATAAGCGAATGCTCTAAGATTACTCTTTATGACCTCCTTAGACCATAATGTCAGAACATCTTTAATGGAACCATGCTCTAAAACTGACATATCCCTAAATACAAATGGATACCACTTCTGAAGAGATCTACATGTACGGATATCAAGACTCAGATTGTAGAAGGCTATGTAATCTTTTCTTCTTTTCTGAAATCTTTTGATATCACGCTTCATCATTACTGAGATATCATCAAGTATAGCTTCTTTATTCTTATAGTGATAAGCCAGATTTCCACGACTCATATTACATACGGCTGCAAGGTCTGTAAGGGACAATGCATGATAGCCACTGCTGTTAAATCCATCTATGATGGACGCTAATATCCTTTCTCTGGTCTTCATTTATAAACAATAACCACTTATCGTAGTTCCATGAGACCAATATAGGCTTTATTTTTAGTCTTTTATGACTAAAAATATGTTTCAGAGAATATCTGAGGACTTTATTTGGTATAAATAATGAGGGTAAATGGAGAATAACTAAGGCGATGTCAGGAGCAGAAAGCCAGCTTATGAACTTAGATAGATCTGAATAGTGCAAAGCAAGACCATATACCTAAAGCAACACCTCCGACAACTATTATGAATGTAGGAAAGGAGATTTTTAAAATCTTAGAAATGATAAAATACAGCAGCTCCTGTGCAGTAGTAAGTATGCATGCGTACATCAGAAATGCAAACCAATTTCCTATATCTTTCATCCACCTAAAGTCATAATACCCTTCATCGATATAGAACAAAAAAAATGTAGTGATAACAGCACTTGCCACTATCACTACATGGATATTTTTATAATTAGTTTTGATAAGCTTGTTTTTATACTAAGCTCAATTTACTACTGATATCTGAATTAATTTAGATACTCTATTGCACATTCTATATTATCAGCCAGTTGCTCTGCTTTATCTACCTGATTAAGATTATGTATCATAGGTGTAGCTTCTATATCATAGATCTCTCCATTGCAATTGAATATTTTCTGTATGTCTAAAGAGATGGTAAGATTATCATCATAGTTACCTGATGTAAATCTTGTCACACTATCAGTACCCATGTGTAGAGCTATTGGTCTCTCTAATACTCCATCTCCGTCTAAGTCCATATTACCTTCTATCTTATACATGACATAAGAACTCCATCCTGTCCAGTATTCAGCGGTTCTTGATAGAGCACTACTAGAAGGATAGTCTGTAGGAACTGTAGCATTCTGTGCCGGTGTAAGACCAAAATTGAAAGATATAGAAGAAGGATCACCAGTAGTAGATCCTACGTTGTAAGTATAACCCTCCTCAGCTTTCTCCAAAGTAGAATGTGACTCAGTGAGGTCTATATAATCTGCATCCTTGAATAATTCTTCCTGGCCATCTATGTTCAGTTTGACCTCAGATACATAGAAACTTATTCTTGAGAATTCTATAGGAATGCCTCCTGCCTCCGCATAATCATACTCCTGAAACATCACAAGAGGTTCTTGATTATACTCTAACTTAAAATTGACATTGATTTGTTGTTCGTCATCACCACCGCAACTGACAAGGACACTAAGACTTAATAAAGTAAAAAGATAATTTTTCATTGTTCAATTAGATTTTATTTGAATGTAACAACAAACTTAACGCAATAAACAATGCTTTTGATTTACATAAGACTAAGTTTCTATGATCAAAAGTAAATAACGACACTTATAATCTTTATTTAGATAAATAATAGGCAGTCTATCATTCAATACATATCGCCGTTGTACACTTCCTCTCCGATAATGAAAACCTCGACTCTACCTTGCCTATATGAGGAAGTACTGATAGTTTGTCAAGAATAAATTGGTTATAAGATTCAATATCCTTCAAATTTAGCTTAAGGAAAAAATCAGCGTCACCAGATATATGATGACACTCAAGGACTTCAGGAAATTTTATAACAGATTCGACAAACTCGTTAATCGCTCCTTTGCCGTGTTCTTTGAGTGAGATATTTATAAATACTGTGAGAGACTTTCCAATTTTACGGCCATCGACTACAGCAACATAATTCTTAATTACCCCAGATTTTTCCATACGTTTCATCCTATCAAATATGGGTGTCGTAGATAAGTGCAACTGATTAGCCATTTGCTTTATAGTTACAGAAGAATCTAACTGTAACAAATTTAGAATTTGCTTTTCTATAGGATCAAGTTCATACATGATGTAATAATCTTATTCTGGAGTTACAGAATCAATGTAAAAAATAATAAAATGTTTATAATATCAATATAAGATCATAAAGTTCTTAAAATGAATGATTTCAAGCAAATATATGTTATAAAAGAGTAGTATAAGCTAATTTTATTACCTAAACGATACTAAGATATGAGTAGAATAACTAATCTCAATATTGACGAAATTAAGGATAGCGACCTCCTGCAAGGATTTGATTTTAATAACTATGACGAAGGAGATCATGAAAGATGGAAAACCCTATTAGCAGGCGTCATGACTGCTCAGGATGGCATCTCGTGCCACTCATACAGCAACGGGATGGCTTCGTTAGGAGAGAATTTTTCAGACCTACCCGACCTATCTGAACTTAATCATAAGATGCAACAACAGACAGGATGGCGTGTGATGGCAGTTAATGGCATATTACCTTGCGAAGATTTTTATAAACTTCTAAGTCGTAAGATATTCCCTTCGGCAACATTTGTGAGAGATTGGCACTCAACTGCATTTACTGGATATCCAGATTTATTTCATGACGTGGTTGGTCATCTACCTTTATTTTTTGATCAGAAGTTCTCAGAATTTGTGCAGAAGTCATCCAAACTGATTTATGATATTCTCATCAAAACTCCAAATGGAGCTGAGAAAGAGAAAATGATTCAAAACTTCAGCAGATATGGATGGTTCACTTGGGAGGCAGGTCTTATCAAAGAAGAAGGGCAAGCTAAAGCTTACGGTGGTGCTATATTATCCTCTTCTGGAGAGACACAGAACCTCAAGGATCGTGGTTACGAAAAATTTGATCTTTTAGAAGTATTCAATACGGCCTACACGGACAAAGAATATAGTTGTAAATACTTTATTGTTGATTCATATGATGACTTATTTGCAAGCCTCGATATAATCAAGACGCAATACAACATTCAAGATTCCATTCACTAACTTAGCAGCATAACAATTATCAATTATGTGGAAGGAAGAAAATAATGCATTGCATGCAGAGCTTAAGTTTGATGACTTTGTACAAGCATTTGGCTTTATGGCCTCAGTAGCCATCGTGGCTGAAAAACAAAACCATCATCCTGAATGGAGTAACGTGTATAATACCGTCAAAATAAAATTGACAACTCATGATGAGGGAAACACCATCACTGAGAAGGATAAAAAACTATCAGCGTCCATTGAGAAAATATATAATGTTTATAAAAGTTAAACATGGATATAAATATTACGGGTGCCACTATTGACCTAATCGTCATTACTTCCATAGGAATATTTTGGTCTATACTATTTCTACAATCAGGACTTGACAAAGTGTTTGATTGGAAAGGAAATTTAGAATGGCTGATCGGTCATTTTGCCAAGTCTCCTCTCGCATCATTTGTTAAACCTATGCTGGGTGTGTTAACTATTATTGAACTAATAGCAGGAGCAATTTCTGCCATTGGGGTTGTCGTATTTTGGATTAAAGAAGATGGTTTTCTAATCGTATTAGGATTAGTTCTTTCTACCATTTCATTAATTATGTTATTCTTCGGTCAGCGTATTGCCAAGGACTATCCTGGAGCACAATCTATTGCTATCTATTTTGGTATTGCATTATTGAGTTTTATGTTTTTAAAATAAGAACCATTGAGTCAATCAAAAATTAATATTTTCAAAGAAAGCCTAACGCCGAAAACAGGCTACAAAGGAGGAAAAGGCAAAACTGAAGTACTTGAGAGAATAGGCGATAAAAAACTATATAAGTTATCATCTAACGAAAACATATTAGGCTCCTCTCCTAAAGCGATGATGGCGATCCGTAATGCGATGGCCAATGTGTCAGAGTATCCCGACAGAACAGATAAGAGATTAAGAAATGCTTTATCGAGATTCTATGGAAAACTACTACAACCAGATCAGTTTATCACAGCCAACAGTGGCGTTACACTAATAGATACGATACAACGTGCTTTCTTAAGTGAAGGTAATGAAGTGATCATCAGTAATCCCGCATTCAAACCCTACCATGCATTCGCTAAAAGATTAGGAGCTAAGATTGTGGACATTCCACTTATAGGCGAATGCTATGATATGGATGTAGACGGCATACTTAATGCTATCAATGATGAGACACGACTCATATTCTTAACTAATCCTAACAATCCGACTGGCACTCATCTACCTAAAGATCAGATAGATGCACTTATGGCTAATATCCCAGATCATGTCGTTGTTGTTTTTGATGAGGTCTATTATCAATATGCTGACGCTGAAGATTATACGACGGCACTGCCCTACGTTGATCAAGGGAAAAATATCATAGGTCTTAATAGTTTTTCTAAAGCCTATGGCCTTGCAGGATTGCGTGTAGGCTATGCTTACAGTACAGAAAAAATATCTCGCTATATAGCACAACTCAATATACCATTCATGCTCAATAGCTTAGCAATGGAAGCCGCCATCGCTGCATTAAAAGATACAGATCATATAAAAAAGACTGTACAACTTGTACACAAAGAGAAAGCTTTTCTATATGAACAATTAGAAGACTTAGACATCGAATTCTGGGAGACACAAGCCAACTTCATAACCATAAAGCCAGAAATGAAAGATGTCGAATTTGAAGAAGCGATGATCATGGAAGGTGTCATGGTGAGACCCACAGCCAACTTTGGCCAGCCTGATTGTATCCGTGTCACTATCGGAGATAGAGAAGCCAATGAAGCATATATCAATGCATTAAGAAAAGTATTAAAAAAATAAAATGTCAGAACTAACAGGTGGACAAGCAGCAGTAAGAGCATTGATAAAATCTGGGATCAAGCAAGTGTATGGATTGCCTGGTGTTCAAAATGATTGGCTCTATAATGCGTTCTATGATTACAGAGATGAGATCAAGGTCATACACACTCGTCACGAACAAGGCGCTGCATATATGGCCCTCGGTCATTATTTAGCGACAGGAGAACATGCCGTATATAATATTGTACCAGGACCAGGCTTTCTTAACAGCACAGGAGCACTGAGCACTGCCTGGGGACTTAATGCAAAAGTTCTATGTCTCGTAGGTCAGATTCCTAAGAAGGTGCAAGGCAAAAATTTAGGTGTCCTCCATGAGATTCCTGATCAAATGGGCATCATGGAAAGACTCACTAAATGGAGTTCTAAAGTTGATACACCAAGCGAAGCACCTACTAAAATAGCTGAAGCCTTCTCACAATTAGATTCTGGTAGACCTCGACCTGTAGGAGTAGAGATTCCGATGGATGTATTATCGGGAAAAGAAAATGTCACCTTTGAGAATTTTAGTGTAAAAGGTGAAGCCATTGAAGTAAATGAAGAGAACTTAAGTCATGCCGTAGAACTTATAAAAAAAGCTAAAAGTCCTCTCGTCTTTGTTGCTGGAGGTGCAATGCATGCATCAGCAGAAGTGATAGAATTTGTAGAGCACTTACAATCACCAGTATTCGCCTATAGGACAGGTAAGGGGATTGTCCCAAGTTCACATTACTTGAGCTACCCTGTACCTGCTGCTCATTCATTATGGGCAGATTGCGACCTCTGTATCACCATAGGATCACACGCGAGAATGCCATTATTAAAATGGGGACAAGACGATAAATTAAAATTCTTAAGTATCAATATAGACGGTGATGCTCACAATAGAATGAGAAAAGCAGATGTTGCTATCACCGCAGATTCTAAGGAAGCACTGACATTACTAAATACCAAAATAAAAGAAGCTATTGATCCTCGACCAAGTAAAGAGCAAGAGATGCTTGCATTTGACAAATCGTGGAAAGAACAAACAGCATATCTTGAGCCACAGTCGACCTATCTCAAATTAATAAGAGAAGAACTCCCAGCTGACGGTATCTTCGTAGATGAACTGACACAAGTCGGATTTGCCAGTCGGATTGTATGGGATACAGATCAGCCAAGAACGTATCTCTGTACGGGACATATGGGAACATTAGGATGGGGATTTCAGACAGCATTAGGTGCTAAAGCAGCTTGCCCTGAAAAGACAGTCATATCAGTTGCAGGAGATGGAGGATTTATGTTTGGAGTGCAAGAATTAGCAACTGCTGTTCAGCATAAGTTGGGCGTCATTGTATTATTATTCAACAATAATCTATATGGTAATGTAAGAAGTATGCAAGAGAATCTTTATGATAACAGAGTGATTGCAACAGACTTACATAATCCTGATTTTGTAAAGATGGCACATTCTTTTGGTGCTCATAGTACAAGAGTCCATGACATGGACGGACTTAGAAAAGCCATACGAGAAGCCAAAGGCGAAGAACTCCCTACAGTCATAGAAATTCCTGTAGGTAATGACTGGCCAAGTACTAATAGATTTAAAGCCTTACCAAAAGTTAGGGGTGTGAAGGATTAGGGATCAAAGGAGAAAGGGAGAAAGGAAGTGATGGTATATGATGAAAGAATCGACGATAATAAATTAATTAAAATAATTGATAAAGTAACAACTCTATGCTCGTAGCTGTCATATCAGACATACATGAAAACTTCCATAACCTTATACTTAGTCTGGAAGATATGAATGAAAAAGGAGTAGAAAAAATACTATGCCTCGGCGATCTTATGAATGCAGGCATAGCTAAAATACTTGCAGCACAAGATATACCTACTTATATGGTCTGGGGTAACAATGATGGTGAGAAAGTAGACATCATGAAAGCATCCTATCGTGAAGACAGTAGCTTAGATGTCAGTCTCAACACATACGACTTTCTTGAAATAGAAGATAGAATAATATTCATCACTCACTACAATGATCTTGCAGCCCCTATGGCAAAGTCAGGATTATATGACGCTATTTTCTATGGCCATAATCATTTGCAAAAAAAAGAGATTGTTAATGACACATTAGTTGTTAACCCTGGAGAGTTATGTGCTCAAAAAACAGGAGTAAGTACATACGCGATTTATGATACAGCGACTAATAATGCAGAAATAATAACTCTTAAAAACACTATCTCACTTAAGTCGGAATTGTTTTCAGAGTATCTTAAAAAAAATCAAGCCACTCTACAATTTAGATCCAAAGATTCATTCCAATAATATCAATGTCATTTCTAAATATCATACCGCAATCAAGTCCGATCTATAGTCAATTGGTCAAACTAACAGATGCAAGAATTGTTATCTTCTCAGGTCTACCTGGTGTAGGTAAGAGTCTTTACATTAATGCTTTTAAAGCTATCGCTCAAGATGCTGACAAGGAGATTGATATGATACAGTGGGATGTCGCTCGCAAGGCTTTTGAGACGGATTATATCAGCTCATATTATCCTATGGGTGATGGCACTGTGCATAATGGATTGAAGTTAATAGCAGGACTTTGGTTGATGGACGTGGTTAAAGAATGGATCAATTTCAATAAAAAAAGCGACTCTATTCTAATTATTGAAGCACCACTTGTGGGCAATCGATTTATCGAGTTGATGCATGAGCAACTGGACGATGACTTAGAGTCATTTCTGTCTTCAGATTCATGTCAGGTGGTTGTGCCGATACCCAGCATTAAAGTAAGAGATAAGATAGAAGCTGAACGCAAAAGACAAGTATCAGAAGATGCAAAAGTCTGGTCTGGAGCTAAGCCATCAGTCATGCTTATGCTATGGAAAGACACATGTATTATTGCCAATGAATTTGGAAAAAATATTGATATCTCTGGACAACCTCCTTATGATCCAGAAATTTATAACTACGTGTACTCTAAGATTCTGAAACATCGAAACTATGTGCCATTACATATCAACGAAGTCTTTGAAGTACCTGACATGAATGAGGATGCACTACATAACCATGCATCTATGTGTGCCGATCCAGATACAGCTGACACTTATGGAAAAAAAATCATAGACAAGTATAATGACTATCATATCAACGAGATTGTGGATAGCTGGTATCATACCTAATACTTAAATACTACGAAATTTTTATTCTGTAAACTTTATCTGAAAAACGGTGCCTTCATTAATAGCAGAACGGACGACAGATATTTCTCCATTCATCTTCTTCGCTAATTTCTGAGCTATACTTAGACCTAAGCCAGACCCTGTGTATTCTACCCTATTATTCAATCTATTAAACATATCGAATATCTGATCCTGATATCTGGGATCTATACCTATACCGTTATCTTCAATAAGAAAAACATGAAAACTGTTTTCTTTACTGTAATCTACTTTAATATTGACTACAGCATGATCATTATACTTAATCCCATTCCCGATTAATATTCTAATAATATAACTTAGAGGCTCTTTAGAAAATAAAATCGTTGCATCGGTATTACACTTTATCTTTACCTGCTTATCAGGCCATTGTTTCTTGACTTCATATTCTAAATCTGAAACTAAGGAAGGAATACTTAAAAGCGCTTTGTTCTCATTAGAAAGCTTATCTGCCTCTATATAGAGCCGTACATCTTCAATTAATTGATTCAGTTGCTTTCCACTTTTAGTAACATAATCTAAATATTCATTTACTTTAACAGGATCGGATGCCTCCCTACTAGCAAGCTGACTAAAGCTAACGATGCTTCTTAGTGGCTCTTTGAGATCATGAGAAAGAATCCTATTAAATTCATATAACTCTTCCATTGAAGCATTTAATAACTCATTAGACTTTTTCAGCTTTTCTGTACGTTTAGCGACTTGATCCTCTAGTTTATTACTATATCTCTTTTTTTGTATAAAAGCACCTACGAGAAGGGTCGTTAAAAGAAAAAATATAGCTAAGGACAAGTATAACACTTTCCGTTCTGTACGATTCTGAGATAGTTGAGAGGCCAGTAACTTATTATCTATTTCCTTTTGTTCTGAATCGTATTTGATTTTTAGATAAGCCGTCTTACGCCTCTTAGAGTCTTCATCTCTCTTTTCTAATATTCTATTATGTTCTCTCAAGTAATCATAAGCCGATTCATAATCTTGCATTTGACTACTGACCTCATGCATATTTTTATATGACTCCATTAAGTCATCTAAGTTAGTAGAGTCTGTTGCAGCGATAATCTTCTTATACACACTCAAGGCCTGAGGAAACTTACTCTTAGCTCTGTACAGATTAGCCAGAAACTTCTGAGTATTATTAATATTATTCTGATCTAATGATCCTGAATTAATAACTTTCCATTTTTCATACAACAACTCTGCAGCCTTAATATTTTTCTCTGCTAAGTGCACATTACCTCTATATAAAAGTAAGTCGGACTTTAATATATCTAAATCAAACTCCACTATGATATCTTCAGCATTATGAAATGATACAAGAGCTTTTTCATAATCCTCGTCTTTAGAATATGACTCTCCCATTTCCATATAAGTGAGAGCCATGGTCGTAGGTCGTATTTCAAATGACTTACTAAAATCGACAATCTGCTGAAAACATTTTATAGATTCCTCATACTCATCATTATCATTATATAATTGCCCTAAGGAGTAATTTGTATTCACCAACGTAGCAGTATCTCTTTTAGCTTTGGCGAGCTCCATCTCTTCATAGAATGATTTCTGGGCTGCTTCCTTATCACCTATTGTCATATAGGTAAAACTTCTCAGATACTTAAACGTCCTGATCGATTTAGCATCGAGATTTCCAAATTCAAGCATCATCTCATTATCCGCGATTAAACGATAGGCTCCTAGAGGATCATTGATATTAAATTTGAAGTAAATTTTTTGTAAGGCGTAGTTAAAAAGTATAGAGTCGCTGAGCGGAGTGTCTTGTTCTATGATTTTCTCGCATTCAGCAATGGTTGCTGTGGCGATGCTAATATCTCTGTACAGATATTTATCTAATGTATCAAGATACATCACAAACCTTTCTTGATTAGACGTATCTTTTATCAATACTTTCTCAAAAGTCGAAGAGACCTGTGCCGTACCAACTATTGGAGATAGATAAATAAATAAAAAGCTAAAAAGCTTAGCTATTCTGAAGTTGCAAACTTCATACATAAAGACATTAGTAATAAAAATGAAGAAACATTAATCAGACATAAAGTTATATAAACCAAATGTTTAATGCTTTGATAATCCGAATAATATCAACTTATGACAAGAAGTTCTCCAAATATATTATTCGAAAAACTACCTAACTGTTCTTCCTTTAGCGGTCGTTCTTTTGACAGAAGAATTTTTTGCTTTATTGATATCTACCATCAGTGCAGCATAGGCGCTTTCTGATCCTGTTCTATATTCAGCACCACCATATGTAATGATGCCGTTATTACGTCTCCAGTCTTTGGCAAGAAGCGTATATCTTCCATTATTTTTTTCGCTTGGTCCAAACATCAAGAAATAATCATCACTCCTCTCAAAGCTAACTGCAAATCTATTTTTGTTTGGTAAAAATACAAGTGTGCCAGGTGTCCCTCTCTTAATGACAACCTCATTAACTCTTGAATTATCTTTTACTTTAATTTTTCCATCCTCGATTCTTGCATTCCCTGAAGAAGAGGTTCTTATAAGTCTAATATCTTGAGACACATAAAATTGTATTCTCTCCAACTCTGACTGAGACCAGTTATATTCTCTTTGTAGATTATCTGAAAAATAAGTCAAGTTCTTAGAACAAGATGTCATAGTCACAACTACAATTGCTAATGCTCCGAATACTAAATTCTTCATCTTATATTTTTTTGATTGTCTCTATTAGATTAGAAAAATAGGCCTTGGTTGAATACCATGCGTAAATTTAAGAGTTTTTAACGGAGGTGTTAACTATGTTTTAAGGATTGAGAAAGGAATTGAGCCTTGGGCTTGAGTTG
>CAZBXL010000050.1:1300-6285 GCA_964495785.1 uncultured Saprospiraceae bacterium | reverse complement strand
TTAAGGGTTTAAGGGTTTAAGGGTTTAAGGGTTTAAGGGTTTAAGGGTTTAAGGGTTTAAGGGAATGTAACCTATTCTTTGATTGATATCGCCTTATCATCTCTTAGATTTAAAAAAATCTTTCATCAACTGAGCACACTCGTCATGCATAATTCCATACTCCAATTTGGTGCTGGGATGTAGGACTTCTTTGCCATATTTCATAAAACCCTGTCTATCATCAGATGCCGCATAGACCAATCGTCCTACCCTCGCCCACTTAATAGCACCAGCACACATCACACAAGGTTCTAATGTAGCATACATCGTACATTCTTCTAAGAATTTGCTCCCCAGATAATTAGAAGCTGAGGTGATCGCTAAGATCTCAGCGTGAGCCGTAACATCATTAAGCACTTCCGATTGGTTATGAGTTTTGGCAATGATCTGGTTGCGACAGACGACGATTACACCTACTGGAATCTCACCTTCTTCTGATGCGATGAGGGCTTCTTCGTAGGCTTTTTTCATAAAATAAGTATCTGTATAGACTTCTATCATCACATAAATGTAAAAAGAATAGAGAATCACATTTGTAAATTTTTATCACAAAAAAAAATAACATAATTTTACGCATGGAAAGAAACAATACTCCTCCCAGAACTATAACCGAAGCACTTACTTTTGACGATGTTCTAATGGTGCCAGCTTACTCAGAGGTCCTACCTAAGGATGTGAGCGTTAAAACAAAAATTACTAAAGGTTTAGAAATAAATATACCCATTGTCTCTGCGGCAATGGACACAGTGACTGAATATAGCTTAGCTATAGCTTTAGCCCAATCTGGCGGTATCGGACTGATACACAAGAATATGTCTATCGCTAATCAAGCTGAACATGTACGAAAAGTAAAACGATCAGAGAGTGGTATGATCATAGATCCTGTCACACTCAGTCAAAATGCAATAGTAGAAGATGCTCTTCGTCTCATGAAAATCCATAAGATAGGCGGGATTCCAATAGTAGACGACAATAATAAACTTACTGGAATACTAACGAACAGAGACTTAAGATTTGAGACCGACTCTAAAAAGTCAGTACAAAAACTACTGACTTCTAAAAATCTTATTACAGCTCCGCAAGGAACAACTCTTGAAGAAGCTCAAGATATACTACAAAAACATAAAATAGAAAAGCTCCCTGTCGTAGATGACAACTACAAACTGGTAGGACTTATCACATACAAGGATATCATGAAGGTCAAGGATTATCCGAACTCAGCTAAGGATTCTCACGGAAGATTGATAGTGGGTGGTGCCGTTGGGGTAACTGCAGATACAATGGAGCGAGTCCAAGCTCTTGTCAATGTCGATGTAGATGTCATTGCTGTAGATACGGCACATGGTCATTCTGCTGGTGTCCTCAAGATGGTGAGAGAAATAAAAAATAATTTTCCTGACTTACAAATCATCGGTGGTAATGTCGCAACTGGCGAGGCTGCTAAAGCTCTTGCTGATGCAGGTGCTGACGGTATCAAGGTAGGTGTAGGACCAGGAAGTATATGTACTACAAGAATTGTTGCAGGTGTAGGTGTCCCTCAGCTGACAGCTATCATGAGAGCCGCAGAAGGTCTTAGAGGAACTGGCGTCCCTATCATAGGTGATGGTGGCATTAGATATACCGGTGACATTGCTAAGGCACTGTGTGCAGGTGCCAGTTGTATTATGGCAGGTTCTCTATTCGCAGGTACGGAAGAAGCACCGGGAGAAACTATTCTCTATCAAGGACGTAAGTTCAAAGTTTACCGAGGGATGGGATCACTTGGCGCTATGGAAAAAGGATCTAAAGACAGATACTTTCAAGATGTAGAAGATGATGTCAAAAAACTCGTACCAGAAGGTATAGAAGGAAGAGTACCCTACAAAGGAACTGTAGCTGAAGTGATGGTACAATATATAGGAGGATTACGAGCTGGTATGGGTTATGTAGGAGCTCCTGATATTCCATCTCTACAGAATGCAGAACTGGTTAAAATAACTACGGCTGGTGTACATGAGAGTCACCCTCATCATATTACGATAACTAAAGAAGCACCTAACTATACGAGGTAAAAATCATTGAATAATTTATTATGTTGCTTTGACAAGTATTTATGATAGGCACTTTATTAGAACGTCTTTAAGAACTTATAGATTCGTATCAACGTTCACGTTTTGTAAAGTTCAGTACATATCATGTAAATGAATTAATCTTTCCCACTTATTAATCAGGCATATAGAATGGAAGATCAAAAAATGCTAAATTTTCTAAAAGGAGTATTAGAAAACATGCCCTCAGAATGGCTGAATTTGACAACACATAGATTAGATATATATGACGAATCAAAAGCTAAAGTTCAGTTTTTAGAACATTTTGAAAACTTATATCGCGATAATAATTTCTCTAATTCTTCATTATATAACCTCCCTACCGCCTATGATTATATAAGACTTGGGCATCCTTTGTCTTCGATATTGGAATGGGCTGTAGCTCATAAATTCAAAATTAGTTCAGATCATGTCATTAGCTTTTCTTCAAGAGTAGCGCCATTATTAGCCATATTAAGAAAGAATCTACTGGACAAAAAAGAGACGACTGTATATCATGTAGGCGGCCTTCCCGCGTCATTTGATCCCGATATAATTCGAAAAATCTATGGATATAATTTTGAAATAATATCAATCTTACCAGACAGTCCGATAGAACATAAAGAAAATAGCAGCCAGGTGTACATTGATGAATCTCAAATAATTTCTCAAAATAATTCATCATCTACAATAATAAATGATGTCGATTTCTACATTAATATAAATGCAGATAGAGGTAGCATACTCATCATTAATGAAGCCCTTAATGAAGATTATATCTCAGATATACAACATGTCAGAAGACGAGAGACTGTTGCCATGACACCTGCAGATTCTCTTATTACGCTGAAGCAATATATAGGTATACAATCAGATTCTAAGCTCATTAAATTAGAAGAACAGAAAGCCTCTGTCTTATCATCAATCCGGGAAATAACTGGAGCTGACACACCTGCGGTAGTTGCCTCAAGTGGACTATCTATACAGTATGCCATAATGATGGGCCTTATCCATGATGCAGATGTAAATCACCCGGATAAAGCCGTCAAATTTATAGTTCCAACAAATTGTTACGGCGGGACAAATGATCAAGCCAGAAGAGTTGCAGCTTGCCTTGACAATGTAGAGATCGTAGACCTCTTAGTAGATGGCGACAATGATATGGTTGAGAGTCTCGATAAGGTCCTTGATAAAATTGCTTTAGAAAATGCTGTTCCTTATATCATAGCAGAGATCCCCACTAATCCAAGAGTTGAAGTCCCTGATATGCAAAGCTTAAAATCTGTTCTAAACAAAACTCGCAATACGAAGACTGGAGCTCCCGCTATAGATCCTGTTTTTATCTTAGATCAGACTTTCTGTCCTAATTTACATTTTCTGGAGGACCACAAAATGCTATCTTCTGTCAGAACAATTGCTTATGTCAGCGGATCAAAATTTCCAAGCGGTGGTCTATGTAACGCAGGCTATTGTACGGCCAATAAAAGAGCCAAAGATCTCATGCAAAAAATAAATCTTCATCTATCGATATGTGATAATGAAGCGACTGCACTGCAGTATAAGATATTAGCGCAACAGCTACCGTCCATGAACCAAAGAATCAAAGAAGCATATATTAATACACGTTCATTTGTTAATTACATCCAAGACACATTACCCGAAGCTAAAATAAACTTTGTATCAGAAGAGTTAGCAGAGCAAGGGTTTACTCCATCAGTCTTTTCTCTCGACTTGCCGACACAGGGTGATACTGAAGTAGAAAGAGAAAAATACAAAAGAGCCTTAAATTTGAAATTAATCACTCTTATGATCACAGAGATTCCTAATGAGAGCAAATACTGTGTCAGTTATGGTCAACTTAAAGGATGCTACTGGACAGTGCCTGCCACTTCCACTCAAGGCACCACAAGAGAAGGAGATAAAGATTACATCGTTAGAGCCGCTCTTTCTCCTGACATGAATTTAGATCATCATAAAGAAGTATTTAAAATCTTCGTCGAAAGCATCTAAGCAATTCTTGATGAACAATAAACTCTTTGTAAGTATTAATAGATAGAGAGTTTAAAAAAATAAAATATCACGCTCAAGAACTATAGCTGAGCTAAATACCTATGTCTAAGTGTTGTAAAAAGAAATGTTGTAAGAAGTATAAAAAGAAAGGTAAAACCTACTGCAAATCTTGTCCTAAGAAGTGTAAAGAATGTAAACGAAAAAAGTAAATCCTTGAATCAAACAATTTGTTTTGAATAGTTCTCATTTTCAAAATGAATTTCTAATGAGTTACACCTAACACTCAAAAAAAATCGTCTTCACTATCTCCTATCCAATGAATAATTATCACTAAGTTGAGCATTCATAATAATGACAATGCAAAAAGCGAAGCTCATACAACTCATAGAAAATTATCCTCATGACGACACTAACAAAGCACTGACATTGTTATTCTTACAGAGTTATTCTGACTTCTGGTCAAAAGCGAATACCTATGGACATATAACTGCATCCTGCTGGACCATCAATCAAAGTAAAGACAAGGCCCTACTTACCCATCATAGAAAGCTGGATAAATGGTATCAACTTGGCGGACATATAGAGGCGTCCGATACAGATATATTCTCAGCTTGTCATCGAGAATTAGAAGAGGAATCTGGTCTACAATCTGGAGAGATAATATCGAAAGAAATTTTTGATATTGATGTACATAAAATACCTACAAAGAAGGGAGTACCTGAGCACTTTCATTTTGATATAAGAATATTGTTTGAGGCTGATGATGTAGAAGTAATTTCATTTGATCCTAATGAATCAATGCTTGTCAAATGGATCAAATTAGACGAAATCGAAAACGTCAGTAAAGAAGAATCAATTAAGCGAATGATA
>CAZBXL010000050.1:0-1200 GCA_964495785.1 uncultured Saprospiraceae bacterium | reverse complement strand
ATCGAAAATGGACAACTCAGTGATGGATATAATAAAGAGATGGCAGCGCTGCATAATCATAATGCAGAAAAGCTTGATGAAATCATAAATCGCATCGGCTACCCTACCATCGACAAAGTCGGAGAAGCAGGTAATGAGGCAGCTTGGTTAATCATTCAGCATTCTATCGGTGACCCACAATTTATGCGTAAGTGTGTCAACCTATTAGAAGATGCCGTACGTAAAGAAAAAGCGAAAGCCATACAGTTAGCTTACTTGACTGATCGCATAGCTGTATTTGAAGATCGGCCACAATCTTATGGTACACAATATGACTGGGATAAAAACGGCGAGTTAAATCCTCAAAAATATGATGATAAAAATAAAGTAAATAAACGTAGAGAATCACTTGGACTTAATACACTCGAAGAACAAACTCAAATCATGAGAGCACAAGTTATAAATGAAAATCAAACGCCACCTGAAGACTATATGCAGAGAAAAAGAGAGATAGATAGATGGCGGAAATCAGTGGGTTGGATAAAGTGATCATCACAACAACCTAATATCAATCAGAACAAATGGATAGACACAAAAAAAGATACAAGAGCTCTATTATCGTGAACACTATCTTCATCTCATTTCTAATTATGATACATGTGGGATGTAAGGATCAAGCCAAAAATAAATTAGATACAACTATTATCTCTCCAGATATAAAAAGTTATCAAATAAGCGATAGCCAGCATGGCGTGACCACCAATCTCTATGTAAACGATAAGAAAGACGGCATGTGGAGAACCTATTATGAAAATGGCCAGATAAAATCAGAAGGACATTACATCGCTGGACTCAAAGAAGGCTTACATAAAGAATGGAAAGAGGACGGCATTCTGTCATTGGAGGGAAATTATATCAATGATAAAGCCAATGGATTAATGACGTGGTATCATGACAAAGGACATCTTGCTGGACGAGGACAAATGGTAGATGACAAACGGATAGGTAATTGGAAAATCTGCGATATTGAAGAAAATGGATACTGTGTAGATGCTTACTTCGAGGACGGACTAAGAGAAGGAATATGGAAAATATATCACGACAATGAAGCATTATGGAAAGAACAGACTTTCAAAAACGATAGAATAATCTCAGAAAAATGCTGGAATAAAAATGGTAAAGAAATTGAGTGTAATTAATCTCAACTACTAATTAATATGC
>CAZBXL010000049.1:6161-30856 GCA_964495785.1 uncultured Saprospiraceae bacterium | reverse complement strand
GTAGAGTTGACATTTACAATAGATGCGAACTTTATGGGATCAAGCTTAAATAACACAGCACAGATCACATTAGATGATGGAGATGACATAGATAGTGATCCTGCAACAGGTGCTGATGTAGACGAAGATGGAGATGGCAATGGAGATGATGATGACGAAGATGTAGCGACAATTCCATTAAATCAGGTTTACGATTTAGCATTGAACAAATTTGTAGATGCAACAGCGACACCAGGACCATTCATGGGAGGTGATAATGTGACATATACAATCGAAGTCATGAATCAAGGAAGCTTGGATGCAAGCAATGTGGAAGTAACGGACTATATACCAGCAGGTATGACATTCGTAAGCAGTCCAGATTTTGTACTTGTGGGTACTAATGCAGTTGCGACAGTGGCAAGCATACCGGCAGGTTCAGCACCAGCAACATTAAGTATTACACTTCAGGTAGATCCATCATTCATGGGAGCAAGTATATCTAATGATGCAGAGATTACAGCAGATGATGGAGATGATGTAGATAGTACGCCAGGCGATAACGCAACTCCTAACGACACAGCAGGAGACGGAGATACAGCTAATACAACAGGTGGTGATGATCAAGATCCAGCATCTATTATGATCAACCAAGTATTTGACTTGAGCTTAGATAAGCAAGTTTCTGATCCTATGGCTACGTATTCTGTATATGATGATGTAGAGTTTATGATCATCGTTACGAATGAAGGGTCATTAGATGCTTTCAATATCGATGTCATAGATTATGTACAAGAAGGATTTGCGTACAGTGATAATGATACTAACGGATGGATGACAGACGCTAATGGTGATTTGACAAATGTAATACCAGGGCCATTGGCGCCAGGGGAGAGTGCTACACTAAGAGTCGTTATGACAGTAATACCACAAGCATATATCCTTGGTTTAGATGAGATAGAAAATATCGCAGAGATCACATCAGCTGAAGATGCAGACGGTGCAGCAGTTGATATAGATTCAAATCCAGATAGTACACTAGGTAATGATATGGATGACGAAGATGATGTTGATCCAGAGATACTACAATTAGATGAATTAGATCCTACAGGATATATCTATTGCGAGAAGACAGGAGCGATAATTACAGGAGGAACGATTACTGTAACAGGTCCAGGAAATGTGATATATGGAACTGATGCAGATGGTAACTTATTAGATGGAACGAGAGGAGCATACCAATTCTTTGTAGATGCAGCTGGTACATATGATATCGTATACACACATCCATTAGGATATCCAGTTTCTGTATCATGTCCAGCAATTGCAGGTACATATGATCCAACAGGAGATGACGGTGCTGCAATAGATAGAGATGGTCAGGTCAACAATGAAATTGTATTAGGTAGTGATGCCACTAATGGCGTCTTAGATGATAATGCATGTGGTAGTAACACATACTTCTTATCAGTTGATTTACAACCTAATGATCCACCGTTGATTGCATTCAATAATATTCCAGTACAATGTGGAGTAATAAGCGGAACGGTATGCGAGGATACAGATAGTAATGGAATTGGTGATGCAACTGATCCAGGTAGATCAGGCATTACAGTGGCACTATATAACTGTGGTGATCTGACAACACCTGTAGCGACAACTACGACCGATGCAGATGGTGCATACAGCTTTGAAGGTCTAATACAAGGATGTTACAGTTTATCATTTGATATACCTGCAGACTATGGTGTTTTAGATAATAACTTTGTCAATGAAAGTGGACAGACAGCAGAGATCAATTTAGCTTGGGGTCAATGTATAGAAGATGGAGACTTCTGTATCTCACAAGTAGGATCAATAGGAGACTACGTATGGAAAGACCTTAATGGTAATGGCATCCAAGATGCAGGTGAGCCGGGTGTATCAGGTGTGACCGTGATATTAGAAGATTGTAACGGAACAGTTATAACACAGACAGTAACAGATGCATCAGGAAACTACCAGTTTGATAGTGTACTACCAGGAGCATATAGAGTAAGATTCGACATAGGTGCATTGCCATCAGGATGTGTATTTGGAGCGACAAATGCAGGAGATGGAGATAATGATTCAGATGCAGATAATAATGGCTTAACACCATGTATAACATTAGGAGCAGGAGAGACGAATACTTCTGTTGATGCTGGCTTATTACCATTGGCATCATTAGGAGATTATGTATGGTCGGATGCTAATGCTAATGGAATCCAAGATTTTGATGAGCAAGGAATTGCCAATGTAAGAGTAGAGTTATACAACAGTAACGGATTCTTCATAGATGCGACATTTACAGATAATTCAGGTTTTTACATATTTGATGATTTATATCCAGGATCTTATTATGTGAGATTTGAGTCTCCAGCAGGATCAGACTTAACACTGACGAATAGTAATGTAGGAGGAGATGATTCATTAGATTCAAATGTAGATAATAGTAATGGTCCAGGAACAACACCAATAGTTGTATTAGGACCAGGAGAGAATGATCTAACGATAGATGCAGGCTTCTATGAATGTATTAAGATTGGAGATTACGTATGGTTTGATTACAATGAGAATGATCTTCAAGATATTTCAGAAAATGGAATAAACGGAATCAAAGTAGAATTGTATAGATCAGAGAATGGATCATGGGTCCTATGGGATACAGAGTATACAGGTCACGAACCAGGAACGCCATCAGGTGATGGATACTTTAAGTTCTGTACAGCTCCAGGAACTTACTATTTAAGATTTGTCAATCCACCATTAAAGTTAGTACCAGTTGTTGCAAACTTTGGTATTAATGAAAACATAGATAGTGATGTGACAGGAATGTTTGGATCAGGAACGACAGATAGCTTCACAGTTGAGTCAGGAGATGAGAGATGTGATATAGGAGCAGGATTCTATACGATGGGAGCCATCGGAGATTATGTATGGTTAGATGATAACGGAAATGGAATGAGAGAGTCTGGAGAAAGTGGATTATCAAATGTTGTCGTGAGAGCTATAACGATAGAAGGAGAAGAAGTTGCAAGTGCAACGACAGATGCTAATGGTCAATACATGATAGATTATCTTGGTAAGAACAGTTACTATTTAGAATTTGAGCTACCGTCAGGTTATAGTGTAACCCAAGCTAATGTAGGATCAGATGAAAGTATGGATAGTGATGTAGATAATAGTAATGGTCCAAATACGACGAAGTATTACACGATATGGCCTGGAGAGTATGTCGAGCACGTAGATGCAGGTGTGACCTTTAAGGTACTATCAATTGAGTGGAATGACATCTGGGTTGAGAATAAGGAGTCACATCATGAGTTGTCATGGAGTGTAGCTTACGAAAGAAATGTGAGTCACTATGAAATTCAAAGATCAATAGATGGCTTAACTGACTTCCAAGAGGTAGGCAAGATGATAACGGAAGGAGACTCAGAGTCAGAGGTGACATATACATATGACGATTATGACTTAGTGGGAGAGGGTATATACTATTACAGAGTTGTGGAAGTAGAATTGTCAGGAGCTCATAATGCTTCAGAGATTGTGTCTGTAAGTAGAGAAGATGGTGTAAGAGGGAATACTTCGTTAGACATCTATCCGAATCCGGTGGTAAGTGAAGTGACATTCGACTTAAATGTAGTGAGGTCAATCAACGAGCTTTCTATAGATATATATGATAGTCAAGGACGATTAGTGATGGCCAAAGCAGTAATTGATTACGATGTAGAAGAAGGTATTAAAGCATATAAGCTTAATGTAGATGAGATGGCTAAAGGCGTTTATACAGTAAGAGTAAATATGGATAATTCTATAATTAATAGAAAAATCATAGTTATAGATTAAGTACATTAGGAAGAAAGGGGCTTTGTCCCAAAAACCTCTAAAGCCTCTGATACGTAAGTGTCAGAGGCTTTTTTTTATGCAATAAATTCAGCTAATTCTAAACTCTAAAATTCCCATTTTTGTACTACACAACAAAAGCACTACAGATACATAGCAATAGTCTACAACAGGTTTTATTGTACTCTTTTTGGCCTTTTTACTGTCAATCAATAATAATGATTGTGACGCTAAGCTCCAATTAATATACTTTTGAATTAACAATCTACAACACCTCACCCTTTCATTCTTCCCAATAGACTAATAAGCTTAAATCACTTATTAAGAAATTCAAAACTATTCCTATGAAAAAGTTTATTTTACTATTCGTATTCACATCTTTTATATCAAAAACATATGCTCAGTCCGCAATGGCTACTGTCAATGGGAGTAACGGAGTAGAGACAGGTATTGTCCATGCGTTAGATGATGCAGTTATTACATTAGAAGTATTTCCTAATTCAGAAGAATGGGAATGGGTAGGACCTGATGGAACCGTATTGGGAGAAGGAGCAGGTATTATTGTTTCTCAGTTTTCACCTTCTAAACAAGGAGAGTATAAAGCTGTAAGTACTACAGATCCTGAGCAAGATGATGTCGTTTTCGATCTTATTTTTTTAGAAGACAACTTTGCGGGAAGTGATCAGAACTTCACAATGTGTCCAGGAGCCGTGCTCACACTTCAGGCAGAATTAGAAGGTATGCTCTATAGCTGGAGTACTAATGAAACAACGTATTCTATAGATGTAAGTGAAGATGTAGATGCTTCTTATGAACTGGTAGTTTCTACAGTTTTTGGAGATTCAGACTCTGTTGTAATTGATGTAATGCGTACGGAAGTAGATAGACCTAATATACTCACATCGGTTACCAACTCAATATCATGTGCCCAAGAGGGTGAGTTGACCTTGACATTACAAAATTTTGATACAGCTAGCTTGCCACTATTAGCTTCTGTTACTCAGGATGGCGAATTTTATCAGTATGTATTTTTTAGAGATACAATTGCTACCGTAGGAATAAGTGCTGGTGTTTATGATGCAATCTTGATAGATGATTTTCAAGGCTGCTCTTTTTCATACGACGGATTTACAATAGAAACTTTTTCTGGAGTAAGAGAAGAGTTAGAAGCAGAACCTGTATTCATATGTGAAGGAGAAGAGTATGTTATCGATGCGTTAGACGGATATGCTACTTATTTATGGAATGATGGAAGTACGGGTCAGAGTCTGGCTGTATCTCCTCAAGAGTCTGAGTATTATTCAGTCATGCTGTTTGATGCTAATGGTTGTGGTATAGAAGTAACCTATTTAGTGGAAGTGAATCCAAACTTTGATGCAGAATTAACTGTCAATCAAGGAGAAAATGGAGACTCAGGTTCTATAGAATTAAATCTAAATAATGTTCCTATAGAAGCATATCCTATTTCAGTTTTTGTTTTTGATTCTAATGACGAATACTTATTTGTAGACGAATTGTCAAGTCCCAATACACTTATCGAATTATCAAATGGAGCTTATCAGTCATTAACATTAGTGTCTAATATAGGATGTGCCGTAGAATTAGGTGATTTTGAACTTACTGAGGCAACTACTTATGAAGAAGTTACAAATTCAATAAGTAATATTTGTGCCGATGCACCATTTCTATTATCAGCACCTTCAGGATCGGCGATGTATGTTTGGAATGATGGATCAGATGGTAGGTTTTTAGTAATCTTTCCATCTGAAAATTCAGTTTACTCATGTTTAGCAACAGATGTCAGAGGCAATCAGATTAATTATATTTTTAATGTTGAAGTTATTCCACCTATCGAAGCAGAGTTTACAGTAGCGCTAAGAGGACAGAGTGGTTTAGGATCTGTTAATATATCATTGCTTAATTATACTCAAGACAATTTCCCAATACAAGTTTCTGTAACAAATGTTAATGGTGTAGAAGAATCGATTGGAGTTATGAATACGGCTACAGAACAGATTGAAGTTAATGATGGAGAATATTTCGATCTTAATTTAACGACAAGTCAAGGTTGTAGTATAGTACTTGGAGATTTTACAATGTCTGAAGAAGTCAACAATAGAATCGGTAATAGAGTATCTGGTCAGGTGTGGTTAGATTTTTCAAGAGAGACAGGCGTTTTAGAACAAGAGGAAGAAGGACTTAGCGGTGTGATAGTTAGAGCTATAAATATAGAAGGGGATGTTAAAGGAACTGCCATGACTAATAGTGATGGGGAATACACTATGGATTTAGAAGAAGATACATACTATATGGAATTTACTTCTTACGGTTCATATTCTGAAACCTTACCTAATGTGGGGCATGATGAAAATTTAGATAGCGAGATAGACGGAAGTAATGGACCCGGAACCACTGAGTTTTTTAGTGTTACTGAGACATTCGAAGAAAAGATAAATGCAGGATATGTATTAGGTGTACTGTCTGTAGATTGGCTTTCAGTATCTGTTGTTAGAGAAGACGGATACAGTCATGTAGAGTGGGAAGTAGAGTCTGAATATAACGTAAGTCATTATGAAATAGAAAGATCAGTGACAAATACACAAGGATTTAAATCAATCAATACCACTGAGTTTTCTGGAGAAAACAAAGTCAAAAAAGCATACTCATATGATGACTACCAATTGGAAAAAGCGGGAATAGTATACTACAGAGTTAAGCAAGTAGATATTAATGGTAAATACAGTTATTCAGATATAGTATCAGTAACGGTGGATCAAAGAAGTGTTTCACAAGCAAATTTATTAGAGTTAAGTCTGTATCCAAACCCAATCATCAGTGGAGAGACTTTAAATATTGAATTAAATAAAAGAGTTGAGTCAGTATCCATAGATATATATAGTATCTCAGGATCATTGGTCATGACTAAGAAATTTGACAGTGACAATACAGGGCTTACTCAGAATGCCTATATGATAAATCTCAATTCAATGGAATTAGGCAATTATATTATCATGATAACTGCAGACAATGAGCTTGTTTCTCAGCAACTTAATGTAAGATAAGGTCTGTCTAAATTATAAGAATCAAGGATAAAGCCTCTAATTTAATTTAGGGGCTTTTCCTTTTTGGACCATAAGATCTATCTTAAATCATTCATTTCATTAATCCTAAGTTCTTTAATTAATTTATTGCATTAGACTTAATTTCAGTAATTTATACATTGTAAATATTTAATATGTAAAATATCATATTATAAATTTTTATAATATGTATATTAGCCCATTATTAGGTGAAATTTTATAATTCTTCACCCTACGCTTTACAATTGTCCCATCCACAACATCAGTAAGCGTACATACTATAGTTGCTATTTCTATGGCTTATAGCTATGTATTTTTTATTTATTCTAAATATGTGCTGATGTATCTTAAAGTCAAAAAGTCTTTAATAGCCTCAATTATTTTCTGTCTATTCCTAACTACATTTCTGCATGCAGAAGATGATAATAAAAAGAGTGCAGTAGGAGGTATAACCGATTATCAAAAGGAAAAACTCGGAGAACAAGAAATCTCACGCTTTGCATTAATGGATGCAGATTGTGCAACTGAAGCAGAAAAGTTGAGAAGATACGAAGATGCTCAGAAAGCATTTAAAATGTCAATGCTTCCTCCACCTACACTTGTCACAGAATGTTGCGAGGTAGCTACAGGTTCTGATGATGCAGAAGAAATAATAGGTAATGGCGCTTATGGTGACACAGATTCTAATATAGGTCTGGGTACTGGTGCTACTAATGGTGCATCTGGTTCTACGATATCAGCATTTAGATTTGACTGTTATAATATTCCTCAAGGAGCCACGATAACTAATGCATATATACAATTTACAGCAGCTGCACCGAGTACGAGAGGTGCTGCCTTTGAGATTATTGGTGAGGATGCAGATGACTGTGCTACTTTCTCTGCGGCTAATCCACCTTCATCCAGAGTAACTACCTCTTCTAATGTATCATGGTCGCCACCTACATGGGTGAGTACGGGTGATGCATTAGCTGCTCAGAGAACACCTGATGTAAGTGGTATAATACAAGAAATAGTTAATAGGCCGGGGTATAGCGCAGGTAATGCATTATGTCTAAGTATAACGGGCAAAGGTCACAGAAGAACTTATTCCTTTGATTCTGGATTAGGAGCTCCAGAATTATGTGTAGAATATGAAATAGAAGAAGAAATAACAACATGTCCTTCTTGTCCAGATGTAAGTATGTCATCCCTTGACGGGGTTCCAGGTTTTCCTACAGTAGACTTACTTAACGTATGCTCTTCTCCTGATACAGTTAGTTTACTTATTTATAACACTAGCGAATGTGATTTAACTAACATACAATTGACGTTAAATTTGGATCCAGGTTTGACTTACGGAGGATGTGTTATGGAACATTATGGCACAGGCGTACAAGCAGGTGAGTTAGATGTTAGTGACCCGAGTAATCCAGTGTTTCTTATCAGTCAAATAGATTCGGCAGCAGCTTATATTGTTGATATATGTATCAAAGCTGATTGTGATGTAGATCTTACTTCTGATTCACCATTAAATCTTGATGCAAATCTCATTTTTTCATATCCTAATGATAGTGGTATGGATGAGCAATGTGATGTCACATTAACAGAGATTGGAGAATACAATGGTGGTGTAAGAATTCCAGTGCTTAACACCTTAAGCATAACACCGCAAGAAATAAATATTCCTAATACAACTACAGAGAGCTGTCAGACAATTCTTGTATCACAGGATGGGATACAAGCTTCATTGTCCCAATACACTTTAGAAATCTGCGGATTAGATTTTAACAATTATGGATTAGGAACTATCTGTGCTAATGGCACACCTGTAGACCCTAGTCTTATAACAATTGATGCTACAGCAGGTACTGCACAAGTCATTATTCAAGGCTCTATGTTCAATGGAAATACTGGAGCTGGAGCCAATAATGATGATATATTTAATGTCAATGAAAGAATGACACTGAAGGTATGTTATAATGCATTGGGATGTACCGATGAAGCCATGGTGCCAGAATATAAAATTTACTATGGTTGTGCTGATAAAGTATGCTTTGGCGTGACCAGTATTTTAGGAGCCGTTAGGTTTACTCCTAATTTTGGAGCAAGCCCTGTGGCATTAACCTCTGATATTCAGTATGGTAGTATTTGTGGTGATGATTTAAGTTTTACCGTTAATCTATCGAGTGCTAATAATGATCCAGTTGATGGATTATGGCAAGACCTAATACTAAAGTATGCAGGTTGCGCTGGTAGTGGTATGAATGTGTCAGGAATCGAAGTCAATGGGATACCTTTAGATGCTTCTTTATTTACTCAAAATGGATCCGTCATAGAGATGGATTTCACAATGAATACAGATGCAGCATATGGTCTTACAGATGAAGATGGTGATGGATTTTTAGATGATCTTGCTGGAGACCAAAATCTAATAATAACGACAACAATATCCATAGGTTGTAGCGAAAGTATGGCTGCATGTGATGGAAACCTCGCCTGTAATCTAACTCGAATCGAAGTGAATGGAAAGAGAAATTGTGGACAAGATTTTCAGCAATTTGCTAATCTTAGCGAACCAGTTTCTTTCTTCTATGGTAATGGTGGATCTACGACAAATGCTGTTCAGACAGCTGGATTTGGAATCCCAATCACTGAAGATGTCACTACAGTATGCGATATCTGGACTCCCGGTACTAACGGTTACGAATTTCATTATGACTTCGACTCTAATAATATTGGCGACTGTGCTATGTCCGGAGGGATAAAATTAGTAGCTACTATTACAGCTGCCGGTGAGAGGATAAAGCATATCAGATTTGAAAATGGATCAGCAACTTATCAAGGTGTAGGAGTACCAGGTGCTATCGGATACCCTAATACAATAGACTTAGGAGGTGGAGTATTAGACACTGTAAGCTATACTGTAGAAGTTCCTGCCGGTGATGGAAATGTGACTGCACATGATTATTTTTTCAATTTAGAATTTGAAGGATTTTGTTCTCCTAATGATTATGCCTTTGTGTCATTTAAAGTCGTAGAAGAATGTATGTCTTGTACTGAGGCTGATCCATGTGAGATCGTAAGAGCTTGTGACAGTGCAGCTACGTATGTAAGATGGAATGGTTGCGGTTGTCAGTGTGATATTATGGCATTTGTAGATACTCTACAGAGGACTAATTTTGGATATGCTGATAAGGCCATGACCCAAAAATTAACAGCTGCAGATGTTCCTACAGAAGACCTAATTAGGTTTTTACCTGGAGATACAATGTATGCGAGAATAGGCTATGAGGTTTTGAATTCTTCAGTATATTATGAAGGTGATGGGTATTGGCTATTTGATGTTAGATATCGTGGATGGGAAGAGAATCTTATTCCTGATCCGTACAATGTCACTTTTGAAGGCTGGTTTCATGAAGATGTAAGTGCAGGGACCGGTCCTGTTGAGATTGGGATACCGGATTGTATGCTAGCCTATGATGATGCTAACAAAGATAATACAACTTACCCTGGTATCAGATTAGTAAATATGGGAGTAGAAGGCACATTACAATTAAATGGTGCCTGCCCAGATGATGATGAAAACCCCAATTATCCAGAATCCTCAGCAGCATCATATTATACCGCAGATCAGTCAATTTGGGATGATGCTAATGATTTGTCTAGAATGTTTGTCTTTTTTGGAAGAGATGAAGGTTGTGCCTCGGCTACACCAGATGAATTAAATAATAATTGTCATACAGAATTACTTGCTCAATTAGATTTAGAGGATGGAGACTTCTTCTATATGGATTTAAAAATTCCCTTAGTTCGTAATCCTAATGTCTCACTTTCTGCACTTAATGGAGGCGCAGCTCCTACTGATGGATACTTATTCCCTTACGCAGATACAAGAATGAATACGGTAGGTACATGTAGCGTGTCCGTCAATAGTAGAACTTGTAGAACAACTCGCCCCTACGAAAGCCACTTGCCTGGACCTATTACGATAACCCAAGACGTATGTGTGACAGATTGTAATACTGAAGTAGAGTATACATTTAATTTACAGAATCCATTACCTGATGTAGATCCGGGTATCACACCTTGGTATGAAAATGAATATAGACCTTTTATGGCAACTGAATTTTTAGAATTGAGTTTTCCTAGTAATATGGTTTATTTAGATAATGGAGTCATTGTAATGCCTGATGGTAGCGAGGTTTCATTTAGTCCATTTATAGACACTGCAAGTGGAAACTTAAACTGTCTTACTGGTCCAGATGGAGAGACTTGTTGTATCGCAGCTGATCCTTCACAATTGTCTATGATGAAAATAATAGATAATGATTATACAATAGGACAATCTCAAGCATATTATAGAGGGCCAATTGCAAGTAATAATACTAATGATATTTGTGATGTAAATCAGTTAGTCCATGTACCTAATGATCCATTCCCTCACATACCGGTAGGTGGAGGAGAAGTATGTAATTATGGTATTAAATATAGCCTCTCGTCACTATGTCCTGAAGATATAGAGTCTGGAGACTTTCAGTTACAATATCAATTTGCTGATCCATATGTACCTTCGTTACCAGGTGTCAGTGGTGTCTATAACAGTACTTACTTAAGGGGAGGTAGTATTTATCCAAATTCAAATGGCTTTAGATATCCTATTAATCCATATGGTACTGATTGTGATGGTAATCCAGAGCCATGGGGTTGTGTAAGACATTATGAGAATATTGTAAGTCATCCAGATGATTCACCAGGAAGTATTAATCCTATGCGTCAGACAGGAACTATAGTGACGACACCTGATAATTTCTCAGATAAGAGTATGAATTTTCCACCTCTTATTGCAACCATCCAAAACACTCTCATCGCAGATGAGGCGATGATGAATGAAGTCAATACATATATGGTATGTAGTCCTGATAATGGAGTCGATATGGGAACGCATACTAACGTCGTTACGACTATCGAAATTCCAACGACTATCCAGCTTATTGATGTCTGTGATGAAACTGGTACGCCTATTACTTGGAATTTAGTAGAAGCAAGACCTGGCTCTAATTTATATAGTGTCATTAATCCTGATTTGGCAATAGATGAGTGTTTTACTATTCAGGTAAAAACAGAATTACTTTTCTGTCCAGTAGGTTTAGATGATGTAGATGTAGAATTATGTTTAACTACAGTAAGTGGTTGTATTGATCCAGATAAGGCAGCATTGTTTACTGCTCTCGGTGAGACACAATGTGATGCAGCAGGAGCTTGTTATGAATATATAGCTGAAGAAGCAGAATTGCAAGCAGAATGGAGTTGCAATTCACCAGCGGAATTATTGTTATGTGATACCGTAGAATTCGGGATAAGATTAAAAAATGTAAGACCTACTTTATTGGTTGACTTAGAACCAGAATTTTGGTTCCCAGCAGGTTTGGAATTTGTGCCGGGTAGTTTTGAGTATGTCTTTCCTGGAGGACCAGGTAACTTTGGTGCACGAGTATCTATTCCAGATCCGACACCAGATCCTGCTATGAATAATATCTACGGTTCATACTTCGAATATACAGATGACAGTATATGGGCGCCTCCTATCGATCAGGAGGGTTTTCCAGGTGTGGCATCTATGCTTGATAGTAATAATGTAGAAATAAAATTTGATGTTATAACCAGTTGTGAAGATTTTGTATCAGGTACAAGTATATGGTTTAGAGGTGATGCCGCAGACCCATGCGAAGCGAGAGTAGGGACAGGATTTGTGCCGACATCGCCGATAATCGTAGATGGCGCTAATCCAAGTGATTTTGCACAATTCTTTGTATTTGCAGATCCATTGGATGCGACATGTGGAGAACCAAGTACGATAACCTTAAACTTCCTCAATATTAGTCCTACAGGCGTCTCAAATAATAGCATGGCCTGCATGGATATAGAAACTAGCACATTCATGTATATGATGGGTAGTGTACAGTTCCTTAGTCCAGCTGGACACATGCCTATGTTCACAGAAGAGATGGATGGAGCGATAACACACCTATGCTTTAATATACCTGATGGTATAGGTCCAGGACAGGCATTTCAGATAAGTTTCATGTTTGAAGTTCCGGAAGATGTAGGTTGTGGAGAGCAAGACTTAGGAGTTAATGTAAGCAGTACCGTGATGAATTCTAATTGTATGGAGCAAGGAATCATGTGTGATGTCCAAGTTCTAAATAGTGTAAATCCTGCTATTCAAGTGAATTTTAATCCTCCAGTAGAAGTAGTTGATCAGACCTTAACAGTAGGTTGTGGAAATGGAGATGGTACAGTGCCGTTATGCTATGATGTAGATCTGGCCAATAACAGTAGTGATGATTATATGGATGATATCAAAATCAAATTGATTAGAGACTTGAATCAAAATGGTATTCTTGAAAGTTTTGATCCACCGTTGGATTCAGCATTTGTTTCAGTAAGTATCATTTCGGGTGATACTCTTAATATTATGGGTTGCTTTGATGTAGATGAGAATATAGCTTGTCCAGTTTTCTTGATGGTGATGCAAGAAACAAATTGTGTCTGTGATGCTCAAGACTTTTACTATGATAGTATAGAGCCTACTGCATCTGATGAGTTAGGACAGAGTATTGCAATTTGTCCTGGAGCTCCTCTTAAGGTCAGTTACTGTGCAGATCTTAATTATTCAGTCAATCCATCAGCTGGAGCAACTATTGTTCCTAATGCTGCTGGTGATAGTTTATGCATAACCTTAGCAGAAGGATTTGGACTAACAAATCCTGTTGTATTAAATGTGACGAGCCAGACCGGCGGATGTATGGAATTTAATTTTGATACAGAAATCTTTAGTCTTGGGGATTTTGTATTTGAAGATTATGAGGCTGAGCAAGCTTGTAATGTCGGTTGCGTAGCTTTAGATTTAGATTTACCGACGGAATATAGAAATATCGTAACAGTAGACTGGTCACCAGCTACATACCTTGATGATGCTACAAGTCAGACACCTACAGCTTGTGATGTAGCTTCAGATATCACATATACGGTTACCGTTAATTTTATGGAGAATGGCCAGATGTGTGAGTTTATGGCAGAGTATCCGATAGTAGTAGAAGAACAACAAACTAATGATCTATTTGACCAAGTAATATTATGCTCAGACGTATCAAGTACTGTCGTAGGTCCGCCTGGGTTTACTAACTATAATTGGTATGAGGTGACACCATCAGGTGACTTACCTATACAAAGTGGTACGAATGACTCATTTTTGATTCCTTCTCCAGGTGTATATTACCTTGAGTACTATTCAGTAGGGGATGCTTGTTTCACATTAAGTGCACCATTTGATGCCATAGCTTGTCCTACATTGATTAAGAGTTTTGTAGATGCAGTACCTACAGCCAATGAAAATGAATACACAGTTTGTTATGAAATAGCAGTAGATAATAATAGTGCTTTAGATACAGAATATGATCTATATGATAGACCAGACTTTGACGATGATATAACGATAATAAGTGCAAGTTATACAAGTACTGCAGGGCCAAGTGGAACCCTTGGTGTTCCAGCACCTAACTCTCCAGGATGGTTATTGGGTAATGATGTACAATTGCTTGGTTCAGGAGGGCACATTTATGAGATATGCTTGGTTGTCCAGATTGACTTAGAAGATGGAGTATCAGGAGATGATTCATATACCGCTTGTGGTTCTGGCGGCGGCGGAATTCCTGGAATCGGAGAAGGGTTATATAATGAAGCCAGCCTTGATGTAAATGAAGATGGTATGGCCGATTCTATCGATGATGCATGTGGCGAATTGCCTTTTTATACAATAGAAAAAACGATATCAAGTATAACACAGACTGGCGCATATGACTTTACAGTTAGTTATGATATTGTGGTTTGTAATGACGGAGGAGGGTTTGGAACTTATGATCTTAATGATGTTCCAGATTTCGATAATGATATCGTGATTAATAGTGCAGAGTTCACAACTGATGCTTTTGAGCATCCTTCTAATCCAGGACCTACAGCATTGATAGGTTCAGGTCCTTGGGATCTAGCTGACGTACAAGATATAGAGCCTAATGAATGCCAAACTTATACTGTTACAGTTGACGTGACAATGAATTTAGGAGACCCTACAAGTCCTGGAGATAATAGTTACACCGCTTGCGGAGCTAATGGTAGCGGATCACCTATGCCAGGCGAAGGGCTGTATAATGAAGCACAATTAGATACTAATGGTGATGGTATGCCTAACCAATCAGATGACGATTGTGGAGACCTACCAAGCATCACTCATGATAAATCCATAACAAGTATTACTCAGACCGGAGCAAGATCATGGGAAGTAAAATATACTATAACGGTGGATAACAACGGTGGAGCATCAGGGATGTATGACTTGGAAGATGAAATAGCATTTGATGATGACATTACGGTTACATGTGTACGTTACACGAGTGATGCAGATAGTAATCCTAATAATCCAGGCCCGACTAATGATACAGATCTCGTAGGCCCATGGACGATTGCAGATGATCAAGCTATCGCAGCAGGGGAAACGGATACCTATTGTGTGATCATATGCGTAGATATGGATCTTAATAGTGCTACGACTCCTGGTGATGGTAATTATGATGCATGCGGTTCTAATCCATTAAATGAAGCAATGCCAGGAGAAGGGCTATATAATGAATCACATTTAGACTTAGATAATGACGGCACTCCAGAAGAAACAGAAGAAGCATGTGGTGACTTGCCTAATGTCTATATAGAAAAAACAGTTAGTGGTTTCGTAGCGATGGCTAATGGTAACCACATGGTAAGTTACGAGTTATGCGTATTTAACAACGGTGGTGCTGATGGGACATATGACTTATATGATATGCCAGGCTTTGACGATGATATCATGATTGTAGATGCGAATTTCTCTTGTACAACAGGAGGCAGTGGTGCATTATCATTACCAGTACCGACGGCAGGTTGGTTACTGATCGATGATCAGGATATTTCTCCGGGATCGCAACAATGCTGTACTATCGATATAGAAGTAACAATAGACGTAAGCCCAGGAAGTGGTGGAGACAATACAATTACTCAGTGTGGTAGTACCAATGGTGGAGATCCTACTGCTGGAGAAGCACTATATAATGAAGCGTCTTTAGATTTAGATAATGATGGTATGGGAGATGATATGGATGACGCTTGTCAAGGCGTATTCGAGATTTCTCATGTAAAGACTTTAGCATCAGTTACCCAGAATCCAGACGGGACGTGGTGTGCCGTATATAATGTTAGCGTTAATAACACAAGTGATGCGGCAGGATTCTACGATTTATCTGATCTACCTATGTTTGATGATGATATTACTATCCTTTCTGCAGAATATATGTCTACGATTCATCCATTGACTACATTGTCAGTGCCAGTACCTGCGGCAGGGTGGATGTTAGCTGATGATGTTAATCTTCAGTCTAATGGTACTCATCTTTACACACTTACAGTATGTGTTAATATAGACTTAGAAGATGGAGTGATTGGAGATGATAGTTATACAGAATGTGGTGCTGGCGGTATGACAGAAGGACAAGTAGGAGAAGGATTGTATAATGAATCCTATTTAGATACTAATAACGACGGTACACCTGACGAGACAGATGAAGCATGTGGTGATCTACCATATCTGACATTGACTAAATCATTGACAAATATAAGTCAGACAGGACCTAAGTCATGGGATGTCACTTACGAAGTAGAAGTCTGTAATATAGGTGGGGCTTCTGATGATTATGATCTGTGGGATCAGCCAGCATTCGATGACGATATCGTCATTAATACGGTGAGCTATACATCTGACGCAACAGCTAATCCTGCTAATCCTGGACCAGTCACATTGTCTCCGACAGTGACACCTTGGGACTTAGCATCTAGTCAGAATATTGATCCTGATGTATGTCAGATATTTACAATTGTAGTTAATGTTACGATGGATCTTACAGATGCAGGTCCTGGGGATAATAATTATATACCATGCGGATCTGTTGTACCAGGACCACCTTCTCCTGGAGAGGGCTTATATAACGAAGCTGTCCTTGACGAAGATGGAGATGGCAATGGAGATGAGACAGCAGAAGATTGCGGTGACCTACCTGCCATTACTCATGAGAAATCATTTGGAGGTATCACTCAGACAGGTGCAAGAAGTTGGGAAGTGAAGTATAACATCGTTGTATCTAATAACGGAGGAGCAACAGGAACATATGATCTCAATGATATGATCATATTTGATGACGATATTGTTGTTACTTGTGCAAGATATACTACAGATGCAGCGGGTAATCCTGGTATGCCAGGTCCATTTACATTGACGGGTACAGGACCTTGGAATTTAGCAGATGATCAATCTATTGATCCATTGTTTCCTCAGACTTACTGTCTGATCGTATGTGTAGAAATGGATATATATTCTGATACGACACCAGGTGATGGTGTGTATAGTGAGTGTGGTAATGCCATACCAGGCAGTCCAGCCGGTGGAGAGGGATTATACAACCAGTCATCTCTTGATTTAAATAATGACGGTGTAGATGATGAGACGGATGAAGCATGTGGCGACCTCCCAGCAATTAGAATAGAAAAAGATCTAAATAATTTCGTAGCTATGCCTAACGGAAATAATATGGTAACATATCAAATCTGTGTGTATAATGAAGGTGGAGCTCCTGGAACTTATGACTTAAATGATATGCCTGTATTTGATGATGATATCGAAATAATAACTGCTTCTTATACATCGACTGTAGGAGCGGGAGGAACACTTATGGTGCCAGTGCCAGCAGCACCAGGTTGGAATTTAGATGATGATCGTACTATAGCTGCAGGAGAGACTTATTGTTATACACTTAATATCGAAGTAGATGTAGATTTGAGTCCAGGTAGTTCTGGTGATAATGTAGTTGCAGAATGTGGTTCTATTACTGGGGGCGATCCAAGTCCTGGAGAAGCCTTATATAATGGTGCAAGTATAGATTTAAATAATGATGGAATACAGGATGAGGAAGATGATGCTTGCGAAGATATTTTCAATATCAGTAATACTAAAACAGTTGCTAATGTCACTCAGCAAGCAGATGGTTCATGGTGTATAACTTATAATATAACAGTCGAAAACAGAAGTGCTGAAACAGGCTTTTATGATCTGTACGATCTTCCGCAGTTCGATGATGATATCACGATATTAAATGCAGAATACTCGTCAACAGTTCATCCATTGACGCCTCTTTCTATACCAGTTCCAAGTGCAGGATGGCAATTAGCGAATGATGAAATGTTAGATGGTTTTGAAGTTAACGTATATGTGCTTACCGTTTGTTTAGATATAGATTTAGAAGATGGTGTAACAGGTGATGATATTTTAACTGCATGTGGAACTGGTGGTAATATGGATGGAGCTCCTGGAGAGGGTCTATATAATCAATCATTATTAGACATCAATGATGATGGTACGCCTGATAGAGAAGATGAAGCGTGTGCAGATTTACCATATTTCACTTTGGATAAGACCTTAACGACGATTACTCAGACAAGTGCTTATGACTGGACAGTAACTTATGATGTAGAAGTTTGCAATATCGGTACGGCTAATGGCATGTATGATATCACTGATACACCATTATTCGATGATGATATTGTTATTAATAGTGCAAGCTATACAACTGATGCTTCTGGCAACTCAGGTAATCCAGGACCTTCTATGTTGATGGGCTCAGGACCATGGTCTATGGGAGATGATATGACTTTAGCTGATGGAGCCTGCCATTTATATACCATAACAGTAGATGTGACTTTAGAGTTAGAGGATGATGCAAGCATCGGAGATGAATCATATGCAGCATGTGGTTCTGGCAACGGTGGTGAAACTGGACCTGGAGAAGGCTTATATAATGAAGCAAGCATTGATACTAATAACGATGGTACAGACGATATTACGGATAGTGACTGTGGAGATCTACCTGTCATAAGTCACGATAAAGAATTAACAAGTATTACACAGACCGATGCACGATCTTGGGAAGTGAAGTACACGATTACCGTTACTAATGACGGAGGCGCAGAAGGGGAATATGACCTGAATGACGAAATTGCATTTGATGATGATATCACTGTGACATGTGTAAGATATACAAGTGATGCAGATGGTAATCTTAATAATCCTGGCCCTACTATAAGTATGGATTTAGTTGGACCTTGGAATTTAGCTGATGATCAGATAATCGATGCCAATACTACTGATACATATTGTATTATATTCTGTGTAGATATGGACCTTAATAGTGCATCGACTCCAGGGGATGGAAATTATGATGCCTGTGGTTCTGGTGTATTAAATGATCCAATGCCAGGAGAAGGATTGTATAATCAGTCATCACTCGATCTTGATGACGATGGTATGGCAGAAGAAGTAGATGAGGCATGTGGTGACTTACCTAACGTTTATCATGAAAAAGAAGCGACTGGATTCGTAGCGATGCCTAATGGTAATCACATGGTTACTTATGAGATATGTGTATATAATAACGGAGGAGCAGATGGTACTTATGATTTATATGATGAGCCTATCTTCGATGATGATATTGAGATTATAGAAGCAACTTATTCATGTAATGTAGGTGGTGCCAATGGGACATTCATACCTCCAGTTCCTATGGGAGGTTGGTTGCTATTGGATGATCAAGATATCAGTGCTGGTTCTCAACAGTGTTGTACCATCGAGATAGAAGTCAATATAGATATAGCTCCAGGTAGTTCTGGTGATAATATTGTGACAGAATGTGGAACAGCAGTACCAGGTGATCCAAGTCCAGGTGAAGCATTATATAATGAGTCTACATTAGACCTTAATAATGATGGTACACCTGATGAGATGGATGAAGCTTGTGAAGATGTATTTATGATTACACATAATAAGACTATCGCTGATGTGGTAGAGACTGGGCATAATCAATTCTGTGTTACCTATAATATTGCAGTAGAAAATAACAGTACAGAATCTGGATTTTATGATCTGACAGATTTACCTCAGTTCGATGATGACATCTCTATATTAAGTGCTACATATTCAAGTACAATACACCCAAGTATTAATCTTCCGATAGTACCTCCTACATCAGGCTGGGTATTAGGTGATGATGAGTCTATTGCACCTAATGCTAACCATGTGTATGTCTTAGAAGTCTGTATAGAGATAGACTTAGAGGATGGAGTAGTAGGAGACGATATGTATACGGAATGTGGAGTGGGAGGAGCAGGTATGAATGGAGCAGCTGGACAAGGATTGTATAATCAGAGTTTTTTAGATACCAATAATGATGGCACTCCAGATGAAGAAGATGAGGTATGTGCTGATCTACCTTATCTAACAATTAATAAAGATGTTGTTAGTGTGACTCAGGTAGGTGCAAGAGATTTTGATGTCATTTATGAGATTACAGTTTGTAACATAGGTGGAGCGACAGGTGATTACAATATGAGTGATCAGCCATGCTTTGATAATGACGTTGTAATTAATAATGCTACTTATACTTCAGATGCTACAAGTAACCTTGCCAATCCTGGCCCGAGAAACCTTGCAGGTGTAGGTCCATGGCTTATGGCGATTAACCAAGATATAGATCCATCATCATGTCAAGTATACAACTTAACGGTTAATGTAAGTATGGATCTAACTGATCCAGCAACACCGGGAGATGGTATCTACAATAGTTGCGCAGCAGGTGATCCTAATGATCCGAATAGTTCTGGAGGATTATATAATAAGAGTACGGTCGATACAGATGGTGATGGCTTAGGTGACATACAAGATGAAGCTTGCGAAGAATTACCTGCTATCACACATGAGAAGTCATTGACTAATATCGTACAGACAGGTCCTACTTCTTGGGATGTTGTATACACGATTACAGTCAGTAATGATGGAGGGGCAGCTGGAACTTATGATCTTAATGATGATACGACATATGATGACGATATCACAATCACATGTGCTAACTATACATCGGATGCTACGGGCAATGCTGGCAATCCAGGTGCAGTAGACTTAGGAATTGTAGACCCTTGGACATTAGCAGACGATCAGACGATAGCGGCAGGAACGCAACAAGTGTATACGTTAACTGTATGTATAGATATGGACTTGAATAGTCCAACGACACCAGGTGATGGTGATTATACTGCATGTGGTGACGGAGGGGCAGGTTCTGATGGCCAGCCAGGAGAAGGCTTGTTTAATCAGTCAACTCTTGACTTAGATAATGATGGTACAGCTGATGAAGCTGATGAAGCATGTGGAGATTTACCACACTTATTCCATGATAAGAGCGTAAGTAGTTTCGTCGCCATGCCTAATGGTAATCATATGGTGACATACGAAATATGTGTAACCAACGATGGTGGAGCAGATGGCATGTACGATCTATACGATCATCCGCAATTTGATGATGATATTGAGATTATTGCAGCTACTCTTACTTGCGATACAGGTACAAGTGGAGCACTAACAGTGCCAGTGCCGACAGGAGGCTGGCTGTTAGATGACGATGTGACTATTGCGGCAGGAGAGACATTCTGCTGCTCATTAGATATAGAAGTAAATATTGACTTAGCACCAGGAAGTTCAGGAGATAATGTCGTAACAGAATGTGGTACAGCAACACCTGGTGATCCAAGTCCGGGAGAAGCATTGTACAACGAGTCTAATCTTGATGTCAATAATGATGGTGTCTCAGATGAGATGGATGAAGCCTGTGAAGATGTATTTGAATTCACACATGAAAAATCGCTTACGAGTATCGTACAACAAGCAGATGGTTCTTACTGTGTAACTTATGAAATCGAAGTAACCAACGGTGGTACTGAAGCTGGGTTCTATGATTTATATGACCTTCCTCAATTCGATACAGACTTTACGATCTTAAGTGCTACTTATTCAAGCACAGTTCATCCGACATTGCCATTAGCTCTTCCAGTTCCTTCTGGATTAGGTTGGTTATTGGGTGATGATGAGATACTTGCTGCAGGTGAGACTCATCTATACGAGTTAGTAGTGTGTGTTGATCTTGATTTAGAAGATGGAGGTGCCGTTGATTCAGGTGATGATATCTATTCGGCATGCGGTGATGGTGGAGCTGGACCCGATGGTATGATGGGAGAAGGACTGTATAATGAAAGTTCTCTTGATACTAATAATGATGGGGTAGCTGATCAGATGGATGAAGCTTGTGGAGATGTTCCTTACTTTACATTAGAAAAAGAAATAGTTGGAACGACTCAGATAGGACCACGTAGTTATACTGTTGAGTACACAATTGATGTATGTAATATTGGTGGAGCAACTGGTGTGTATGATCTATTAGACACGCCAGAATTTGATGATGATGTTGTAATTGATGCAGTAAGATATTCTTCAGATACACCATCGAATCCGGGTAACCCTGGACCTACAACATTATTGGGAGATGGACCTTGGACATTAGCGAATGATGCAGATCTGGCTGAAGGTGATTGTCACGCTTACATATTGTACGTAGATGTGACAATGGATCTGACTGATCCTAATAGCCCAGGTGATGAGTCATACTCAGAATGTGGGTCTGGAGGTAATGCTGATGGTTCAGCAGGAGAAGGTTTATATAATACAGCATCATTAGACACTAATAATGATGGTATCCAAGATGTAGAAGATGATGCATGTGGAGATCTTCCAGCGATCAGTCATGATAAGAATTTGACATCAATTACTCAGACAGGTGCAAGAAGTTTTGAAGTTAAGTATACGATAACTGTAGAGAATGAAGGAGGTGCAGCAGGTGCATATGACTTAAATGATGAAGTCTTTTTTGATGATGACATCGTAACCACTTGTGCAAGATATACAAGTGATGCAGCTGGTAATCCAGCTAACCCAACTGAGGTAGCATTGGCGACTTCAGGTTTATGGAATCTCGCTGATGATCAGATGATTGCTGCTAATGCAATTCATACTTACTGTTTGATCGTGTGTGTAGAAATGGATCTTAATAGTCTTACTACTCCAGGTGATGGTAATTATGATGCATGTGGTTCTAATTCATTGAATGATCCTCAGAGAGGAGAAGGACTGTATAACGAGAGTTATTTAGATCTTGATAATGATGGTGTAAATGATGAAGAAGATGAGGCATGCGGAGACTTACCTTACGTATATCACGAAAAAGAAGTTGTAAGCTTCGTACCTATGCCTAATGGCAATAATATGGTGACTTACGAAATATGTGTATATAATACAGGAGGTGCTGATGGAGAGTTTGACCTTTATGATGAGCCTATTTTTGATGATGACATCGAAATCATGGCAGCAACTTATTCTTGTGATGTACAAGGAGGCGGTGCTTTACCATTGCCAGTTCCAGCTACACCAGGTTGGTTGCTGATAGATGATCAAGATATAAGTCCTAATACATCATACTGCTGTACTATTGAGATAGAGGTAGACGTTGATCTTTCAGCAGGAAGTTCAGGAGATAATGTCGTAACAGAATGTGGATCTACAAATGGAAACGGTGATTCTGAGCCAGGAGAAGCATTACACAATGAATCCAGCCTTGATGTCAATAACGATGGAGACATCGATGAGATGGACGAAGCATGTAGAGATATTTTCATGATTACTCATGATAAAACAATTGCAACAGTAGAACATAATCCTGATGACTCATACTGTGTGACTTGGAATATTTTAGTAGAAAATATGTCTTCAGAATCTGGCTTCTATGATCTTTATGATTGGCCACAATTTGATGAAGACTTTATCATGTTGAGTGCTAATTATTCTTCAAGCGTACATCCGTTTACCAATCTGACAACACCACCTCCGACAGGTGGATGGCAGTTTGCAGATGATATTAATATTGCTGCTAATGGTAGACACATTTATACTTTAGAGATATGTATGATTATGGATCTTAAGGATCCTATGACACCAGGAGATGCAGATTATACATCTTGTGGAGAGTTAAATGGAGGAACAGGAGAACCTGGCGAAGGATTATTTAATCAGACATTATTAGATATCAATGATGATGGCACTGCTGATGAGATAGATGATGTATGTGTGGATATACCATATGTGACACATGAGAAAGATTTCATTGATGCAGTAAGAAATGCAGATGGGACTTATACAGCAACATTTAAAATTACAGTACAGAATATTGGAGGAGCTACAGGTGATTATGATCTTTGGGATCAACCAGCATTCGACAATGATTTTGTAATTAATAGTGCAGAGTACACAACAGATGCTACAGGACATAGTGCTAATCCGGGACCTGAATCCTTACCGATTTCTGGTCAGTGGGACTTAGCGGATGATCAGACAATTGATGCCGGTGAGACACAATGTTATAACCTAAGTGTCAATGTCACGATTAACTTAAGTGATCCTGATACTGAAGGTGACGAGATTTATACTTTCTGTGGAACAGCTAATGGAGCAGATGATCCAGTGCCAGGAGAAGGTTTCTATAACGAAAGTTTCTTAGACAGAAGTAATGATGGTGATCCAGAAGAAAATGAAGAAACTTGTGGAGATGTTGATATTGTAGACTTAGCTATAAGAAAGGAGACGGTTACACAACCTCCATACGCTTACGGTCAAGTCATCGAATTCAGACATACGATATTCAATCAAGGTAATGTCGATATGTACAATGTTGAATTGGCTGATTACTTGCCAGCAGGATTTGGCTTTGCAGGAGTAGC
>CAZBXL010000049.1:0-6061 GCA_964495785.1 uncultured Saprospiraceae bacterium | reverse complement strand
CCAGACTTGGGTGATGATGACGATGATGAAATAACAGAAGGAGGTCCTGATGCTGGAGAAGATGAGGATGATCATGATGTAGCAGGTATTGAAATATTTGATCTTGCTCAGCGAAAGACTATCCCGACAGATATCGTCGGGACTATGGCTTCATTTTTCTATGGTGATACTATATCGTTTACAATTGAGGTATTCAATCAAGGTAGTGAGACGGCGACTGACATAGTTGTACTGGATCACATCCCTTGTGGATACATTTATAATGCAAGTAATGATGCAGCAGGATGGGTCTATGATGGTACTGGTATTGCGAGTATTACCATAGCGGGACCATTGCAGCCAGGCACGAGTATGGCTGTGATGATCGACTTGACATTACAGCAATGTCTTGATATGGACGAAGCATCATTCACTAACGTAGCAGAGATAACAGACGGTGATGGAGAGGATGGCGAACCAGGAGATGACATAGACTCTACCCCAGATGGAGATCCAGATAATGACGGAGATCCTAATGATGATTCAGTAGACGATCCTAATGATGAAGATGATCATGATCCTGAGGAGATTGCGATATTTGATCTTGCATTGATTAAGCAAATAGTAACGGAAGGTCCTTATGCATATGGTGACTTATTAGAATTTAAAATCACAGTATGTAACCAAGGTAATCAGACTGTACAGAATGTCAATGTAATAGATTACTTACCAGCAGGATACAGTTTTGATTCAGCTGATCAGACGACGCCATGGACATTAGTCGGCGCAGGACCAGATGTAGAATATACAATTGCAGGACCTCTATTGGAAGATACGTGTATAGAGTTGCCGTTATTCTTGACATTAGAGATGACAACAGGTGGAGTAGATAATTATACAAACGTAAGTGAGATCACAGACTTTGAAGATGAGAATGGAGATCCACAAGAGGATGCAGATTCTAATCCAGACAATGATCCAGATAATGATGGCGATCCTACGGATGACTCATTAGACGATCCTAATGATGAAGACGATCATGATCCAGAAATTATTGAGGTGTTCGATTTAGCTCAGAAGAAAACAACATCAACCGAAGCGCCATTTTCTTATGGAGATGTGATACCATTTGATATCACTGTCTATAATCAAGGGAATATTGCAGCGACTAATATTCTGATTAATGAGCACTTGCCATGTGGATTCTTATACACACCTGATAATGATGCGAGTGGTTGGACTTACGATGCTGCGACCGGTATTGCGAATGCAACTATTGCAGGACCATTGACACCAGGCGATAGCACAGTTGTGACAATCAATGTCACATTACAGCAATGTCTTGATATGGACGAAAGCTCATTCACTAATATTTCTGAGATAGGAGGTGCAGATGATGAGGATGGAAATCCAGGTGATGATATAGATAGTGATAGCGACGATGATCCAGATAATGACGGCGATCCTAATGATGATTCAGTAGATGATCCTGATGATGAAGATGATCATGATCCAGAAGAGGTTGCCATTTTTGACCTTGCATTGATTAAGCAAATAGTAACGGAAGGTCCTTATGCATATGGTGACTTGTTAGGATTTAAGATCACAATATGCAACCAAGGTAATCAGACTGTACAGAATGTCAATGTCATAGATTATTTACCAGTAGGATACAGTTTTGATTCAGCTGATCAGACGACGCCTTGGACAGTAGTCGGCGCAGGACCAGACGTAGAATATACAATTGCAGGACCTCTGCTCGAAGATACATGTGTAGAGATACCGTTATTCTTGACGTTAGAAGAAACGACAGGTGGGGCAGATAATTATACGAATGTAAGTGAGATTACTGATTTTGAGGACGAGAACGGAGATCCTCAAGAGGATGCAGATTCTAATCCAGACAATGACCCAGATAATGACGGAGATCCTACGGACGACTCTTTAGATGATCCTAATGATGAAGACGACCACGATCCAGAGACTGTAGAGATCATAGATATCGCTATGAGAAAAATAGAGACAACAAGTGGTCCTTATAGATATGGAGATCAGCTGAATTTCTCTCACTGGATATACAATCAAGGAAATGTAGGATTGACTAATATAGTATTGAATGACTTTATCCCTTGTGGATATGATTATGATACTAATAATGATCCTATTTGGTCTTACGATTCAGTTGCTGGTATTGCGACTACAACTGTCGATGATTTGATTCTTCCTGGAGATAGTATAGAGGTTAAGTTCTCATTAATACTAAAGGCATGTACTGACCCAGATGCATGGAAGAATATTAGTGAGATAGAAAGCTTCGATGATGATAATGGGGATGATAGAACCGATGATGATATTGATAGTAATGGAGACGGGGATCCAGATAATGATGGTGATGTTGTAGATGATGAGATAGATAACAATGGAGGAGATGAGGATGATAACGATCCTGCAGAGCCAGAAATATTTGATCTTGCATTAATTAAGACAATCGATAACGTAGGTCCATACACGCCAGGTCAGATTGCCGTGTATGATATCACAGTATTTAACCAAGGTAATGTGACAGCATATAATGTAGAGATCGTAGATTATATTAATGCAGGTTACATATTCAATGCGGCAGCTAATCCGGGTTGGACTATGACAGGTGCTAATGCCTACTATACGATACCAGGTCCATTAGCTCCAGGTGACCAGATCATCGTAACGATTAACTTAGAAGTACAAGTACCACCAGGTGCAGACTTAAGCAGTTGGTATAACGAGGCGGAGATAACAGGTGGAGAGAATGAAGATGGAGAAGAACAGACAGATGCAGACAGTACGCCTGATGATGATGCCTTTAATGATAATGATTTAGTTGATGGCTTAGATCCGGATGGCATTTTTGATGAAGATGATCTTAATGACAATGAGATCAATAATGAAAATGGAGACGAGGATGATAATGATGCAGCTGAGATATTAGTAACGGGTGAGATCGGAGACTTCGTCTGGAAAGATCTTAATGGAGATGGCGTACAAGATCCAGGCGAGCCAGGTATAGGTGGAGTAGTCGTTAGATTATTTGACTGTGAAGGTAATTTCATCAGGGAGTTGACCACAGATATGAATGGCTACTATTTATTTGATCTACTTCTTCCGGGGGGTTACCAAGTACAATTTGATATTAGTTCATTACCTCCAGGTTGTGCTTTTACATTACCTAATCAAGGGGACGATGATAATGATTCAGATGCCGACCTATCAGGTAATACAGACTGTATAGATCTGGAAGCTGGAGAACGTAATCACTCTATAGATGCAGGAGTCCTACCTCTGGCTAAGCTAGGTGATACTGTTTTCTTAGATTGTAATGGAAACGGAGTACAAGATCCTGGCGAAGAAGGTGTAGCCGGAATAACTGTTGAAGTTTATGATGCTAATGATGATTTGATTAAAATCACGACGACTAATGCTGATGGTCAGTATATAGTAAATGGTTTATATCCAGGAGACTACTACGTGAAGTTCATTAATGGAGATTATGACTTTACTATTAATGGAGCTGGAGGAGATACTACAGCAGACTCAGATGTAGATGATAGTAACGGACCAGGGACAACCGCTTTAGTTAATCTAAGTGCTGGCGAGTGTGATCTATCTTCATTTGATGCAGGTCTTTATAAGTGTGTTGCTCTCGGCGAACTTGTATGGTTAGATTATAATGAAAACGATGTATGGGATTCTGTAGAGAATGGAATCAATGGACTCAAAGTGGAACTGTATAAATTTATAGATGGTTCATGGGTTAATTATGATTACACTTATACGGGGCATAAGCCAGGGACACCATCAGATGATGGTTACTTCAAGTTCTGTGTAGCACCGGGTAGATATTATTTGAGATTTTTAAATCCACCTAATGCGCTAGTGCCAGCAGTATCTAACTTTGGTATCAATGAATCTGTAGACAGTGATGTGACGGGAGCATTTGGACCAGGCACAACCAGCGAGATTAATCTTGTTTGTGGTCAAGACAGATGTGACATCGGAGCAGGTTATTACAAGATGGGAAGTATCGGAGATAATGTCTGGTCTGATGATAACAATAACGGAATGAGAGATAGTGATGAACAAGGTGTAGCCGATGTTATAGTGAGAGCTTATGATGTGACTGGTACACAATTCGGAGAAGCAGTGACGGACAATAACGGAGAGTACATGATAGATTACTTAGGTAAGAACAGTTATTACCTCAAGTTTGAATTACCAAATGGACTTGCGATTACAGAACCTAACATGGGTTCAGATGAATCAATGGATAGTGATGTAGACGGCAGTAACGGACCGATGACAACAGACTACTACACGATAAGTCCTGGCGAACATATTCCTAACGTTGATGCAGGAGTTGTCTTAGGTGTACTTTCGGTGGAGTGGTTAGATGTATATGCGCAGAACAACGACTCACATCATACAATTACATGGAACGTTGCAGATCAGAATAATGTCAGTCATTATGAAGTAGAGAGATCTATCGATGGTTTAGATAACTTCGAAAGTATAGCTAAGGTACTATCAACAGGTGATGGTCCAGAAGCAACCTCATATACGCATGATGATTATGACATCATAGAAGCTGGTATATATTATTATAGAATCCGACAAGTGGATTACGATAATGCTTATGACTATTCTAAAGTAGTTTCAGTGGATAGGGAAGACGTGGTTGCAGTGACTAATAATTCGGCAAGTATTTATCCTAACCCTGTCGTAGATGAGTTGACATTAGAATTAGATATTGCAAAGCCAGTAACAGATTTAGTTGTAAATATCTATGATGCTCAAGGAAAAATTGCAAGAGCAAATGCAATCATGGATATAGATCTAAAGTCGGGAACTAAGTCCTATAAGTTAAACGTAACTGATTTCGCTAAAGGAGTCTACTCAATGAAGATAAAGCTCGATAGAAAAGAGATAGTGAAGAAACTGATAATAGTAGATTAATAGGAACCAGATTTAGATAAAGATATCTTTTAAGATATCCCAAAAGTCACAAAGCCTCGACTCCCGATACCTATTGGGATAGTCGGGGCTTTATTGTTTTCTAACTCTTCCCTTTTAAGGCAAATTGGATAGATTGCTAAAAGCGGATAGAAAATAATAATTCTATAAATAGAGTACATAGCCTTAGAGTTCAAGCCTAAGTTATATGTATTTGTGACCATCAGCTTTGCATTTTTAAAAGTAGATATTCCCTTATATCTAATAAAATAATTATATAAATAATTGAAAATTAATATTTAACAAATTAAAATAAATTAATATTTGTTTTTACATATTATAATAAAAACTAATATGTAGTTTTACGCCTTTAACTCGTCATTTTGTGAATGATCAACTTAACCCAATACAGTAATCGTTCATGCCCATAGCTGATGCTTCATCATGGAGCCCTCTTGCCATGTGTATAATTTTTTTGTCAATACAAATTCGAAAAGATGCACACTAAAAAATTATGTCCATCAACTTATCCATTTACAAATTCAACTTGTAATAGGATCTTTTTAAATTTTAATAATAAGTATGTAGTTCAAATACTACTCAGCTTATCCCTTATTTTGTATCTATCAACAGCTAATGCACAGTACTTCAATGTAAGCGGAGATTGGGCTGGTAATGATGCTAATGGTAATGCTGTCATTAAGTGGGAGATAGAAATCTGTGCAGGTTCTACAGCGTTAGAAAATGTTGTCGTTTCAGTTCCTGCTCTTGAGAGAGGTGAGGATGATTCAGGAGGTGTTGGTATTGCTGATGAGGATAGTCCGGCAGATGATCAAGTTTGCAATGGTTTTTGGAATGGCGGTTGGACAGCCTTTCGTCCATCTAATTATCGGACTACTGGAATCTTAGTACAAGCCCCAATTTTGCAAGCCAATCAATGCCGAGTATATTCTTGGACGAGTTTTTCAAAAGATTATGATTCAAATACTACAGATTATGATCACTATGTAGTGGCTAACTGGAGTGCAGATGGTTTTCCTGATCCTGGATTTGATTGTCCAAGTGATGGACACATTGATTGTAATTCTGCTCGTTC
>CAZBXL010000048.1:0-31266 GCA_964495785.1 uncultured Saprospiraceae bacterium | reverse complement strand
GCTCTACGTGTTCTTGATTTCTTTTTCTTCAAGAAACTTGAATTCTTAACCGTGTAAGCAAAACCAAATACAAATTCTGTTTTCTTAGTTTCATTGAGCTCGCTGGCCACATTAACAGAAAGGTCAAGTGTCCTTGCTTTATTATATTCAAAGTCTAAAGTTAGATCACCTTTGGTCTTAACACTGACTCCGATTACTGGATTAAAGGCTTCTCTTACAGATACTGCTGGTATCTCAATTCTGGAGTAATAATTTCCATTCTGCTTAGTTCCTCCAAATGGATCATTAGGATCATACTGAATATCACTCATGAAATTATTAATACGTAATACAGAACTGTAAGCATGCTTAATAGATACACTTGAGAAGATATTCTTAAATCCTGGAAGCTTAGATAATCCATCATATCTCAGATTCCAGTTGGGCTTCGGTATATAGCCTGTCTGTCTCACATCCTGTTCTATATCCAATGATACCGAATTAGGATCTTCTCCTGTATAAGCAGCTAAGAATGCAGGTATTAATACTACAGAACTCTGCTTACCATATCCAAAAGCATAACGCTCTCCATCTACAGTGTGAGATCCCCGTCCTGGATCATTATCCAGACGATAAGAAACAACCTGCCTGTTAGCTTCAAAAGTCTCAAATAGTTCTTCTATATCATTACCAAACAATGTGTTCAGCGTATAATAAGTTAACTCAAATGATCCTATATCTCTGGCTCCGACTTGCTGGAAGTTTATATCATTACGATCCTTATTCTTAAATTCTTCTTGATGATTAATGCTGTAGTTTTTCTTGAAATCTACATCTATTTTCACATCTTTCCATGGCTCTATTTTAAGCTTAGCATCTATGCTTTGAGTCTTACTCTGGAGGACCTCCTGATTTAAAGCCGTACTCGTTGTTATCCAACCTTTGTCAGCGGATGTATAGAGATAGTTAGATCGATCTCCTAGTGTGATATCTGGCTGAAAACCTAAAACAAATCCTACACCCGGAGCATTAAATCCACTCGATAAACCGAGTAACTCTGGAGTCTGTGTGATCCCCGGTATGACAGTTCTAAAGTCTTCTTTAAAGTTGATTCTTAGTGAACGTAATGCAAACAGAGGTCTTAGCAATAATTTTTCTGCAGTACCTGGCTGTCGTTCTTTCTTACGACTACTTTTTCTCTCGGTGGCCGTTACTCTGTCATTATTTTTAGTATCCTCTTCCTTAGTCCGTCGACTTCTTGTTCTGCTTGATTGTGTTCGATCTAAGTTTTTGAGATACTTGGACTTATCGTATAACTTATCAAAATTAAAATTACCTGTAATAGATCTATTCTGACTGTTCTGAATTACGGCTCCTATATCATTACCAAAGTCATCAATGACGACCAGAGGTGCCGCCGCCCAAGAGTAATCCGATCTATACTGTGCCTTGACATCTATCCAGTCCATGTAAGGGATATATTTTAATGGCAATGAATAGTTGACAGATATCTGATGGTTATATGCTGTATTCCTTCCTAATCCTCTTAGGTTTTCGTTTCTGTACTCGTTTATAAAATCTGGATTGTTTTCAATGATAGTTGAATATGATTCACCATTAGCATTTTCAGATTTTCCAAATTCATCAACATAAGGACGATTCTCTGCCACATCAGTAATCCCTACTTGTCTGAGCTCATCTATATAAGAAGAATTAAAAGCTGAGAAATTTAGCTTTAGAGCTTTCGTCAGATTCCAGTTTAGATCATATCTTCTTTGCCATTCAAATCTTCTGTCATCAAACTGATACTGAGGCGTATCAGGTATTCTAAATAATCGCGAAGACAAGAATCTATTCACATTAGAACTAAATGTAAATGATGTCGGTAGTGGATTTATATTTATTTCTTTAATGATCTTAAGCGCCTTTGGCTTGACACCTTTGAATGGTTGTATTGATAATCCTTTTATAGAATACGTGTAGTCAAGACCTACATTATAATCCTTGGTCGTCTCATCTTGTATGATAGGATCTCGATAATTAGTTTCTGTGTATGCATAAGAAGCACTAAAGTTTTCGATGTCCCACGGCATAGGCTTTCGTGGCTTTTTAGGCTTGTCTTCCTCAGCTGGATTAGCAAGATCTGGACTTGTAGTTTTAGCATTCCTATCTTTTGATACTGTCGCAGATCTATCTCTTGTATTTTCTCTACCTGAGGATCTTTCTTTTCTTACATTGGTAAAGTTGATTGTCTTGATTTCAGTAACGGTTTCATTACGTGCTGTAATCTCTCCATCAGGCACAGCGCCTAGATCAAACTCATCTTCTACAGTAATATCCAGATCATAAGCATCATATTGTGGCGTCCTAATGTTCTTAGAATATTGTGCATAGAATGGTACTCGTAGACCAAGACCTTGAGGAAGTACTTTACCCAACTCAAGACTGGCAGATACATCATACTCCTTAACTGCCTCCAGCGATCTTTCATCCACTCTATTATCCAAAGCTCCCCATCCTATCGTACTGAAACTTCCTGCTGCAGTGACATTTCCTAAGTCGGCAAGTTGTACATCTACACTTGCAAGACCAGCTACCGCAAGTCTTTCTTCTAATCCGGTAGCTCTTAATTCATTTACCCATACTTCTCCACAAAATCCACCTGGTGGTGTATCTTCTTCGCTTGCGTTTCCTCGTAGTCCTATTTGTATATCCTTAACTCTACCTAAATTTGGATTACCTAAAATTTTGACCCGATGTCCTTCTGGTATAAATCTTCCATCTTCAAGTGGTTCTATATCTAAACTTTCCTTATCAGAATATGTAGCAAGCAATTGCGTAAGTATCTCATTATCTAAAACAAATGGTTCTGTCAATGATGCACCTTCTAGTATCCTAAGTTTTTTAGCTATTGTAAATAACTCTAAAGAAAAATCAAACTTATTAGCTTCTGGCCAGACAACATCTGATATTTGTGTCTCATCAACATTCTCTGATAATGTCAGTGGAATCTCATATTCGTAGAAGTGCCTATCAAAATCTTTTCCAGCTCGTAAGAATACAGCGACATCTCCATCTTGCTGTACACCATCTTTACGTTCAGCGTGGACAAACATCTGAAGCCGTTTGTATCGACGCAAATCTAATTCTGTTAATTTGTATACAGAGACTTCACATCTCGGACCTAAGTCGCAATAATTTAATGATAAAGATCTCTCATCTTGTAACACATTAGAGAATGTATTGAATAATCTTTCTTGTTGTATACCCCTTGGTAGCACATAAGGGAAAGGTAGTTTATTACTATTCTCTTCTATCCCTACTGCATCCACATTAAACGATCCATCAAATTCAGTATCCATTCCATCAACTCCAACTCCAGGACAATTACCTGGTAACCTTCTCCACTGACTTCTGATCAATTCAAAATCTGCCATACGGAACGTTTTCTGTGTCTCATAGCCGTTAATGATCATCCTCATAAACTGTATAGATCTGAAACCTTGTATGTCATTAAATGGTGTTCCCTCACTGATCGGAATTCTAATTCTATACCACTCTTCATCTGGAGCATCCCCACGTTCTATGATTCTTCTATCTCTTATAAATTCGTTATCCTGTATAGATCCATTATCATTAAAGATTGGAATTTTATACTCATAAAAACTTTCTGTCTCTTGTAGTGATGCATTGTTATTAAGATCCTCCGCATCGGGATTGGGAGTACCTCTCCTATTGACAGAATTAGGATCGACGTTTGTTATCGGATTCACTTCAGCTGTCGCATTATCAAAAGTAGGAGAGTTTCCTTGAGGATTATTAAATTTAGAATACCTTGTCAATAAATCTTCATCAGGCCCCCATCCATTTTCAATACTAAAATCATTAAATGATATAAAGTTATCACCTGCCGGATCCTCCGCCAATATGATAGGATTACCCATTGATTGTATATACGAGTCGAATTTAGCTCTTTCGAGAGTATCATTAATACCATCTAATCCGAGATCTTGCAGAACTTGATTATTGATATCGAAGGCATCATTATTAGGTCTCAGTTTAGGGATAGATCCCCATACAGTTTCTGAATTAAAATCTGCGCCTGTACTATTATCGACAGATATCGCATTCTCAAATAATTGTTTTTCATCCTTCAGGATATCTTCTGATACATTACCTAAGTGGAATGTAAGGTAGCCTTGCTCATCTGATATGTGACCTGAACCATCTGGCTTTTCCATAAATGGATTCAGTAACCAGAATTCTATAAACTCATAATTGGCTGCCTGAAAATCACTATTCGGCATATATCTCATAATACCTGCCCATCTTGACGTCGGGTCATTCAGAATGATCCTATCTCTAAGATCATCATACCTTGCTCCCTCAGAAACAGATGTCCCTTCAGGTGGATCATAATTATATGGCCCTCTCTCATCAGGAAAATATGTCAAGTCAAATGTCTGAAGATTACCCAATAGACCGACTGGAATCTGTCTCATGAATAGCTCATCCTGCTGAACGTTACGTGTGTATGAGTTCTGTCCCGGATCATTATTAACAAATATCAATGATTGGTCTAATACATACCATGACATCCTGGCTCTGTTAGCACCATATTCGATTCTATTAGATTGGAGATACTCCCCAAACGTCCTATCACCTGCAGTCGGAGGGGTACTCGCAAGCACCCATAGATTATTAGCTTGACTGGCAAGAGGAAAACCACTTACGGCTCCTTCAAAATCATCTAAGTGAGTGATACCACCATCTTCATCATTTACATTAATGGCACCTGAGTGTCCCGGCCTTAACATGGCGACCTCTGCATTAAAGTTGATATTAGAAGGGGTACTGGTACTATAGAATGGCAATTTATCCACAGCCTTAGTCAACCATTGAGACTCCGTGCTGAATGCCATATCAAGACCATATATTCTGTTATTAATAGGATCATCTCCTATATTGACCTTTTGTGTAAATGGCCTCTCAAATAATCTAAGGATGGTACCTCCTACATAAAAGTTATCATTAACTGCGTATTCTGCCCTCAGACCGAGCATGGTTTTTTGTTGTAGACTGAATGCGGAATTATCCTCATAGGATATATTGATAGGTATACCTTGTTGTAGTAATGATTCATTGATGATTCTGACTCTACCTATAGAATAATCTACCTCGTAATCTGCTCCTTCTATTAGTGTCCTACTCCCTGCAGTTACCCTGACTGAACCTTGAGGAATATTCCATGCACCTAAAGAATATTCAGATGACACACTTGACTCATACTTACCGATCATGACAAACTTATTCTTAGATAGCTGCTCTCTGGCTATCGTCACAGTTGTATCATAGAGTTCTGGAAATGATAATGAATCAATAGCTCTTTGTTCTAAACCTGCATTACCTAAGAATCTCTCAAGACTACTACCAAATGGCTCTAAGACTGGAAAGAAAATAGCGCCATTCTGCGGTATGATTGTTACACCTGGGACAAAATCAAAGATTCCATCTGGCTGCGGATCATTTCGTTCATTAAGGTTATCAAGTTCAAATAAATTAAGTAGAGGTGTGTTTCTTATTTCTGGTATCGAAGAAGGAATAAACTTTGTCAAAGATCCATCCCCATCATTTTCATAAAATATATCAAATTCAAAATTAGTAGGATCAAGTGAGTTACTTCTTAGAGGATAGACATTTTTCATCATCAAATCCCAAAGCGGATCTCCTACTTTTTGATTAGTACTCTTGAGCATTTTAGTATAGATGATACCTTCAGTCTGAATATTACCATCTCTATCCGTATTAGATATATTGCCTTCATCCGTTGTACTACCGACTTTGTATATCTGATCACAATTAAGAGTGTATAAATACTCGTAAGATACTCCTAAGGATTGCTCTGGTTGCAATCTTATATTTAATGAAACGACACCTAATTCTGGATTAAAAGAATACTCTCCCGGCGATAACTTTCTTCCTAAAAATTTATCAAAATCACGATCTCCACTTAAACTATATTGATTTCTAAGAACTGATGATATACTGTCAGATCTTGATGCCTGATCATTATTTATTAATCTTTCATAAAGTGTATTGGTACTATTCTCTGGAAGAATTCGTCCTTCAATATCCTTATTATTTGCAATCTGATTCATAGAATCTATTCCATAATCAGCATTTGTATTTGTAAATAGATTTGGATTTGGTTCTCCTATATCTGCTATGGCTACGATGGTTCTTTGATTCTCTTGATAATTTCTATCATCATCTGAGATCCATACTTCTATATTTGTTATACGGAAGTTATTTTTTATGTAAGGCAGGTTAGACAATGCATCTTCATACACATCTCTGTGATAATGAGATATAAAGAAGTGTCTGTTTTCATCATACTGATCAGGTGTAATCTCAAAAGTCTGAACCGATGATCCATTCTGTATTGCTACTGTCTCTTGTTCGGATTGCTGCTGTGAGGCTATGGCTGTAAGGGTCAGATGACCAAACTGTAACTCAGTCTTAAGACCAAAAAGACTCTGAGCACCTTGTATAAGTGTACTTCTTAATGGAAGACTTACATTACCGGCTTCTATTTTCTTGATGATATCATCCTCAGTAAATTGCTCACTGTCGTAAGCTAGTTTTATTTTTCTATCAAAATCAAAGCTTGCATTGGTATCATAATTAAATCCGAGATTCATCTTATCTCCGATATTACCTTCTACATTCATTTTGATGTCCATATCAAAGTCGAGGAATGGACCTTGTCGCTGTTGATTTAGACTGACGGTAGGATTTTTTACTTCTTGATAATCTGCACCTATGGTAAGGTCGATATTCCCTTGTGGCTCTATCGTTATGTCATTACCTCCAAAGAGACGATCAGCCATATTCTGACCAAGGTCTATCTTAGAGAGAGGATCTATTCTACCGCTACCACTTTTATACTCAGAGCCAGCGCCGCTGAGTTTATCAAAATAATCTCTTTCTTGCTTCTTAGCTCTGTAGTCCATGTACTCATTGAATGACATGTAAGTCGGAGCTCTGTAGTATTCATCACCTATCTTTTCTATTATTATATAGGTATCTGTCTCAAGATCGTATTCTACAGTTTGCTCAACATTTTCTGGTAGTATATCGAACGGATTGTATTGATCTCCTGTTATATAATCATCATACCGATCTATGAGCGGAATTGTATCAATTGTAGTTTCAGATAAGATCGGTCTCGCTGATGCTACAGGGTCTGGTAGGATGATCCCTCCAGCTGATACTTCTGTATGATATATGATTGATGCAAATGTTAATAAACAGATGCATATTCTAAGGTATTTTGCCATTGCTTTACTAAATCTAATCTATTCTATGTCGCCTCGTGTGGAATACACTCTGATATAAACGATTTATTCTTAAGATATTGTCTAAGATAACTGTCTCAATGTTGACTTAATTAATGCTTCAACCTGATCTATCCCGGATTCCTGAGATATCACCTTGTCAACTTGCTTTATTATCTGGTTTTTTTGAAATCCTAATGCTACTAACGCAGATATTGCTTCGTCTCGTATAGATGGTGTCGCAAAAGATGTTAAATTTCCTACATCAGGTGCAGATTTTAATAATTTATCCTTCAGATCAAGAATAATACGCTGAGCTGTCTTAGGTCCTACGCCCTTAACCTTCTTAAATGCAGCTACATTATCTGTCAATATTGCATTAGTCGCATCAGGCGGTGTCATATAAGAAAGTACAACTCTCGCTGTGTTAGGTCCTATACCCGATACAGAGATCAACTTATTAAATAAGTCCTTCTCTTCTAATGTCATAAATCCATACAATGTGTGAGCATCATCCCTGATAATCAACTGAGTAAATATCTTTACTTTCTCTAATGATTCTAATAATCCGAAGCTATACAAACTCAATTGTACATCATAAGCCACCCCACCTACATCGAGATGTATGTGAGTTGGAGATTTATAAGTTATCTTTCCATCTAAATAAGCTATCAAATCAGTGTATTTTAGCGGTGAAGATAATATTTAAAAGTGTTATCATATAATAAAATTTTATAATATGTAAAATATTTTAAATCAATATTTTGCATTCAATATTTTTGATTTACTGAAATCATAAAAACGAAATATCGAATAATGTATAATATCCTTATCCTTGGAAGTGGCGGCAGAGAGCATACTTTAGCCTGGAAAATTGCTAAAAGTCCCAAATCAGAACAACTTTATGTAGCTCCAGGTAATGCTGGAACCTCAGAAGTTGCAGTCAATTTAAACTTAGATATTTCAGATTTTGAAAGTATAAAAGAGTCTGTCGACAGATTACTAATAGACTATCTGATTGTAGGCCCTGAGGCCCCTCTTGTTGATGGCATATATGATTATTTTATTGATCATAATGTCAAGGTCATAGGACCATCTAAAGCCGCCTCTATGCTAGAAGGGTCTAAGTCGTTTGCCAATGCTTTCATGTCAGAATTCAATATCCCGACTGCCGCTTCTCACAACTATACATCAGATAATATAGAAGAGGCTATGAAGCATATAGATAATACAGAGGGTATGATCGTACTCAAAGCAGATGGTCTGGCTGCAGGCAAAGGAGTCTTGATATTGGAAGATAAAGAAGAAGCAAAAGCAGAAATACAGTCGATGTTATCTGGCAAATTTGGTGATGCTTCTAAGACAGTCGTTATCGAAGACTTCCTTGATGGTATAGAATTTTCTGTATTTATAGCAACAGATGGTTCATCCTACGCCCTGCTTCCTGTGGCTAAAGATTATAAAAGAATAGGCGAAGGTGACACTGGTCTGAATACTGGAGGTATGGGAGCTGTATCCCCTCCTCCGTTTGTAGATGCAGATATGATGAATAAAGTCAAAACTCGTATAATAGAGCCTACCCTAAAAGGACTACAAGAAAGAAATTTAGATTATAAAGGATTTGTATTTTTTGGACTTATAAGTGTCAAAGGCGAACCCTATGTAATAGAATATAATTGTAGACTTGGAGACCCTGAGACAGAAGTTGTCATACCCAGAATCACCTCTGATTTTGTAAATATCATAGAGGGCATACACGATGGTAATCTATCAGAATCAAATGTAGAAATATCCTCTAAGACGGCTGCTACGATTATGCTTGTGTCTAAAGGATATCCAGAAAAGTACGAGAAAGGAAAGGAAGTAATTATAGACCAATCAATTAATGATAGTATTATTTTTCATGCAGGTACAACTAATCCAGAATACGACGTCGTAACGAATGGTGGAAGAGTCATCGCGGTAACCAGTTTTGGGGATGACCATCAACAAGCGGTAAATCAATCACTCCAAAGTATAGAAAAAATATACTTTGATGGTATGACATACAGAACTGATATCGGTTTTGATTTATAATTATGAACTACACCTTATCAGAAATATGTGATATTATCAAGGGTGATATTATAGGACAGACGACTGACAATATCGTCATCTCACACGTCGTATATGACACTCGTAAGATCAGCTATAGCTCAGCATCTATATTCATAGCGTTAAGGGGAGAAAAAAATGATGGACATAAATATATTGCAGATGCTATTGAGAAAGGTATCAAAGCATTTTTAATAGACAGAAGTGATATATCTACATCTCAACAAGGTGTACAATATATCAAAGTAGATGATACTCTCAGAGCTCTACAGACATTGGCAGCTCACCATAGAAAGCACTTCTCATATCCAGTAATAGGCATCACAGGAAGTAACGGCAAAACGACCGTCAAAGAATGGTTACATCAGATTCTCAATCAAGACCTTAGGGTCTTACAAAGTCCTCAGAGTTATAACTCGCAACTCGGCGTTGCCTTATCTTTATTAATGATGGAGGACAGCCATGACTTAGCGATTATAGAAGCTGGTATTTCTCGGATGGATGAGATGGATCATCTATATAAAATGATTCAACCGACAATTGGAATTTTCACAAATATAGGAGATGCTCACAGTAGTGGATTTGAGAATATTAAAATCAAAGTCCAAGAAAAAATTAAGCTGTTTCAATCAGCTGATACACTTATATACAATAAGGATAATGAACTGATAGATCAATCTATGCAATCATTAGATATACCTCATCTGATAACATGGGGCAGTAGTGATGATGCAGAAGTACAAATAGACAAAACAAAAAATGAGGGTCAACATACTCACCTTCAGATTCGATATAATAAACAAGATTTTACATTCAAAGTACCTTTTACACAAAAAGACTTACTGTCTAATTGCGTAACTGTAATAAGCTATCTATTATCAGTAAAGTGGGATGAGAACAAGATTCAAAATTCGATCAAGCACATAAAAGGATTAAATAATAGACTTGAGCTAAGAGAGGGAAAAAGTAATTGTATCCTGATAAATGATAGCTACAGTCTTGATCTGGCATCATTAAGATTAGCATTAGAATATCAGGACCAACATAACTTAGGTAAGAGCAAAGTATTAATCATCAGTGATATAGCTGACCAACGCAATAACGAGGATCTCTATATCCAACTGAAGACCTTAATTCAAGAAAAAAATATAGAACAAATTATAGGAATAGGATTCAGTGAAAAATCTAAACAACTATTTAATCTATCAAATGTAGATTACTACAATACGACAGATCAATGCCTACTTAATTTCCCTTTTAAAAAACTAAGAAACAGTTGCATTCTGATCAAAGGAGCTCGACAATATCAGCTCGAAAAAATATACCATCAATTATCCTTAAGAGCCCATGAGACAGTTCTAGAGACGGATTATAATGCCGTAGCACACAACCTTAAGGTTTTTAAATCTTATATCCCTGAGAGTACTATGATGATGGCCATCCTTAAGGCAGAAGCCTATGGTAGTGGAAGTGTCCCGATGGCTCATTTTTTAGCGGACAAAGGAATCAATTACTTAGGTGTAGCGCTTATAGATGAAGCTATCAAAATAAGAGAGTCTGGCGTAGAGACACCGATTATGATATTTAATGTACAGGAGAGCCATCTTGATCTATTATGGAAATATAATCTGGAACCAGAAATATATTCCTTTAGGTTATTAGAATTATTTATCAAACAATCGGAAATAGAAAAGCAAGAATTATCTATCCATCTAAAGGTGGACACGGGCATGCATCGGTTAGGTTTTTTAGAAGAAGAGATTGATACACTTTTAGAAATCCTTCATCGATCAAAGTACATCAAAGTGTGTTCTGTCTTTTCTCATTTGTCGGCAAGTGAAGACAAGCGTTTTGATACATTTACTAAAGAACAAATAGCTCAGTTTGACAAGTTATACGCATTAATTAATCAATCACTAAAGTACAATCCGATAAGACACATTCTCAATACGGGAGGTATACTGAGGCATAATCATAGTTCATACGAAATGGTCAGATTAGGTATAGGGCTATATGGCGTCGATACAAGTAATAACAATGAAGTGATACTCGAAAAAGCTCACTCACTTTCAACAAAGGTTCTTCAGATCAAAAAATTAAAAAAAGGTGAGACGACTGGTTATAGCAGATCGGGAGTGGCTACCAAGGATATGACGATCGCTATCATAGGCTTAGGTTATGCTGATGGTCTTATGAGGGCTGCAGGAAATGGTAATGGTCAGGTATATATAAATGGAAAGCCTTGTCCTACTGTGGGCAATATATGTATGGACGTAAGCATTATTGATATCAGCACTTACGATCAAATTAGAGAAGGAGACAAAGTCGTCATTTTTAGCTCAGATATTCCGATAGAAAATCTTGCTAAATCATGCAATACAATATCTTATGAAATTCTTACGAGAATATCTCCGCGTGTAAAAAGGACATATATTTACAACTGATTGATTATCAAAATATTATAGATCGCTCATAAGTCGCCATAAATCTAATTATTAGTAGGTATTTCATTATTTTTGCACAAATTTTTGATTTTATGAGAATGGTACTTTTGTTAGCATGCCTATGGCAGCTTAATTATTTATCCGCCCAATCAAATGATCCGATACTATTTACAGTAGGTGACGATCCCGTATACCTGTCTGAATTCAAATACATCTACGAAAAAAACAATGCAGATCAAGCAGACTACTCTAAAGAAAGTCTTGAAGAGTATTTAGCTCTGTATGAGAAATTTAAATTAAAAGTAAGAAGGGCGAAAGACATAGGTCTCGATACAGTCCAGGCACTAAGTGACGAACTTGCCGGCTATAGAAAACAATTAGCTAAGTCCTATCTAAAGGATAAAGAAATCTCTAACAGCCTCATAGATCAAGTGATCGACAGGATGAAGACAGACGTAGAAGTCAGTCATATCTTTGTATCTGCAGCTGGTAAAATGACTACTGATAAAATAGCAGGAGCAGAGAAAAAGATCAACGACATCTATGACAAACTCGTAAGTATAGGAGGAGATAATTTTTCTGATATAGCAAAGACCTTATCCGAGGATAAAGTGTCTGCACTTAAAGGCGGCCAATTAGGATATTACACGGCGCCACTGCCAGATGGGTTTTATAATTTTGAAAATGCTATGTACGATACGCCTGTAGGTAGCTTCTCTAAACCTGTAAAATCAAAGATGGGTTTTCATATAATCCACGTTACTGACCGAAGACCTGCGAGAGGTCAAATGGAAATTGCTCATATTTTATTTAGAAAAGAAAAATCTCCTAAACTAAATATGGAGCTTAAAGTAGAAGCTGACTCTGTATACAATATGATTAAAGAAGGGAGAAGCTTTGAGACCTTTGCAGCTAAATTTTCAGATGATCAAAAAACAAAATCTAATGGTGGTTACTTAGGATTTTTTGGTATCAATCAATATGAATCGTCATTTGAAGACGCTGCATTCTCATTGCAGAACGACGGTGATGTCACTCAACCCATTGAGACAAAATTAGGATACCATATCATAAAAAGAATATCAAAACGAGATGACTCTAACATAGAGAAACTCAGAAGAAGAATAGAGACAAGAATAAGTAAGAGTGATAGATTCAGTATCGCAGAAGAGAAACTAATAGAAGATGTCAAAAGTGAAGCTGGGTACAGTGAAGATGTCATGGCACTTAAGAGACTAACGACAGGACTGGATGAGAGCTTTTTTACTTATAAATGGGAAGCTCCAGAATATGATAATAGTTTGACTCTATTCACATTAGATGAAAAGAATTATTCTCTCAATGATTTTGCTAAGTTCTTAAAGACGAACATAAGAGAAAGATTAAAATACAGCAAAAGCACGCCTTACGAGACAGCAGCTAACGAGTTATATACAGACTTTGTCAATGAAAAAGTCATGGAGTATGAAGAGAGCAATCTCGAAGCAAAATATCCTGACTTCAAAGCACTCATGCAAGAATATAGAGAGGGAATCTTACTATTCGAAATTACAAAGCAAGAAGTATGGGACAAAGCCTCACAAGACTCTGTAGGTCTTAAGAAGTTCTACAGCAAAAATACTGACAGATACATGTGGCCAGAAAGAGTAAAAGTCTATCAGTACACCATAACAGCTGATGACAAAAAGAAAGCTGAAAGTGCCTACAACTATGCTAAGAAAAAAGATCATAATAAGTTCCTCGAACGATATGAAAGTGACAAGACCATGGAGATGACTTATAAGATCGAGACTCTCAATAAAGATGATGCTTTGATAAAAGAGTTGGCATTGAAAAAAAATGCAGTAACACCTTATCTGACTCAACCTCCATCTATTTCTTTCTATAAGTACATAAGTGTAGAACCTGCTAATAATAAGTCTCTCTCAGAAGCACGAGGCTATGTCATAGCAGACTATCAAGATCAGTTAGAAGTGGAGTGGATTAAGGAACTTAAGAATATGTACAAAGTAAAAGTTGACGAAAAAGTTCTTAAATCAATTACTAAGTAACTAAGTGCATATTAAATTATATACTGCACTGTTATCGATCATTTTTTTATTAAGTGGATGTAATGATATATCTACTGAGAAGAATCCTGATGTACTGGCAAGTGCATATGGACAAAAACTTTTTAAATCTGACATAGAGGAGTATCTTAATTATGCTGATACGCCATCGGATTCTCAGTTTGTAATATCACGGTATGTAGATAGCTGGCTTATAGACAAGATAATGTATAAGAACGCTACGCAGAATATAAAAGGCAATAAATCCATCTCTAAAAAAATAGACGCTTACAAACATTCTCTATACATCTATGAATATGAGAATCAATTATTAGCTGATCATCTTAATACTGATATAAGTCGTTCTGAGATAGATACTTTTTATAATAAGTACAATAAAGACTTCATCCTCGAAGACAATATCAGTCAGTTATTATGTGTCAAGATTCCTTCATCAATGGATAAGGATACATTCAAAACATTGTGGAAGACTGAAGATCTGCCAGCTCTTAAGACATATCTATCTAATGTAAATACCCTTATACTATTAGATGACAAGGCGTGGTATCCTCATACTGAGATTAAAGGTTTTCTACCAAGTGGATTGATAAACAAAATAAATTTTAAAAAAGAGGATAGTTACAGTCTCAATCAAGATTCTGTAAAATATTTTGTTAAAATACTAAAGACGATCAAATCAAATAATAATGCACCCGTTAGCTATGTAGAAGAAGATATCAGGACCAGAATATTACATGAGCGATCGCAGCAATTATTAAAAGAAAAGCGTCAAGAACTCTTTCAAGAAGGCATAAAAAACAAGAATATTTCCATAAACAATATCGATGAATAAAATAATAATCAGCTTAATCCAGATAGTATTATTGCTTACGACAGTATCTGTAAGTTCAGGACATAGTCAGCAAGAACTTGTCATAGATAAAGTCATCGCCAAAGTAGGTACTGAGACCATACTTATGTCAGATGTAGAGCAACAATACTCTTACTCTACAGCAGAGCAAGCCCCTACTCCGGATTTAAAATGTGAAATACTACAGTCTCTTGTCGGTCAGAAAATAATCATACATCAAGCGATACTTGATAGTGTTGTCATATCTGAAGATGAGATAGATGCATCTCTTGATTTTAAAGTCGACAGAGTACTGGGTCAGATGAATGGGGACACAGAATTATTTGAAGAAGTCTACAGCATGACACCTCAACAAATGAAAGAAAACCTTCGTGATGATGAAAGAAATCAGATGCTTGTTCAACGAATGCAGAGCTCTATAATAGACCAAGTCAATATTACACCTAAGGAGGTCAAAGAATTCTATAACTCTATTCCAGCTGATAGTATACCATTCTTAAGTGCTGAAGTAGAACTAGCAGAGATCGTCATGAAACCTGAGGTCAATAAAGAACAGAAGGCTATTGCACTGAGAAAAATCGTCGATATTAGAAAACGAATCGTAGAAGGAGGAGAAGACTTTGCAGAGCTTGCTCAGACCTACTCTGACGATATAGGTTCTGGTCGAAAAGGAGGTGACTTAGGATTTGCTGTAAGAGGTACATTCGTACCAGAATTCGAAGCCATCGCATATACTTTAGAGCCTGGTGAAATATCAGATCCCGTAGAGACAGAATTTGGATATCATATACTCGAGTTGATTGAGAGAAGAGGTAATAAAATACACATGCGTCATATTCTCGTGAGACCAGATATTACAGATGCAGATAGAGAACTAGCTCAATCTAATCTGGATTCACTAAGACAATTAATTATCGATACTTCTAGTGGAGCTAATTTTTTTAAGTTAGTAAAAGAAAATTCTATCGACGAAGTACCTAGTTACAGTAACAATGGTATGCTTCAGAATCCTAACACAGGTAAGACTATCTTTCCAATGTCAGAACTTCCATCCAATGTATATTTTGCTATAGAATCTCTTGAAGTTGGTGGGGTTTCAGAAGTCTTAGATTATAGTCTTCCTACAGGTGAGACATATTACAGAATCGTAAAAGTAGTGACCAAGACAAGGCCTCATAAAGCAAGCCTCGAGCAAGATTACAATAAGATCATGACCTTTGCGAAAGAAAGTAAAAAGAGCAGCTACTTTGCTGAGTGGTTAGAGTCTAAGCTTGCAGGTACGTATATAGAAATAGATAAAAACTACCTCGTATGTCCAGACTTAGAGCAGATGTTATCTGAGAGATAGCATTATTATTACAGAGTTATTTAATGATGATGATGGGCTCCTTGACTTAATTTTAGTTGTGTTGCATCTACCTTCTTAAGCTGATTATCACCCTGAGTAATAGTGTAATGACCATTAACTTTTGCTCCAGATATAATATGTGACTCTACTGATCCAGGCCAGAAGATTTCTATCTTATCGATCACATCATATTGCCCTAAGCCTTGTTCTACTTTTAGAGTATTAGCGCCAAAACTTGCTCCAGAGTTTATTCGATGATATAAGGTTTTCTTATCCCCAGAATTATTTGATACAGAAATATTAACTCTGGCTCCTATAGCAGATCTATTAGATGTCGTTCCTATGAGCTTTAACTTCAGCCAATTATTATTAAACCCAGGATTAAGAAACAGTGCATTCATAAAGTTATCTCCATCATAAGATCCACCTAATACATTATAAACATCCTGATCCCCATCATTATCAAGATCACCGAATGCCACACCATGACCTTTTTGTAAATGCCCAAAACCACCAGCTGTGGTTACATCTAAAAACTGACGACCAGCATCATTAAGGAACATTCTATTAGGAATTATAGCTCTGAAGTCTGGTGTTCCTGTTGCAGCATAGAAATCTGGGTAACCATCATTATTAAGATCACCAAAGTTGCATCCCATCGTATAGAGTACTTTATCTACATGTTTCTGGTTACTTACCTCTGAGAAGGTACCGTCTTGATTATTCTGATATAGTCTAGGTAACTCTGCCGCAACTTGCATTCCGAGATAATCTTTAGCTACTTCTCCTCCAGCTGTCTCAAATTGTCTAAAGTCAAATCCGCTAACAAATATATCCTCCCAGCCATCTTGGTTAAAATCAAAAAACCAACATGGAAAACTCACTTTAGGCTCTGTCGTTCCAGAAGCAGCAGCTACATCGGTAAATGTATAAGACTGCTCAGCGCCTCCATTATTAAATAACATATTATCTCCGCTAATCACTGATACGTACAAGTCCATATCACCATCATTATCATAGTCTCCCCATACGCAGCCCTTGATAAAAGCATTTACTTTAAGCCCCCTTTCTACTGCAACGTCTATAAATGTACCGTCACCATTGTTATGAAATAATTGTGTCGGTGCACTTATACTGGGAGAATGCTCATTACCGATAAATAAATCTATCCACCCATCGTTATTATAATCCGTCCAACTCGCTGTCTGAGTAGGAAATAAACTATAAAGACCACTTTGCTTAGTTACATCTGTGAACGTACCGTTACCATTGTTCTGTAATAAAGAATTAGGATGTCTGCCATCTGCACCAAGCCATGCTCCACGTAATACAAATACATCAATCCATCCATCATTGTTATAGTCCGCTTGTACCATATTCAACCCACTCCACAGACCTGTCAGTCCTGCACTCTTAGTCTTATCGTCAAAGCTTCCCTTTCTATTATTTTCAAAATACCTCAGTTGATCATCAAGACCATAGGAACTCACTAATAGATCTAAATATCCATCATTATTAAAGTCTTCCATTACAACACTGCCCGATATGTCATCAACAGCAACACCTACAGACATAGCAATATCTGTAAACCTTGGAATATTTTTTTCTGATTCAAATACAGATGGGTCGATGAGATACTTATCTGGTACACCCTCTGGATAACTACCCAGAGTCATGTGAGCAATATTGTACAACCACTTTGTTGTCATCTTAGCATCAGGCGTATTCATAATAGAAGAAAATATCTGAAGGGCTGCCTCACTACCCTCTCGCTGACTATGCTGACCTTCATCAGCGATGGGAAGAATACACGAATATTCATTATGATTATGTAGACAGTTTTCTATCTCAGCTTTTCTTAGATATGCCATCCCAAGCATCTCCCTTATACCATACATTGCTGCTGGTGGGATTCTTAGTTTATTCTGCTTAATTATATCTTCTATATTTCTAAAGCGGTCTATCGCCTTAGTGTAATCACCAGCATTAAGCCATTCTATTCCAGACTTAAATAGTAAACTTATTTTCGCTCCAAAATCAGCAGAGACTTCCGCTTTCTGATCTATAGCTTGAGCTCTATCTTTATTAAGATGCCAAGTATTAATATTTTCTTTATTCTGTGCAATAGCCTTTAATTCAGCGACCATTTCTGCATTAGAATCATTGATCGGTCTTTCTATAACTTGTGTAGGCTCTTTTGGAGTATTTTCTTGCTTGCAGCTTGTAATTAGTAATAGGCATGACGCCAACGAAAAGAATAGTGCTTTCATGATTAAGTATCTCGTGCTCTGACAAAGGAAAGAAAAATTAATTTAGCTTACAGAGAGTATTGAATAGATATTTGAGTAGCAAGATCGATTCTGATATAATACATGTCTTCAACATCCTAATTCTAACTATAAGATTTACTGAATAGCGCATATAAGTTGCACAAAAACACTAAGTACTACTTAGTTTTTATACTAAGATTATAATATAAATGAAAGCTATATTTAACATTGAACGTTATTGTCGTTACTACTCGAGAGTGCACTTTCCATACTTAAGAATTTGAGATTAATAACTAATTGACTTTTGTTGTTTTTTGCATTTTCCTCGCCGGAGGGCTCTCCACTCCGAAACTGATGTTTCGGTTCTCTCACTTCAAAGCAAGGTTTACTTGCTTTGATCCACCATAGGTGGAAAATTCGTTCATGTCTTGACACAAAAACAGCTTGCCCCGCAATAGCGGGGAGACAAAAAAGTCAAGGCTTTACTCATTTCTTCACGGCAAATAAGTTATTGATAGCTAAACAAGCGCCAACTCCTCCCTTCGGTCGTCAGACAAGGCCATTGTTTTTAACGCTATAAATAATTGATTTACCTAAAATGACTAAGGCCGTTTGGACCTCTGTGTTCAAGAATAAAAAGTGTCATCTAAATGCACTGTTCAGAAAATTGAATATAAAGCAAGGCTCATCCTTGTCTTTACTTCGAATAATTTAAGAAGATATGCACGGTTGTGAGATGACTTATTTCTTTCCTAAATAATTCTTATCAAAGAAAACTCTGTAATTATTAGCAGATCTTTGCTTTATGACTTCTCTGTAATTCTTTTGAGTAGAAACAAAAATATCAAAGTCTGTTTTGGTCTTAGTAACATACTCACTCTTGTTCTTCTGTACACCGTCATAGTACTTCATAGCTTTCTCCTTATTCTCAAACGACCTGATGAGAATAATCTGAGATTTCTCTTCTACATTAAGATAGATATTACTCAACTTCAGATTCTCAAATCTGTGATATTTTTTATTGTAATTGGAAATATCCAATTTGTACTTATCAAATTCTTTGTGTCCTAAGTCATATGTAATGACAAAAACATAGTGTAACTTCTCATCTTCCGCTTCAAAAGCATCAAGGGCTTCATCAAATAATATTTCATTGAACGCCTGCTGGTCACCATTCAGAAATCTAAGAATTTCTTGAGCTCTTTTTTCTTCATCGGATTTAGGAAAGGCTCTGATGACTTGCTGTAGCTCTTTGACATATCTTTCTTTACCTTCTAATGAACCCAAGCTCATAGCATTGATCAATGCGAACTTAGCAGCGAATTCTTTCTTACCTGGAAACAGCTCCGTTTTCTTTCTACTTCTTTCTATTACTTCATTATAATTTCCAGCTTCGAATAATTCGTAAGTCTTGTCATAATAACTCGCTATCGTCTCATCACTATCACTTAAAGATTTAGCGTATGCAGGATCAGTAGCTATTTTAGTAAACTTCGAATCAGGAAATTCTTGCTTCATCATTTCCAATACCTTTATCGCATTGGCATTATCGGGAAGATCAGAATAAGACAGATATAAATAAAATAATGCTTCGTCCCTCTTTGCAAAGTTCGGATACTCTGTATTAAGTCTTTCTAATACTTCTACTGACTTAGAATAATCTCTTATACGATCTCTAAATAGAGTACCTAACTCGAATAATGCTTCTGATATCTTAGCATCAGCTTTGGCTTTTTGCTCAGGCGTACGTGGTATTCCTTTGAGGACTGAATCTATTTCTTTTTCTGTATAGACTTTTTCTTCTGGCTCAGATTCATTAAGATCAGTGTCGAACGAATTAGAAATATCAGACCTCAATGATCGTCTCCAATTATCACCTACAGCAATGTCACCCCATATCCGTTGGAATTCAATCTTACCTTGATTAAGAACGACAGGATTATATGCAAAGAAACTACTTCTCGCCGCTCCTACAGCTTCATTAGATCTGATAACATTTGAATTAGGTGTAGGGCTGTTTCCTTTATTACTTGCAGCGGCTAAGTCTGCATCTCGTTCTCTTAATTCTTCTAATGCTATCTCTCTCAATTCATCTTGAGGTTTAAGACTAAGGGCAAGAAGACTATCCTGCAGCTCAATTGTATTTATATTATTTGCGATAGCTGTCAGGTTAGTTGATAGTATTTCTACTTGTCGCAATCTCTCATCCTGCTTGCTCATAACACTTAATACGGCATCAAACTTTGACTTAGCCTCACTGTATAGTCCTCTATCAAATAATAAGTATCCTAACTTATAATTTGCCTCAAGTTGTATATTCTTGTTACCAGAAGATTGGGATATCGCTGATTCAAAATCTGCAATAGCTCCATCTATATCACCTCCATCTAATTTAACTTGAGCGATGGCAAATAATATCTGATCTTTAAACTGTTGATTCTTTCGTTCAGAAAGCAGTTTTTCTAATTTAGAAAGTACATTTTCTCTAGAGCTCTGACCTTCATTATAAGCCAGCTTAACTTCATTAATTTTTGCGTTAAGCTCCATTTCATGATCTGGACTATATTTCTTAGCTCTACCATATTCTTCATATGCCATCGCAGTATTACCAGATTTCTCATATAGTTGAGCTTTTATGAATGCATATCTGGCCTTATTTCGTCTATTCTTTTCCTTATTAATTGCCGTCTCTAATTCTACAAGCGCTAAGGTGTAGTCCTTAGTCTGCAGATATAAATGTGCCTTAGCTGCCGGAAGTTGCTTAGCGATATCATCTGACAGACCCGCCGTACCTTCTAACTTGTCGATGACATACTTAGCTGTACCAAATCGTTGTTGCTCTATGTATGTTCTTGCGAGCCAATACAATCCAAAGGTATAAGCTGTCTTATTTTTCCATATGGCACCTTCCCCTTCTCTCTCATATTTTTTCTCTTCATTTTTCTTTTTCTCTTCCTCTTCTTTCTTACGCTTCAGCTCCTCTTCTATTTCTTTCTCACGTGCTTCTGCGGCAGCCTTATTAGCTTCGATTGCTTCTTTATCTACTTTGTCTACTTTGACTTCTGGTGTCTCTTCCTTATCCTTAGAGATTGGGTTTCTACTTTTCGTAGAACGAGATTTTTTACCTCGTGACTTCTTTCGATCTTTTGCCTCTTTCTTACGTTGCTTGTCTTTCTCTTCTCTTTCTTTCTTCTGTTGTTCTCTTTCCTTCTCTCTCTCCTTAGCTTCTTCTTTTCTCTCCTTATCCTTTTCTTTTCTGGCTTGCTCTAATTCCTTTCTCTTATCCTTGGAAGATTTCTTTTTGTTATTGGCCTTGTAGACACGTCCATAAGGATTCTTAGGATCAAACTCTTCTTCAAAATATTGGAAAGTCTCTAATGCGGCAGCATAATCTTGCTTGAGATATTGTGCCTTACCTATGAGAACATAGCAATCATCTAAATAATTACTCACATCATGAATCGTTGCTACAGTTGTAAGTTTTTCTATAGCCTTATCCATATCCGCATTTATGGAAGTTACGCCTTCTACATTGACATAATCATATACATCTAATATGGTATTATAGTTATCCTGATGCATGGACTGCAAGGTGACTATACCCTCATCCATGATCTCTTCTGCATTAAAATACCCGTTAAACTTTGCAGTTGTGTTGTGATATAACTTTTTGAGCCCTTTGACTTCAGACTTTTTTCGTGTCGTTGAGCATGAAAGAAGTACACTAAGAGATATGAAAACTATAAATATGAATGGAATCTTTCTCAAAACTAATAACTTGATTATGTGATAGTTATAAATAGAAGGAGCACAGATGATACAGGTTTACTGACCAAATATACACTTTGGGTACATTATCACTCTACATAACTGATTTGGCACAAAAATATTTTAAAAATATCATCAAATCTATAGAAAGATAGATTTCATTTGAAATACTATATAAGTAACTTTGCCTCGTTAAATCATTTAATGTCAGAACCTTCCGATAATAAGCGACCCCTTAAGGATATCATTACTGATAGATATCGATTAGTTATACTTGATGATGACACCTTAGGTGAGAAAAAATCGATGCGATTTACTCTACTGGGATTGATATTGACAATATTTATGACTGTCTTTCTTATATCAGCCCTCACGTATATCTTAGTCATTTTTACACCTATTAAATTTCTGATACCTGGCTACGGGGATATTGCTAATAATAAAGTGTACATGGACCTTAATCAAAAGATTGAGATTCTTGAAAAAGACATTAATAATCAAAGAATATATACTGAAGCCATAAAAAACAGACTCAATCCTTCAGCATTAAAGTCAGACAATTTAGATAACACAGGTGATTTAATTAGAAATTCTTCAAATAATCAGCGAAATAAGAGTAATTCATCTAATAATTTACATTTAGAACATTATTACTTTTGTAGTCCTCTCAAAGGAGAGATAAGTGCAGAATTTGACCTGCCTAATAAGCATTATGGTATAGACATCGTAGCTGCTAAAGATTCTCCAGTGATGAGTATCTTAGATGGAGTCGTAATCAATGCTGACTGGTCTACTAATACAGGTAATACGATAAGCGTACAGCATAATGATAATATGGTGTCTGTATATAAGCACAATTCTGTTCTTCTGAAAAAAATAGGTGACAAAGTAGGCTCTTGCGAAGCTATAGCAATAATCGGTAATACGGGTAGGCTAACTTCTGGACCGCATGTACATTTTGAATTATGGAAAAATGGTATTGCCGTTGATCCATCAGAATATATAAGTTTCAATTACTAATTAGTTATAATGAAAAAATTAAAGGAATTATTAGACGAAGATGGCAATCTTATAAGCCCCGTCTTACCTGATCATATAAAGAACTACCTCATCGATATAGACGGAACTATCTGTGATGATATACCTAATGAGGAACCGCAACGTATGCTTACTGCTGCGCCATATCCTGATGCTCTTGAGATTCTTAATAAATGGTATGACGAAGGTCATGTTATCACCTTCTTTACATCTCGTACCGAAGAACACAGAGATTATACTGAAACCTGGTTGTCTAAGCATGGATTCAAATATCATGGTTTACTTATGGGTAAGCCTCGTGGAGGAAACTATCACTGGATAGATAACCACCTTGTAAAAGCCACAAGATTTAAAGGTAAGTTTACTGATCTAATAATGGCTAAAAAAGATATCGAAGTATTTGAAGATTAGATCTTTTTATCGATCAAGTCTCTGACAGCATCAGCTGCATTAGTAAACTTATAATCGTACTTCTGATCAATCATTTTCTTAGGGATGGCTCTGGTACTATTTGTGAGCATCTGAGTCATATCTCCCATTGTCAGCTTTAGTGCTAACTCAGGAACTGGCATGACCAATCCTATTCCATTTTTTCCTTTTTTAACTGCTTGGACAAGTGCTTTGTTAGTGAGTGGCTCTGGAGCTGACCCATTATATAGACCATCATACTTATTATCTGAAAGCGCAGCAATCATAATCCCGCATATATCGTCTATATGAATCCAAGAATAGTAGGCTTGACCGTTACCAAAATATCCGTATGCACCTAAGGCTGTTGGCTTCAATATTTCCTTGAGAGCACCTCCCTTAGTACTAAGAACTATTCCTATTCTCAATATCACGGATCGCTCTATCATATCAGAAACTTGCTGATGGGCTTTCTCCCAAGCTACTGTAACATCAGCAAGAAAGCCGGTCCCTGGACCATCAGATTCGATAAGTCTATTATCTGATCTATCACCATAATACCCAACTGCTGAGGCTCCTATATACACTTTAGGCTTAGACTTATTCGCTATAATATACTTAGCCAATGTAGCAGCACTATCCACTCTACTTTTAAGAATTACATTCTTTCTATCCTCAGTCCATCTCTTATCTGCAATCCCTGCTCCAGCGAGATTAATAATTGCATCTATGTCTTCTAATGCAGCCACATCCATTACCTGCTCTTTGGGATTCCACTTATAGTAATGAACATTACCTTGGCTGGGTCGTGGGCTTCTTGTGAGAACATTTATGGTATGCTCGCTACCTAATAGATGGATGAGCCGAGTCCCTATGAGACCAGTACCACCAGTAATTAGAATTTTCATAATATATTTTCTTAATCTAATGTACTAACAGCTATTAGATAGAAAAGGTTAGGATACGGAGATTAAAAGATTCTTGTGTAATATATTTCAATTGCTCAACAAATGATTTTATTTTGAGACTTATCGCGAAACCATAAATTTCTAAAACAACTAAACAACAATCCATTGATCTACATAATAGGAGGTGTATCAGGCGTAGGAAAAACAACAATAGGTACTATGTTATCTCAAAAGTTAGAAGCTACATTCTTAGATGCTGATGATTATCATCCAGACTCTAATGTCTCAAAAATGAGTCAAGGCATTCCCTTAAATGATGAAGACAGATTACCTTGGTTAAAGAAACTAAATAGTACACTTATCAACTTAGATACACCTACAAAGGATATTGTACTCTCCTGCTCTGCATTAAAAAGCAAATACAGAGACACACTTAGTTATCAAATAGAAAATAAGATTTGTTGGATATTTCTACATGGAGATGCTACAGTCATTTCTAAAAGAATGATGGCAAGGAATCATTTTATGCCAGTCGAATTATTAAAATCACAATACGATGCATTAGAATTACCTGATGATGGAATAATTATAGATATTGTAAATTCACCAGAGGAAATAATCAACGACATTATTAATAAAATAAAGATGGAAAAACTTGCAGAAATAGGACTCATCGGATTAGGTGTAATGGGTAAAAGTTTAAGTAGAAATATTGCACAAAAAGGTTTTAGAATTAACGTATACAATAGACACGTTGATGAATCAGAAGTAGACATTGCCAAAAATTTTGTTGCAAAATATGATGAACTTAAAAACAGTATTCCATTTGATAAATTAAAGCCATATGTAGAATCATTAGCCCAGCCTCGTAAGATCATCTTGATGGTCAATGCAGGAAAGGCAGTCGATAGCGTTATTAATGAATTAATTCCACTCCTTAGTCCTAATGATATAATTATAGACGGGGGTAACTCTCATTACAAAGAAACGGAAAGACGATACCAGTCTCTAAAAGAGAACGGTATTAATTATATAGGCTCAGGTGTATCAGGTGGTGAAGAAGGTGCCCTCAAAGGTCCATCTATAATGCCAGGAGGATCTCAAAGTGGATACAAAGAAGTAGAGGAGATACTAACAAAAATAGCTGCAAAGGATAGTGAAAATAATGCTTGCTGTGCTTATATAGGGAAAGGAGGCGCAGGACATTTTGTAAAAATGGTACATAACGGTATAGAATATGCGGAGATGCAACTCATCGCTGAAGTGTATGGTATTCTTCGGTATGGATTATCCTATAATCATGAACAAATAGCCGATTTATTTACTTCATGGTCAGAGACTGAAAGCGGAAGTTATCTTCTCGAAATCACAGCTGACATCTTAAGAAAAAAAGAAAATGATCATTATCTCATAGACTTAATTTTAGATAGAGCCGGCAATAAGGGTACCGGTAGCTGGACGACTATTGCTGCTTGTGAATTAGGGGTTGCGATTCCGACAATTACAGCAGCACTATTCGCAAGATATCAATCATCTCAATATGATACCCGTCAGAAAGCCTCCAAGATTTTACCTCATACTCATACAAAAGTAGAGAGCATAGATGAAGAGTCTATAAGGATTGCTTATCAGCAAGCCAGAATAATCAATCATCATCAAGGCTTCGATCTAATCGCTACTGCTTCGGGGCAGTATCATTGGGATATAAACATGACAGAACTTGCAAGAATCTGGACTAATGGCTGTATCATCAGATCATCACTTATGAAAGATATATCCCAAGAGCTAAAGAGTGACAATGAGATACTCACTAATGACAAACTTAACAAACCACTTATCATAGAAGCTGATCGGTTACAAATTCTTGTGAGCAAGATAGCAAACACATCTATCTCTGCACCTTGTTTATCAAGTGCATTATCCTACTATAATGGTTATAAAGAAAAGCAATCACTTGCTAATATCATACAAGCTCAAAGAGACTATTTTGGAGCTCATACCTACGAAAGAAAAGATTCTCCAAGAGGAGAAAAATATCATACTCAATGGTAGGTGATCTACAAATAGTACTATCGGTACTGGCCGGAGTTATCGTCTTACTTTTTTTTATTATCAAATTAAAGTTACCTGCATTTCTATCATTACTGATCGCGAGTATTGTAACTGGATTATTGGCGGGTCTATCAGGTCAATTAATAATAGATACGATTCAGAAAGGCATGTCTTCAACACTGGGCTTTGTCGCAACGGTAGTTGGATTAGGTGCTTTATTTGGTGGTATACTCAAACTGTCTGGTGGTGCAAAATCAATAGCTCAAAAACTACTGCTCGCTTTTGGTGAAAAAAGATCAGGATATGCTCTTGGTCTTACTGGCTTTTTGGTAGCTATACCTGTATTTTTTGACGTTGCATTTATAATACTGATTCCAGTTATTTATGCCATTCAGAACAAAACAAAAAAATCACTACTTCATTATGCAATACCTTTACTATCTGGATTAGCTATAACGCATTCGTTCATACCACCGACACCTGGACCTATAGCCGTAGCAGACATAATAGGAGCAGATTTAGGTTGGGTTATGCTTATAGGATTTGCTACAGGTGTTCCTACATTAATAGCCAGCGGTATCCTATTTGGTAAATATATAGGTCATAAAATTCATGTAGACGCTCCTTCGGGAGAAACAAACAATCATACAGATCTGAGGCTTCCAAAATTTAGTACCGTTATAAGCATTATAATGATCCCCATTATATTGATCATGTTAGCCACATTGACAAAATCTGATATTATAAATATTTCTTCACAAAGTATTAGAGATACTATTTCTCTTGTGGGTCATCCATTTGTTGCATTAATTATTGCTAATATAATCGCATGGTATCTACTAGGCAGAGGTGGTGGTTATACATCTCAGGAGTTATTGGGTGTCAGCACTAAATCATTTAAGCCAGCAGGCATTATCATCTTACTTACGGGAGCAGGTGGCGTATTCAAGCAGATGCTCGTAAGTACAAAAGCGGGGGAAATAATGGCAACTGGATTAGCAGAATTTGGTATGTCGATTATTTTCTTTTCATTCATAGCGGCTGCTATAGTGAGAATCGTACAAGGATCAGCTACAGTAGCTATGATAACAGCTGCAGGCCTTGTCGCTCCATTACTTATCGGAGCCCCACACACATCTATTCAGTTAGCAGCTTTAGTCATTGCGATAGCTTCAGGAGCTTCCATTTTCTCACATGTTAATGATAGTGGCTTCTGGTTGGTGAAAGAATATTTAGGATTAACAGAAAAACAAACTCTCAGATCATGGACTATGATGACGACTATATTGGCGCTCGTTGGTTTCAGTATTTCTATAATAGTATATTATTTAGCTGCTTAGCATTAGTCCAAACTTATACAGCTGTTAGATCTAATTTTTTTAATTCGGCTGTGCTTATACTATCGGGATATAAGTTTTGAGTTTCCTTTAAAATTTTTACAAATTCTGTATCCATTCTCAGTTGATAAAAACATAATGCCATGTTATAATATGAGTCTTCTTTAGGCCCATAATTAATAACAGATTGTCTAAATGAACTTAATGATTCTTCATAATAACCTAAGTCATAATAAAGTCCACCTATGGCAAAAGCCACATCATCCGACTCTCCGATATGGAAATAGAAATGACTGACTTGTCTTAGCAGTTGTACAAGTCTAATTCTATCTTCTAACGAAATTTGCTTAACGTGCAATTTGATCATAGGTAGAAGTCGCATAAACAAAGATGAGTCAGATGCACCCAATCTTATAACTGCAATAATTTCAGATAACTCTAAGTGCCGAGCATTTCTATATGACATCTTCTTGATTGTATTAAAATCATCTGGCCCAAAGTTGTTAACTAATCGCTCATATGCGCCTATAGTATTATTGTATGAATCTTCATTACTCAACATCAAAAAACAAGCGACTTCAATATGAAAATTAGAGTAATCAGGAAATAGAACCTTAGCACCTTTATTCTTACAATAAGCGCCAAGTGCATGATAGTTGACCCATAAAGAAAAACTACCGTGCTTAATTACATCAGGTTTCTCTTTTTTATCAAGTTCTGATAAGACATGAAAACCCTTATCCATAGATAGCACCATTAAACCTTTCTTAGATAGACTTGATAAGTTATGTAAACAATGCATACTCTTACGTGGATAGAAAAGATAAGTACTGAGATCCTTACTTGAGTACTCACTTAGTATTTCATTATCTACTGCATCATTATAAAATGTATTCGCGACAAGCGTTTCTTTATATTCTAACTTTATATTCTCTATAGTAGAACTATCACCCATCACCGTCTTAGAAGTATCAACGCAAACCATACAAGAGTATATCTTATCATCTTCTAATCGAAATAAGTCAACAGGTATAGAATCGAAAAAATAATTTGCTAAAGCTACAATGGGCTGATTGAGATCAGATCTTTCTATAAGCTTTCCACTATACCTTAACTTAATTTCTTGGCTTTCGACTGCATCAAAATAAGCAATATCCAAACACCCCTTATCGAAGAACTTCTGTAATTGATTATGATTCCTATAAAAATCTAAATCTTCTTCTACAATGTCACTTAGGATATAACAGAATGGTGGAAGTACCTGACTACTTAAACGGATCAATATCTCAAGATGCTGAAGTATATGAAATGACAAGCGACCGTGTCCAGCTCCTAACTCCAAAATATAAACTATATCTGTGGTATTTCCTTGTTCAGAAACATCTCTTAAAAAACCAAGAATAAGCTCTGCATAGGTTCTACCTACCATTGAGTTACTCGTCACATGATGAGGCACAACTCCACTCCTCCATGCATCTATCCCAGCCTCTTCATAATAATCTCTATTGAGCTGCCAGATAGAACTTTCTGAAAAAGATGTAAATAGTTTTTTCTGATCTAAGGGTTGCTCCATAACGCTTGCTTTAGTAATAGTGAATAATCTCAACTTAGCAAGCTACCGTAGGGAAAGGACAACCGACAAAATTCAAATGATGTAAGAAAGATACGATAATAGATTGCAATATTATATTGATAGTCAAAAGACAACATCGCAAAGTTGAAAAGACCTATATTTGCCGCCTTTTACAAATAAGTGAAATTACATGCGTAAGTGGCTTAATACATTAACTGAAAATCCTAAGAACGATATACTCTCCGGTTTAACCGTGGCTTTAGCTCTTGTACCAGAGGCCGTTGCTTTTGCATTCGTTGCTGGATTAGATCCTATGGTTGGTCTCTATGGAGCATTCATAATGGGAATAATCACTGCAGTATTCGGTGGGAGACCTGGTATGATATCAGGTGCTACTGGAGCGATGGCAGTAGTAATGGTACATCTCGTATCAGAAGGTAATGCTGTGGGTGCAGCACTGGATAATGCGATACCCAATCTCGGTCTGCAATGGCTACTTATTACACTTATTATGGTAGGAAGTCTGCAGATATTAAGTGGCTTTATGAGGATAGGAAAATTTGTCAGACTTATACCTCATCCAGTCATGATGGGTTTCGTCAATGGATTAGCCATCGTCATTTTTCTATCACAACTGGGATTATTCAAAAATACAGTGGACGGTGTGAGCACTTGGATGCAAGGTACTGAACTGATAACGATGCTTGGTCTTGTAGGTCTAACAATGCTTATTATGTACTTCTTACCTAAGTTGACTAATAAGATTCCTTCTGCACTAGGAGCTATTGTTATTGTCGCAGCGATTGCTATTATAGGTAACATAGATGTACCTACCGTAGGCTCGTTCATCACAGATAACGGCGGATCAGGATTAAGTGGAGGTCTTCCCACTTTTCAAGCTCAGTTATTTACAATGGCGGATACGATTGGTCCTAATTGGAGTCTGATTATATCTACTGCATTTATCCTTGCCGCTGTAGGATTAATAGAATCACTCATGACTCTAAACTTAGTGGACGAACTGACTAATACAAGAGGTAGTGGTAACAGAGAATGTATTGCTCAGGGATTCGGAAATGTATTAAGTGGATTTTTTGGAGGCATGGGAGGTTGCGCCATGATAGGACAATCAATTATCAACGTGAACTCTGGAGGAAGAGGACGTCTCTCTGGTATCATGGCAGCTTTAATTCTTTTAAGCTTTGTATTATTCGGTGCACCATTGATAGAGCAGATTCCTATTGCTGCATTAGTTGGTGTGATGTTCATGGTCGTCATCGGCACATTCGCATGGAGTAGTTTCCGTATCATTAATAAGATACCAAAATCAGATGCATTCGTATTAATTGCAGTAAGTGTCATTACTGTATGGCAAGATCTTGCGATCGCTGTTATTGCAGGTACAATTATATCCGCATTAGTATTCGCATGGAAGAACGCAACGATGATACGTGCACGTAAGAGAATTAAAGATAACGGCACTAAGGTTTACGAAATATGGGGACCTCTGTTCTTTGGATCTATCCAAAACTTCAATGAAAAGTTTGATCTCGTTAATGATCCTGATAATATAGAAATAGATTTTATAGAATCTAAGGTGAGTGATCATTCTGGCATAGAAGCTCTCAGAAATATCGCTAATAAATATATAGACTCTGGGAGAGACATTAAACTCGTCCACCTCAGCCCAGAATGTAAAACACTATTAATGAAATCTAATCCGAAATGGGACAAATATATCCAAGACAATATTGATGATCCTAGATACTATGTCGTGACGGATAAGATGGA
>CAZBXL010000047.1:0-32336 GCA_964495785.1 uncultured Saprospiraceae bacterium | reverse complement strand
ACTCTACAAAACATTTTATGAGAGGTAGTCTCTACTTCAAATCCCAAGTTAATCGTGACTCTATTGGTCCTATTTATAATTTTTTGAGAAAGGATGTTGTGGAGCTTATTGAAAGTTATAAGTGGGTAGATTAATCTATCTTTCTTGTGTCTTTAGAGCATTGGATTGAGATCACACCTGTCCGTAATTTGGCGCAAATCTTGACCAAAGTTCTTTACACAAGCTAATAGTTTTTCTGCATAAGGTCTACAAACAATAAAGGCCTCCAATATGGAAACCTTTTTTTATTTATTACTTTTTATTCAATTTTGATAAGATTGCTCTTATATTATCTGAAGAATAATCTTCCTAACTGCAGGGTTTACTTCACCTTAAAAAGTTTTCCTGTCTTAATTTCTTGTTCTCCAATAGCTACTCTGTACATATACGTACCGTTAGGGAGTACAGCATCGTCTATATTTATATCAGAGAATGTTTGCTGTGTTGTTTCAAAAACTTTTATTCCTGCAAGATTGTAGATTTCTATATGGACGTCTAGCCCTGATGGTCCGGATATAGATAATCGATCACTGAATGGATTAGGAAATACCTCAACATCATTAACCCATTCAGAACGTGTACTTATCTCTGGGCTTTGCACATTGATAGTTGCTTCATATCTGCTCAGGTCTCCTTTTAAGATACCCATAAAATTAACCGTGTTGCCTGTTCCATTAAGATAAGGCACTTTAACTATTTCTGGGAGATTATCATCAAGAGGATTTGATGACATGTCTTCCATTTCTGATTCGTTATAGAAGATCCATTGTCTTTCTTTTGGCCATTCATCTTCTTCTCCGTTGATAAGATCTTTTAGTAAATAATAATCTTCTATATCGACAACTTTATCTTCGTTGATGTCGGCTGCTATATATGTATAAGCATTATTGAATGTACCGCCACCAAAAATGACATTAGCCATTACTGCCAGATCAGTCCCTGTCACGTGTGACATATCATCAGTGAGATATGCTGTAAACTCGTAATTTCTATTAATAGGAATAGCATTAGAATCAAACTGCCCAAGTTCGTTCGTGTATAAATTAACTACATTAATACGGCTAAACGAATCAACGACCATTGTGTCTACTGAGACAACTGTATCATAGATATATAACAATGTCCCTGCCTGATTGTAGAAGCTGTCTATCGTTACATATTCTACTGACTCTACGACATCAGTTACATATTCATACAGTGGTATTCTATCCTTAGCAGTTATGATCACATTAGATAATGGCTTATTACTTTCGTCCATAGCTTTTCCTGAGACGATAGATCTTGCTCCTATATCTGGAATACAATTCGGGATATTACCAGCGTTGTTTTGTACGTTGACATTGACAAGGCAATAAGACTGATTACCTTTATTATCCGTTACCCACATCTGAACGGTATTAAAACCGACGTCATCACAAGTAAATACTCTAACTTTATCATTGACATCAGATGAAAAAGAGAACTGTAATGAATTATTATTACAAGGATGGTATGATCCTACATTTACATCTTTAGCCCATATCTCTACCATACCATTATCAACAATCCCATCTAAGTCCGTATCCTGTGGCATGAGAACAACATTAATATCTGCAAGACAATAAGGCACAGGACCTGGCGGATTAACTTTAACTACAGTCTGACACACAACCTCACTACCACATGCATATTGTACGGAGTATCTTACCGTTGTCGTTCCTACGGGATACATTCCTGATGGATTTGAGACACTAACGCTATGAGGATAGTCGTGAGTAATCACATAGTCTCCTGTACATGATTGTCCTTCTATGGCAATCTCAGAAAGCGTTACAAACGTACTATCACATTTATTAGATTGCACAGATATTTCCTTAACACAAGATAATAGCGGCGCTTCGTCCCTGCTTATTTTTATCGTCTGAGTATACGTGTATATACCTTTGCTACCACCCGTATATGTACACCAGTCAATCACAGTCCATTTTCTCAGGATTTTCTTACAATCTGGGCCAAATAAAAATTCTTGATCACTGAATGAAGAAGCAATCTGACTACAGGAAACATAATTCCAGCTTGGCTTAGCGTATTCGGAAGGTAAATTATTAGGATGAGTATTAACATCACATCCGAATAGATGTAGATCATTTAATGGCCATGTAATATCGGTATATCTAAAATTACCACCTTGTACATACAATGTCTGCGTACAAGTATGAATATTCCAGTATTCGTCCTCTACTGTCCACGTTCGCGTAATGTATCCTGTGTTACAAGAGTTTAGATGGTACTGTACATGCGGCAATCCTGCATCGTGTTGTACGTAATTGATTGTATAATACGCATTACCATAAGGAGATAGATCCCACAATTCTTGGTTGCAGTTCAGATAATAATCTTGTGGACAATGCAACTCAAAAGCACTGATTTTATTAGGTGCAAAGCTTAGAAATGCACACACTGAGACAAGTAGGAATATTCGCATAGATTTTTTGTTTTTGTTTTATATGCTACTGAGTAGCAATAATAAGACATAGCACATAAGATATGTACATTTTAACTTATTATTTAATTAACAATATAAAAAGCAATAGTGCTGCCTCATATAAAAGAAAAATTTAATGTGTTTTCTTGTTTATGGCATAAATTCTGTACTACAAAGCCTAAGATAAGATGTAATGAAAGTTTTAAAATTTGGAGGTACTTCAGTAGCAGACGTTAGTGAACTGAAGTTGGTAAAATCAATAGTCGCAGATAGTCTTGATGGCAATAATAGTATATATGTTGTTGTATCAGCTTTTAGTGGTATTACTGATTCATTGATTAATATGACTAATCATGCTCAGGATAATTTAGATTACAGACCTCTTTTTGAAGCTTTTGTAACTAAAGCCAATAAAATAGCGACTGAACTTCTTTCAGAGACACATTACAATACCATACAAGCAGATTTAGAAGAAAATCACAGCGTCCTTAACAATCTATTATCTGGTGTCCAACTCATACAGGAAGCTTCTGTACGTACTAAGGATTATATTCTAAGTTTTGGTGAAAGAAATTCGGCATTTATCCTTTCTCATTATTTGAAAGATCAAGGGTATAATGCTGAGTATATAGATGCAAGAAAGTATATCAAAACTGATAATTCATATGGTGCTGCCAGGGTCAATTTTGAAGAAACGAACAAGTTGATCAATAGCCATCTGTCTGATAAGGGCAAAATCTATATTATTACGGGTTTTATTGGATCAGATCTATCTTCAGGGAGAACCACGACATTAGGTAGAGGCGGATCCGATTATACCGCTGCTATCGTGGCAAGTGCTATTAATGCTGAATTATTAGAAATCTGGACTGATGTTGACGGTGTACTTACATCTGATCCTCGAAAGGTCAAAAATGCTTACCCAATTGAAGAATTGACATATGCAGAAGCGATGGAAATGTCTCACTTTGGTGCTAAGGTATTGTACTCCCCTACCATAAGACCAGTAAGGGAAAAGAGTATCCCAATTAAGATTAAGAACACTTTTAACCCAGATCATCCTGGTACATTAATTCATAAAGAAACAAGCAAAAAAGATAAAATCATATCTGGCCTATCCGCCATAAGTAATGTCGCCCTCGTCACTGTAGAAGGGACAGGAATGCAAGGAGTCTCCGGTATCGCTTCCAGGATGTTTGCCTCACTTGCACAACATAGTATTAATATCATCATGATCACACAGGCCTCTTCGGAGCACTCTATTACGGTAGCGATCATGCAGAATAATAGTATAGGGGCTGAGCAATGTTTATCAGAAGAATTTTCTTTTGAAATAGAGAGAAAGTTGATAGATCCTATAAAAGTAATTTCTGAGAATGCTCTCATAGCGATCATAGGAGAAAATATGAAAAATAGTCCCGGTGTTGCTGGGACATTATTTCAGACATTAGGTCATAATGGAATTAATATAGATGCTATTGCTCAGGGCTCTTCAGAGCTCAACATTTCCTTTGCTCTCAAGCAAGATGGCCTTATTAAAGCATTAAATGCGATTCATGATGCTTTCTTCTTGTCAGAATATAAGACAGTACATGTGTATATGATCGGTATAGGTCTTATAGGTGGCACTTTGTTAGAACAAATACGGGATAACCACAAATCCATAAAAGAAGACTCTTCTGTTAACTTAGTTATAAATGGCTTATCCAATAGTCGTCAGATGTTGTTATCTGAGCAAGGCATTGATGTTGAGACTTATAAGAAAGCTTTAGAAGAGAATGGACAAAAGGCTGATATAGAAAGCTTTATTGATTCTATGATTGCTCATAATCATGCCCACACAATATTCATAGATTCTACGGCTAACGCCTCAGTGACTAAGCATTATATCAAAATACTTAGCCATAATATCGCTATATCAACACCTAACAAAATTGGTTATTCTTCTTCCATGGATGAGTATAGAGCGATCAAGGCTGCAGTATATAAACATAAGGTACCCTATCATTTTGAAACAAATGTAGGAGCAGGATTACCCATTATTTCTACTCTCAAAGGCCTCATTGATAGTGGTGACAAAGTCATAAAAATAGAAGCCGTTTTATCTGGTTCCGTTTCGTATATATTCAACAATTTCAAAGTCGGAGATATCTTTCATGATGTTATAAAGACAGCCCAAGAACTAGGTTACACAGAACCTGATCCGAGAGAAGATCTTTCTGGTAATGATGTAAGGAGAAAACTTCTGATCCTTGCACGAGAATCGGGATTGGATATGGAGGCTACCGATATTGATATTATCAATTTTCTACCTGATGGTGTAATGGAAGCTGATTCCGTTGAATCATTTTACAATCTAGTAAAAGATAAGAACGACTATTTCGAATCTCTCATTACAGAAGCGGATAAGGAAGATAAGAAGCTACGATTTATAGCCAGCCTTGATAATGGCAAAGGAAAAATTTCTTTACAAAAAGTTGATTCTAATAGCCCTTTCTATGGTCTATCAGGCAGTGATAATATGATTGCTTTTACGACCAAGAGGTACAACAAAGCACCTCTTCTTGTACGAGGTCCTGGCGCTGGTGCAGGTGTCACTGCAGCAGGAGTACTAGCAGAAATAATCAATACGAGTAAACTTATATAAACAACTGATTATCAATTAATTATGTCTAAAAAAGCTGGCGTTAAAGTATTTGCTCCTGCGTCTGTAGCTAATGTTGCAGTGGGTTATGATATACTTGGGTTTGCGATAGAAAACTTAGGTGATGAAGTCATAGTAAGAGAAGGTTCTGAGCCTGGTCTTGTAATAAATAAGATCATCAAGAATAAGAAGCTTTCAAAAGATATAAATAAGAACACAGCAGGATACGCAGCATACAAATTGTTAGAATCACTTGGATTAGAAAAAGAGCCTATAGAAATCGATCTCATTAAAAATATGGCCATCGGTACAGGTTTGGGTAGTAGTGCATCTAGCGCTGTTGCAGGAGCTTATGGAGTCAATGCATTTTTAAATTTTCCTTATACAAAGACCGAGGTTCTAAGATTTGCAACATTAGGAGAACAAATTGCTGATGGATCATTTCATGCAGATAATGTGGGCCCGAGCTTACTTGGTGGCTTTATTCTGATCCGTGATAATGAGTCACTTGAGTGGACTAAGATTGCATGTCCTGTAGGTCTCACTTGTGTTATTATTCATCCAGAAATCGAAATTCTAACTAAGGAGTCAAGAGCTCTTTTAAGTCAATCAGTTTCTCTTGAAAACCTAATTAAGCAAAGTGGAAATTTAGGGTGCTTTATTGCATCGATGTATAAATCAGATTTTGATCTCATGAGACGAAGTTTACATGATATTATAATAGAACCTCAGCGGGCTCATTTGATTCCAGAATTTTATAAAATCAAAGAAATGGCCCTTGGACATAATGCCATAGGATTTAGTATTTCTGGTGCTGGTCCATCTATGTTTGCTCTATGCGATAATACTTTTATAGCTGAGAATATCGTCGAAGGAGCTGTGAAAATATATAGTGATGCAGGTATAGAATGCAATACGATGATATCAAATATTAATCATGAAGGCGCTAAAAAGTTTTAAGCTATGAAGTTATATAGCACTAACGATAAGGATAACGTAGTTGAACTCAAGAAGGCAGTACTTAATGCATTCCCAAAAGACAAGGGTCTGTATATGCCTTCAATTGTGCCAACAGTTGATAATAGTTTTATAAAGAATATAAGTCAGTATTCACTTATTGATATAGCATTTGTAATATCTCAAAACCTTATTGGTGATTATATCTCAGAGTCAGATATCTATAAGATCGTTTCTAAAGCAATTAATTTTCCTGCACCTGTACATGTCCATAATGATAAGGTATCTACCTTAGAATTATTCCATGGGCCAAGTATGGCATTTAAAGATTTTGGTGCACGATATATGGCTGAACTAATGTCCTATTTTCTAAGAAATGAAAATAGAGAAACAACCATTCTCGTTGCTACAAGTGGTGATACTGGAGGAGCTGTTGCCGCAGGCTTTCATAAGGTGCCCGGAATAAATGTTATCATACTATATCCAAGTGGTAAGGTAAGTCCTCTCCAAGAAAAGCAATTAACTACATGGGGGGATAATATAAGAGCAGTAGAAATCAATGGTGTATTTGACGATTGCCAGGCACTGGTCAAAGAAGCCTTTTTGGATGAGTCTCTCAAAGAGAAGTATACCTTTAGTTCTGCTAATTCAATTAACATTGCCAGATTGATACCACAAAGTTTTTACTACTTTGAAGGATACAAGCAAGTAAAGGATAAGGCAGAAAAGATTGTGTTTTCTATACCTTCCGGAAATTTTGGTAATCTTACAGCTGGCTTATTAGCTTATCGAATGGGACTGCCAGTACATCAATTTCTTGCCGCAACCAACATTAACGATACCGTTCCCTCATATCTTAGGACGGGAAAGTATGAAGCTAAAGCGTCTCAGCAGACAATATCTAATGCAATGGATGTAGGAGCCCCAAGTAATTTTACTCGTATGCAGCATCTATTTGGAAACGATAGTTCCACGTGGAACAAAATGAGAGAACTGATTAAAGGCTATGCCTACGATGATAAACAAACTAAGCATGCGATGAAGACAATCTTAAGCGAATACAATTATATCGCTGATCCGCATGGTGCTATAGGATACCAAGCCTGTATGGATTATCTATCAAAAAATAATGGCGGTATACATAGCGTATATCTGGAAACTGCCCATCCTGGCAAGTTTGACGAAGTCGTAGAAGAAACCATAGACAGTACACTTAAACTACCTAAGAGGTTATCTGATTTTCTCGAGAGAGATAAAGTCGCATATAACTGCAGCAGTGATTATATTGACTTTAAAAATTTACTTATGACTATCTAAGTTCCACGTGGAACAAGGAGACTGGCAATATGTTATAATTTCAATAACTGTATGCCAACAGTCTTTATTCTATATTTACCTTTATAAAAAACTTTTAAATGAGATCACTTTTAATTTGTCTTTTGACATTATCGATAACGTCGTTATTCTCTCAAGACACAAATAAGTTCAGACAGCTAGGTCAAGAACTTCCTACCCCTAACAGTTACAGGTCAGCATCAGGAGCACCAGGTCATGAGTACTGGCAACAAAGAGCCGACTATAAGATGGACATTACCATAGATGATGAAAATCAAAAATTGTATGGCGAAGAAACTATAACATACCATAATGAATCACCGGATGAATTAAAATACCTGTGGGTGCAAATGGATCAAAATGTCAGAGCTAAAGACTCTCACTCACACGATGTCTCTACCAATAGTGTCAATGACGAAATGAGCCTAAGACAACTTAAAAGAATGGCTCCTGACTTTGAAGGTGGATTTAACGTAGATTACGTCAAGTCATCAGACGACTCTAATCTTAAGTATACCGTCAATGCGACGATGATGCGTATAGAATTACCTGAAGCTTTAAAATCAGGAAAGAAATATACTTTCAAAATTAAGTGGTGGTACAATATTAACAATACAAGAGAAATTGGAGGTCGTTCTGGCTACGAACACTTTGCAGAAGATGATAATAATGTCTATGTCATAGCGCAATACTATCCTCGTATGTGCATGTATAATGATGTATACGGCTGGCAAAACAAGCAATTCTGGGGAAGAGGAGAGTTTACACTGACTTTCGGAGATTATGAGGTTAATATAACAGTACCATCTGATCACCTCGTGGCAGCTTCTGGAGAATTACAGAATGAAAATGTGCTCACAGCTACTCAAAGAAAAAGACTTAACGAAGCAAAAAATGCTGATCTACAGCCAGTAACCATAGCCACTTATGACGAAGCAGAAGATAGAATAAAAGAAAAATCAACTAAAACAAAGACGTGGAAGTTTAAAGCCAAGAACGTTAGAGACTTTGCTTTTGCATCATCAAGAAGATTTATATGGGATGCATTGGGTGTACCAATGGCCGATGGGAGAACAGTTATGGCCATGTCTATGTGGACTAAAGAAGGTGATTGCTTATGGAAAAAATACTCTACTAAAGCTGTAGCTCATACAGTAAAATGGTACTCGCATTATACATTCGATTATCCTTATCCTGTTGCATGGTCTATAGATGGTAACATGGGTATGGAGTACCCAATGATATGTTTTAATTACGGTAGATGTGAAGATGATGATACTTACTCGCAGAGAATGAAGTATGGTCACATAGGCGTTATCATTCATGAAGTAGGCCACAATTGGTTTCCTATGATTGTTAACTCAGATGAAAGACAATGGACATGGATGGATGAAGGTTTAAATACTTTCATGCAATATCTTACTGAGCAACAATGGGAGAGAGATTATCCTTCGCGTAGGGGACCCGCTAATAAGATTGTAGATTATATGAAAGGTGATAAAGAAAGAATATCTCCGATCATGAGTAATTCAGAATATATCTTTCAATTTGGAAATAACGCCTACGGTAAACCAGCAACGGCACTAAATATACTTAGAGAAACAGTGATGGGAAGAGATCTATTCGATTATGCATTTAAAGAATATGCTAACAGATGGAAATTCAAACATCCGACACCTGCAGATTTTTTCAGAACTATGGAAGATGCATCAGCTGTAGATTTAGATTGGTTCTGGAGAAGTTGGTTCTATACAACAGACCATGTAGACTTAGCATTAAATGAGGTCAAGCATTTCCAATTAGATAATAAAGATCCAAAAGCAAAAAGTGCAGAAAATAAAGAAAGAAGATCTGAGGAAAGAGTGAATATAAGTATACTAAGAAATAGAGAAACGATTAAAACAACGCAGAACGAAATTGATCCTACGATAGATGATTATTATACGAATTATGATCCTCTTGAAGTCGATATCATAGACGAGGAAGAGCATGATAAATTTATATCATCACTTAGCGAAGAGGAAAAAGAAATGCTTAATGCAAACAAACATTTCTATCAAATGACTTTTGAAAATATAGGTGGTATACCGATGCCTATTATCGTAGAGTTAGCATATGAAGATGGTACAACAGAAGTAAGAAGAATACCTGCAGAGATATGGAGATTTGACGCAAAGACAGTAACTAAGACTTTCGTTACAGACAAGGTTGTTGTAGATGTAGCATTAGATCCATATTTAGAGACTGCGGATACTGATACTGAGAACAATGAGATAGCACCATCTAAAGAACCGACAAGATTCGAGCTATATAAGGCGAGAGAAAGAAGGTCTCAAGAAAACCCTATGCAAAGAGCTAATAGAGCCAAAGCAAAAGCATCGGACAAGCCTTAGTGCACAGCTAACTGTTTGCGTACAGACGAAAGAAAATCCTGTAAGATATTATTGAATAATTGTGGTCGTTCCATCATCGGAGCATGACCGCAATTATCAATATATTCAAGTTTAGAAAATGGTATAAGTTCCTTGAACTTTTGGCCTACAAAGGCAGGCGTTATAGTATCATTCTTACCCCATACAAGAAGAGTCTTAGCCTTAATATTATGTATCTTATCAGCGAGATTATTTCTCACAGCTGACTTAGCTGTTACAACCACTCTTATTGCCTTATTCCTATCATTTACAATATCAAAGACTTCATCAACCAAAGTCTTATTAGCTACCTTAGGATCATAGAATGTAGACTCCACTTTGGATTTAATGAACTCATAGTTATTTCTCTTTGGAAATGTCTTGCCCATAGCACTTTCAAATAATCCAGAACTACCTGTCAATGTAAGTGACTCCACTAATTCAGGTTTTCTTAGTGCATACAATTGTGCTATGTGCCCACCCAAACTATTACCTAAAATGTGAATCTTTTTGAACCCCTTGTAAGCTATAAAATCATCAACAAAATCTACTAAACCAGGAAGGCCTAATTTCTTAATTGGCATTGACATAATAGGTAAGAGGGGTATGACTACATTGTAATCCTTGAACTTACCAGCAACTTCCTTAAAGTTACTTAATGCTCCAAATAAACCGTGAAGTAATAATAAGACCTCTGCTCCAGGATTCTGTTCGATGTATTTAAATCCACCTTCATCAATTATTTGACCATCCATTATGATTAATACCTTTAGTTTTAAATAAGTGAATAATGAGTAAAGTTATTCCAAAAATAAATATAGCGATAGCTTGATGCATAACTCCATAAAAGACAGGAACTGTCCCTATTGATCTTAATAAAGTCATTATTCCTAGTAAGACCTGCACATTTAACAGTATAAATAGTACAATACCTGCTGTATAAAAGTATTTCCTCATAGGATATCTCAGTATCTTGACGACAAGATATAAGCCCAAGAAGTACGTTACATAACCCCAGTTACGATGTAATACATGAATTAATGCTGGCATCAGTGGACTTTTATCATAATCTATGAAATTAGATAAACTCCATGTTTCCGAATCAAATAATATATCAGGTATAAAAGACCCTCCTATATCAGGCCAACTCGGATAATAAAGAGATGCCTTCATTCCTGAAACAATAGCGCCAAAAAATATCTGAATACATAATGCAATAAAAAATACAAAAGATAGCCTGTACAACTTCTTATTAGATATATGTAGTCTCTCAGGTATAATTGCGTAAAAACTAGCATGTAATAAAAAACCTAAAGTTAACAGTGCTATACCTAAATGAAGAGAAAGCTTGTATGCATTGACCCAAGGTCTATCTTTCAGGCCACTTGCCACCATGATCCAGCCAAATAATGCTGCAAAGGCTGCACCTATAAATACAAGAGATAACTTCTTAAGCAGAGGTTTATCAACCGACTTAGTTATCCAAAAAAATAATAATGGGAGAGCAAAAACAAAACCCATAAGCCGAGCCCACAGCCTGTGGAAGTACTCCCAGAAATATATGAACTTGAAAGATGAGGAATCAAACAAGGAACCCAATTCCATATCCTGATTGACCTTAATATACTGAGGTGTCTTCTTATAAGCATCAAACTCTTCTTGCCACTTAGATTCTGTTAATGGCGGAAATGTCCCAGTAACAATTTCCCATTTAGTTATAGATAATCCAGATCCAGTTATACGAGTCACACCGCCTATGATAATCTGGAAGAATAACATGACTATTCCTGTTATCAACCAAGCTTTTACAAACCTATTATATTTCATTCGTTTGTTTATTTCTCAATATAATTTCAACTATCATAAAAGGTTTTAATTCAGTCCTGTTTTTATTAGTTATAAACAACACTAGATAATTACAAATAGATTTTAAATAAAAAAAAAGACCTTATTATTAGGACTGTTGATATGGTGATAATCTTGGTAATAAATAATGCATATCTACATACTGACATATAACTCAGAATTATCAACAAACGAACTAACACCATTGTAGCCGATACAATATAAGTTCTTGTATTAAATTATTCTTCTGTTAGTAACGATCTTGTTTATTACCTAAAAAGAAAATCACTGTTAATTTAATGACCATATTTCACTCAAACATATTGATAACTCATATATATTAGTATTTTTAATATATAATTAATTGATAATTATTTTTAGTGTTAGCTAGTGTTAGTTACACACGAATAAATAAGACTTAACTAACAGTTTTGAGGGCAGTTATACAGCGAGTATCTGAGCATGCTCACGTAAAGGTAGATAATCAGATAACAGGAAGTATTGAAAGAGGTTTAGTTGTACTATTAGGTATTCATCCAAAAGATACCGATGAGGATATATCTTGGTTATGTAAGAAAATCATTAATCTTCGAATATTTAATGATGACAAGGATTTAATGAACCTATCTGTTTCTGATGTTAAAGGATCCTTGCTTATCATCAGTCAATTTACACTGTATGCAAGTACTAAGAAAGGAAACAGACCATCTTATATAAATGCGGCAAAACCCGAACCAGCAAAAAAAATTTATGAGAAGTTTATAACACACATTAAGTCCAATTATGATATAGATGTGCAAGAGGGTGTATTTGGAGGAGATATGAAAGTATCATTGGTGAATGATGGTCCAGTGACAATACTTATAGACACAAAAGTAAGAGAATAGAAATATGACTATAAATGAATGGCAAAATAGAGTTGATACTTGGATCAAAGATATAGGCGTTAGATATTTTTCTGAATTGACCAATATGGCTGTTCTTACTGAAGAGGTCGGAGAACTGGCAAGACATATATCAAGAACGTATGGAGAACAATCCTATAAAGAGGCTCTAACAAAAGAAGAAAGTAAATCAAAGATTGCTGACGAAATAGCTGATATATTTTTTGTGACGACCTGCTTGGCTAATCAGATGGATATCGATATACAAGAGGCCATAGAAAAAAACATGATTAAGAAAACAACAAGAGATTCAAATAGGCATATATCAAATAAGAAATTATAAATAGTTTGAGAAGTAAAATAGAATTATTAGAAAAGTTAGAAAAAGAACTGAGTCTGAAAGAACTTCAGATTAAGAGTCTACTGACTATTACACAAGCTATTAATGATAATGTTCCTGAAGGCGGATTATTCAATATGTATAGATCATTTCTAAGCTGGGAAATGGGTATAACTAAAATGTGTCTTTTTATCAAAGACATAGATAACTGGCTAATCGCATCACAAATTAATTTGGAAGAAGGATATGAAGATGAGTTAATTCAGGAATGTCTCAAACATAAACGATTACATACTATAAAAGAGGAGGATCACATCTACCTTAAAATGTTCGATATTATAATCCCTGTTTTTCATAAGGATAATCCAATTGCCTTTGCTTTGATAGGAGGGATTAAAGACAAGGAGGATATATATAACAAGATTCAATTTATAACAACGATAACTAATATTATAGCAGTTGCAATCGAGAATAAGAGACTGTTCAGAAAACAACTGAAGCAGGAGAGATTTAAAAAAGAATTAGAACTGGCTAAGGAATTTCAGGAAATGCTCATACCTGAAAAAATGCCTGTCAGTGATAGATACGAGATAGATACTTATTATAAACCTCATGATAATATAGGTGGAGATTATGTAGATTATATAAAGTTTGATGATAACAGATTTGCAATAGTTATAGCAGATATATCCGGTAAAGGAATAGCTGCGGCATTACTGATGTCTAACTTTCAGGCCATGCTACACAGCTTGATATTTCAATACAGAGATCTAGAGACTTTTGTTTTTGCTCTCAACCAAGCCGTATATAGAATTACCAAGAGTGATAAATTCATTACTTTTTTTATTGCAGAAATTAATATAGAAGCTAATGAATTGACCTATATCAATGCAGGTCATTATCCACCGATATTATATAATGGAAAAGATATCGTAACACTTAAGTCAGGTAGTTCAGTGATCGGTGCTTTTGAAAAATTACCTTTTATAAAAGAAGCCAAAGTTGAAATTAATAGTGGTTCATTTTTGTTTTGTTTTACAGACGGACTTATAGATACAAAAAATGAATCTGATCAATATTACGAAGACAGCATGGTTATAGATTTTATAAAAACTAATGCAGATCTTAATGCAAAAGAATTTAACGAAAAAATATTAGCAGATTTAGATAAGTTTAAGGGCTCGAAATCTTATGTAGATGATATTGCATTATTAACGACAAAGATAAAGTGATAGGATATGAAAAAAAACAGAATTATAGCAGCTCTTCTTGCTTTGTCTGTAGGCTCGTTTGGAGTACATAAGTTTTATTTAAATAGAATAGGTCCTGGAGCACTATACTTATTTCTTACATTTTTTATAGCGGCGTCTATAAAGTTTCCGTTCACGTTCTTTTTAGGTTTGATAGATGCGGTGAAGTTGTTCAGTATGAGTGATACAGCATTCAATGAGATGTATAATTCTTCTGAAGGAAATAAACAAGGTAGAGACCGATCATCTCGCAGAGCTAATAGAGAGAATCGACGATCTTCTCGAGAGTTAGAAAGAATGGAGGCCGAAAGAAAAAATTATAATTATGATAAAAGTTTAGCCTCTAATCCATTTGTAAAAAGTGCAGAAAAGAAATATAAAGAATATGATCTTGAAGGAGCCGAAAAAGATTTCGAACAAGCACTAAAACTAACCAGAGGAAATAAGGAGTTGTATTTTAAGATGGCATGTGTGCAATCATTGTTAGAGAATAAAAAGAAGGCTTTCTCGTATATAGAGGAGAGTGTAAAGTTAGGTTTTAGAGATTTTGAAAAGATCAAAACTATTGATGATTTGGCATATTTAAGAATACAACCAGAGTTTGATAGTTTTGTAGAGAGAGGATATAAAGTAGAAAAAATCACAAAAATAGAAGCCCCAAAAGAAGACATAATCCAAGATGATGCTTTGTTGAGTCAGTTAAATAAACTCAAAGACTTAAGAGAACGAGGTCTATTATCCGACAATGAGTACTTATATGAAAAAGAAAAATTGCGAAACAGGTAACTTATAATAAAGAAAGGTAGTTTATAATAGTAATGATAGCAAAAGAACTTATATCAGATCAGATAATACCTCTCGTACCCGATGATAATGCGGAACAAGCTTTGTCGATGATGAGTTTATACCACGTACGTCACCTTCCCGTTGTCAAGGATAATATATACTTAGGTGTCATATCAGAGGAGGATGTTACTAGTGTAAGCTTAGATACAAAGATTAGAGATATAATCATTGATAATACCATTATATCAATTAGTTCTGACGATCACATCTTCGATTTATTATCTAGAATTTCAGAGCATGATTATACACTTATACCAGTAGTTGCATCAGACAAACAATATCTAGGTGTAGTCACGCAACAAGATCTCTTAGCCTTTATAGCAGGTACTTTTTCATTTAAGGAGCCAGGAGGAATTATTGTAATAGAGTCTACTCAGAAAGATTACACACTTTCCGAGATAGCACGGATTGTAGAAATGGAAAATGCATCGGTCATCGCCAGTTTTATAACCTCTAAGCATGAGTCCTCTGCAATACTTATAACATTAAAAATTAACCATCAGGATATTCAAGATATTATTTCAGCTCTCGAAAGATATGGTTATACTATAAAAGCAACATTTACTGCAGAGTCTTATAAGGAAGATCTTAAGGACAGATATGATCTACTCATGCGCTTCTTAGATGTATAAGTTTACCATAATTTTATTTCTCTTAACAACATATTTATCTTCAGCTCAAGATAATAAGGTCACTATATCTGATATAGTAATAGAGGGTAATTATCATTCTAGAAAAAGAACCATACTACAGGAATTAAATATTAAAAAGAATGACACCCTCTTATTAAAGGATATCCAATTACACTTAGATAACAATCGATTAAGAGTATTAAGCACAGGATTATTCAATTCTGTAATTATTAATTTATCTGAATATGACATAAATAACTCTACCGCTAACTTGTTAATCACCGTAGAGGAGAACTGGTATATATTTCCGATGCCGATATTCGAACTAGCGGACCGTAATTTTAGTGTATGGTGGCAAGAACAAAATAAATCTTTATCTCGTGTTAATTATGGACTAAGGCTATCACATTATAATTTCTCTGGAAACAGAGACCCACTTAGATTAAAAGTCCATTTCGGTTATACTACTAAATATGAATTAACTTACCAGTATCCTTTCTTTGCATTAGATAATAAGCTAGGAATCGGAGGTTCAATATTTTATTCAGAGAATAGAGAAATAGCTTACAAAACAGAAAATAACAAATCTCTATTTGCAAGAAACGCGGATGATAGAAAATTACTATCCAGATTCAGAATAGGACCTGAGATAAAATATCGACCTGACACATATAATTTTCATGCACTAAGATTAGAATATCATCGTAATAAAGTTGACGAATATGTAATAGAGGTATTAAACCCGGACTACTTTCTCAATGGAAGACAATCCCTCAACTTCTTCTACTTAGAATATGACTACAGCATGGATAAAAGAGAGTATGCTCAATATCCACTGGGTGGCTATATGTTATTTGGCAATATCAAAAAAGAAGGACTCGGAATATTTAATCAATTCAATAACCTTAGTATTACGTTAGGAGTAGAAAATCACTGGTCATTATGGAATAAAAGATTAATACTAAGTACCCGAAATAAATTCAAAACAAATATCATAAGATCAACCCTTTCATTTGCTAACAACACAGGCTTGGGTTGGGATACTGATATCGTGTCGGGTTATGACTTATATGTGATGGATGGCACCGATTATGTTATAACGATGAATGCCTTAAAGTATATGTTACTTGACAATAACCTGAATACAGTGAAGTGGATGCCGCGACAATTTAGAAAAATGAATATGTCTGTTTTTTTGAGGTTTAACTTAGATGCTGCATATGTCAATGAAAGAACCTATGTAGATACTAATACACTTAACAATAGAATTATCTTTGGTTATGGTCCAGCTTTAGATTTAATTTTATTTAATAATTTTCTGTTTAGTTTTGAATACAGCTTTAATGATATAGGAGATCAAGGTTTATATTTGATAAGCTCAATTAGTTTTTAATTAATAAGTTGATTACGCCGAAAACACACAATGAAGGTAATTGTATACTCCAAAAATTGTAAAGAGAAAGATTTAATATATTACAATCAGCTTTTTAAGAGCCTGTCTGATGCACATGTATCGTATGCAGTTTATCATGAATTAGCGACCAAACTTCCCAATCTATCTAAAGATATACCTTCGATTTCTACATACGAAGAATTAGGTGATTATAAGGCCGATGTAATGATTACCTTGGGAGGAGATGGGACTATACTCTCAGCGACAAATCTTATAAAAGATCTATCATTACCTATACTAGGAATCAATTTAGGACGATTAGGCTTCTTAGCTAATATAGAACAAGAAAGAATATCCTCAGCCGTTGAAGCATTAGTTGCGGGCAGATATACGCAACAAGAACGCTTTATGATTGAGTTAAACACTGACAACAATTTGTTTGGATCAGAGAATTTTGCTCTTAATGACTTTACACTTGTTAAGAGAGATAATTCTTCTATGATAATCATACATACGTATATAGACGATGAGTTCTTAGTGTCGTATTGGGCTGATGGACTTATTGTATCTACACCTACCGGCTCTACGGCATACTCATTAAGTTGTGGTGGTCCTATTATGTTTCCTACTTCAGATAACTTTATCCTTACACCAGTAGCTCCTCATAATCTGAATGTAAGGCCAGTGGTCATATCAAGTGATCATAAAATATCATTTGAGATAGAGGGTCGTTCTGATACATACCTATGTACATTAGATAACAGACATGAAATTATTAAAGGGGAACAAAAATTGGAATTAAGAAAGAATAAAATTACTGCAACATTTATAACTATAGACGGTGATAGTTATATGCGGACGATAAGAAATAAGTTGAACTGGGGATTGGATAAGAGAAACTGATGATAGCACAAATCTCACATAACGGCATCACATATGAAGCAGATCTGTCTAAGCCATTAGATATTTCTATTCCATTAGAACATCAAAAGTCGCCTATTGCCTTTGGCGCTCCTCCATACGAAGCGACACCATTTACACAAGGAGACTTTATAGGATCATTAGAAGCAGGCTCACCAGTTAATTTTTATAACATAAAAATTAACCCTCACGGAAATAGTACACATACTGAAAGCGTTAGGCACATAGATGTGAGAGGTAAAAGCATTTTAGAAACTTTAGATCAGCAACATTTTATAGCGAAGCTTATAAGCCTTACTCCAGAAACTTTAGATAATGGAGATGAAGTTATCACTCGGGGCTTGATAGATCTATCTGAAATAAACGCATCAGATGTAGATGCCCTCATAATAAGAACTAAGCCTAATAAAACCTCAAAAAAACATAAAGACTATACAGCTACAAATCCAATTTATTTCTCTGATGATCTATTGCAACTAATTAATAAAACATCTGTTAAACATCTGTTAGTGGATGTCCCAAGTGTTGACAAGGAAGTAGACGGAGGTAAGCTGGCTGGACATAAAGCATTTTGGAATACCGAAAACCAAATTGCATATGACAAAACGATTACAGAGTTGGTTTTTGTAGATAATAAAATAGAGGATGGTTTATATTTGTTAAACTTACAGATATTACCTTTAGTATTAGACGTAAGTCCGTCGAGACCCGTTATATATGCACTGAGAGAATTATGAAGTTCACAGAACAATTAGAACAACAGATTTATAATGAATTCATTAGTATAGAACCTGGTGCATATCAGGAGCAGATCCGTTATTTTGATAATAATAGATCAGAAATAAGACAACTTCCATACGAGTATCAGACATTTATTGAATGTAAATATGCTAAGGCGTTATTTGAGGTCAAAGACTATTACGGTTTTCTTACAATCGTAGATCGCCTTATAACTCTTGTTATAAGAGACAATATCTATGAGATAGATGGTGTGGATGTGTATAAAGATCTCTTATACTGTAAGGCTTATTCTACCCATAAGATACTGGACTATTATAAGGCCGACCACATATATTCAGAACTGGTTAAAATAGACCCTGACAATGTATCTTATAATAAAGGATATCTTCAGAATGCGGTAGAAAAAAAACGCTATGAGGTCAAATATCTAAATGCAGTCAGTATCATTTTATTTTTCTTAGCAGCAGGTATTATTTGTATCGAGTTATTAATGATAAGAACCTTTTATCAAGAGTGGACTCAGACTATAGAGTATACTCGTAACTTTATTTTCTTAGGAGGTATATTTGTTTTAGTATTTTTGGAAGCTTGGATAAGAATCTCAAGTCTGAGATCTCTAAAAGTGCTTAAACAAAAGTAAATAATGTCATACTCAAGAAGACCACAGTACCGTACCATGCGTGAGCGAAACAGGGAGGTATGGCGAAAATTCAAAGTAGCTATATTAATTTTCTTAATAGCTGCTGTTATATATTCTTACAAAAATCGACTGCACATACAAGAGTATATTATGTCTTTCTGATATTGAAAATTGTTTTCCATTCTTCTTCCTCTACTTTATATACATATATCACATATAGGCATAGAGTTATGAATGCTCCTATGTAGTATATGATGCCAGGGCTAATTCGTTTTAAGAAAACAATACCGCTAACGATACATGCTATAATGATAACGTTAGTGAGAATCTTTTTGATAGGGTAGGGGATAGGGTAGATTTTTTGACCTAAGCTATAGGCGATAAATACCATTGATCCATAAGTCAGAACAGTAGCCCATGCAGTAACTACATATCCAAATTGGCTAAGGAAGACAATATTAAAAATGAAAAATATTATAACGCCTATTACAGAAATCAGAGCACCATACTTTGTATTATCTGAGAGCTTGTACCATATGGATATGTTATAATAAAGACCTAAGAACAGATAGCCTAATAATAATATCGGTATTACAAACAGTCCCTCTCTATATGAACCACCTACCAAATACTGAAAAGCATCAAGAGATAATACCATTGTAATAATAACTATACCACTTACAAGAGAAAAGAAATGACAAATCTTACCATAGTATAAATGACGATCAGATGAAGATGCATTTCTAAAAAAGAATGGTTCTGCTGCATAATTAAAAGCCGTTATGAACATAGCAAATAGATTTGCAATTCTTCGAGCGGCTTCATACGTACCGCCTTCGTATAAGTTATCGTCATGAGAATTCCCAAGATATAATTCTTGTAGTGGCACTGCAAAATATTGTATCAAACTGTTGGCTATTCCGACTATGACGAGTGGTGATACATAGAACAACATTTTTTTTAGAAGTGCTTTATCTATTCTAAATGAAATACCTCTCACCTTAACTAATAGTAGAACAAGTATACTAAAGCTGGCTATAAGGTTAGAAATAAAAACGTAATCTATAATATGATCACATGAAGGGAACCAGTTCTGGATGTATTCAGGAAGTCTAGCAAGACCGAATAAGAAGAAAATAATTAATAGGCTAGAAATAAGAACATTAAGAATTTTAAAAATTGCAAAGACCTTAGCCTTATTGTCTAACCTTAGTTTAGCATATGGTATCAGACTAATGATGTCGAAGGCTAAAATAAAAGCAAACCATCTAACATATATGGGTCTATCTGGTGCAATTGTCCATCGTGCTATAGAATCAAAAGCAAAAAAACCGATACAAACCAAGATAATAGCAGATAAGATTACCGTTGTCAGGGAAGTGCTGAATGCATGAAGTCTATTTTCGGAATCAGTCCCATATCTAAAAAGTGCTGAATCTAAACGAAAAGAAAACAAGATTATAAATACTGCAGCATAGGCGTAGTACCAACCAAATGTTCCAAATTCTATATTCTCACCCTCTAATAGATAACTGAGCAGGGTTGTAACAAGCAAATAGTAGACAACTTTTGATAATATATTACCACCACCATAAATAATTGTCTGACCAGCCAGCTGCTTAATTCTACTCATTTATACTTATTCATATTTTAACGCTACCAAGATAATTAAAACAACATCATGTATTACATTTGTGCTCATTATCCAAATTATTAAAGAACAACATGATAGACATTAAATTACTTGATAAGATAACACAAGTTCCAGGTGCACCTGGATACGAATATAAGGTCAGAGCACTCATTACGGAAGAAATAAAAAAGTACGTAGATGAGATCTACACGGACCCTATGGGTAACTTAATAGCTATCAAGAGAGGCAAGTCCGATAAGAAAGTTATGGTCGCAGCTCACATGGATGAGATAAGTTTTATCGTCAGCCATATAGATGAGAATGGTTTTCTTAGGTTTCACCCATTAGGGGGATTTGATCCTAAGACACTAACAGCACAGAGAGTTATCATACACGGTAAGAAGGATGTCATCGGAGTTATGGGATGCAAGCCTATTCATATCATGACTCCAGAAGAGAAGGCTAAGCCAATCAAAATCGATGAATACTTTATAGATACAGGTCTCGATGTTAAAGAAGTCAATAAGCTTATTTCCGTAGGTGATACAATCACAAGAGAAAGAAGTCTGATAGAGATGGGTAACATGGTCAATGCTAAATCACTGGATAATAGAATATGTGTCTACTTACTCATAGAAACATTAAGAGAACTTAAGAAAACTAAAATTCCTCATGATCTATATGCAGTCTTTACTGTACAAGAGGAAGTAGGTCTGAGGGGAGCGAAAGCTGCTACATTAGGAATCGATCCTGATTTTGCTATTAATCTCGATGTGACATTAGCTTGTGATGTGCCAGGTACACAGAAGCATGAAGCGATAACTCATCTAGGAGAAGGAGCAGCTATAAAAATTTTAGACGGTATGACAATATGCGACTACCGCATGGTTGACTTTATGAAAAAAACAGCTAAGAAGAAAAAAATTAAAAGCCAATTAGAAATCCTTCCAAAAGGTGGAACAGATACAGCAGCAATGCAACAGATGTCTCACGGAGGCTCTATAGCAGGAGGTATTTCAGTTCCTTGTAGATATCTGCATCAAGTGATCGAGATGACACATAAGCAAGACGTAAGAGACTGTATTGATCTACTTAAGGAGTGTCTTGTAGCCATGCAAAGTTACAATTGGACACATAAATAATATATCGGAAAGCTCCTCATGTAAGCAGTTAATATATTGTTAATTAAATTTAATGATATAACTATGCCCATACCTTCGCGTTTCTATATCACAAAAACGCGAGGAATGAATAGAATTTTTTCTTTAATATCAGCAGGAATAATCGGAGGAGTAATCGTCTTATCGGGTACTCTTTTGTTTGATAAGAACATAGAGGAAGTTTCTACTGAAGAACCAACAGTTGTTCTCACATCAGCTGGCAATGATCTTAATCTTGTAGGATTTGATTTTGTTTCTGCATCAGAGAAAGCCACTCCAGCAGTCGTCCATATAAGAGCTTCAGAGAGTAAAGCACTGGCTCAAGAAAGAAGACTTAAACAAAGACAAGAACGTAGCAATCAATTATTTGATTTCTTTGGATTTGAAGATTATTTTGGCGGCGGTGCTCGAGAGGGAACAGGTTCTGGAGTCATTATTTCTTCTGATGGTTACATCGTGACGAATAATCATGTTGTCGAAAACGCAGATATAATCAATGTGGCTTTGACAGATAAGCACATGTACAAAGCCACTAAAATAGGATCTGATCCAAGTACAGATTTAGCACTTCTTAAGATTGAAGCAACAGGTCTAACGCCAGTAAATTTTGCAGATAGCGACGATATAAAAGTAGGAGAGTGGGTAGCAGCAATAGGTAATCCTTTTAGTTATCTAGAATCCACTGTGACTGCAGGTATCGTAAGTGCTAAGGGAAGGGATATAGACATTATTAAAGGAAAGTATAATATTGAAGAATTTATACAAACTGATGCAGCTATAAACCCAGGCAACAGTGGAGGAGCTTTAGTAAATGTCAATGGAGACTTAGTAGGTATTAACACTGCAATAGCTACACCTACGGGAGTATATGCAGGCTATTCGTTTGCCATTCCTTCTAATTTAGTAAAGACAATAATAGAAGATATTAAAGTCAACGGAAATATTGAGAGAGGGAGATTAGGCATACAAGGATTTGAATTAAATCCTGAAAATATTGAAGAACTTAATATTGATATTAAAAAAGGTTTTTACGTAGAAAGTGTGGTCAAAGGAAGCGGTGCACAGTTTGCAGGCGTTCTACCAGGGGATATATTAGTGGAAGCTAATAATAAGGAGATTAACGAGTTTGATGATTTGTATAAAATTGTAGAGTACGCAAAAGTCGGGGACAAGATAAATTTAGGAGTCATTAGGAAAAACAAAAGAATAGATTTAGAAGTTTACTTAAAGAAAGGAATATAAAAGAATAAAGTTAAAAGTTGGTTTTTCGTTTTGTTTTGAGACGCCTGCCTTCCCACTTAGGTAGGCGTTTTTTTATATTAGTATATCAAAGCGATTTTTAAATATCTGGCTATTTTCATTGATGACGTCCTTTCCCTCATCTATCCTCACACATGTTATGCTTGTAATTCTAATAATGCAATAAAGGATAGTCCTTTTTGTGTTCAGTGTCTAAGTGATGTAAGCATAACAGATCACTTTGATATAGCAGAGAATGAACTAAAATTAAAATTACTTGGCAGAGTAGAAGTATTACATGCAGCGGCACTTCATTACTTCATTAAAAAAGGAAAGGTCCAAAAATTAATTCATGCATTCAAATACAAAAACAAACCTCAGGTCGCTACTTTGATGGGTAAAACCTTTGCAATTAAGTATTTAGAATCTCCCCATTTTGAAACCGCAGATGTTATCATTCCCATACCATCACATTTTGCAAGATTACAACAGCGAGGGTATAATCAATCTTACTTAATTGCCAAAGGAGTAAGCGAGATATGCTCAATCCCCATAAACCAAAAAGTCCTTGTAAAGAATAAAGCAATCGTTTCTCAGACTTCAAAGAAAAGAGACGAAAGATTCATCAATGTTTTAAATAGCTTTAGCATTAAGAATCCTCAGACTTTAGAAAATAAAACAGTATTAATTGTTGACGATGTTTTCACTACAGGAGCAACAATAGAGGCGGCAATTACTAAACTACAGACTATAAAGAATATCAGAATTCAGGTCGGGTTTATTGCAATGGCATTTGATTAATCTAATACAAACACTAAGTATGATTTTAGAAATTATAAAGAAAGAGTACGAAAGAAGAATCATAGAAGAGGGATATCATAGAATTGTATCATGTTGTAATAAGCTTACAGATGATGAGTTATGGCAGACGGCTAATCAGAATACTAATTCTGTTGCTAATCTCATCATGCACCTTACAGGTAATGTTAGACAGTACATAATTGCTGGCATTGGTATAGAGAAAGATATGCGTCAGAGAGATTTAGAATTTGATAACGATAATCGTAGAGAGAGACAAACTATCATCAATGAATTATCTGAGGTCATTCAGAAGTCGTCAGAAATTGTCCAACAACTAAGTCTTGATCAACTTACAGAGAATAGAAAAGTTCAAGGCTTTGATGAAACGGTCTTGAGCATAATTATACATGTCATAGAGCACTTTTCTTACCACGTAGGACAGATTACATTCTACACTAAATCTATTAAGGATATAGACACAGGATACTATTCAGGAATAGACCTTAACGTTACTTAAGAAGGTATTCTTTCTATCTGTGCACCTAGATTATTAAGCCTAACGTCAATGTTTTCATATCCTCTATCAATCTGTTGAATGTTGTCTATACGGCTTGTACCATTGGCGCTGAGTGCTGCTATGAGTAGAGATACACCGGCTCTGATATCTGGAGAACTCATTTGTATGGCTCTCAGTTGACTTTTTCTTTCTAAGCCTATGACAGTAGCTCTATGGGGATCACACAAAATAACTTGAGCACCCATATCTATTAATTTGTCAACAAAGAATAATCGACTTTCAAACATTTTCTGATGTATCAATACACTTCCTCTAGCTTGCGTCGCTAAGACTAGTACGATACTTAAAAGGTCAGGCGTAAATCCAGGCCATGGGGCATCATAAAGAGTAAGAATAGATCCATCTATAAAGTTTTGTACCTCATAGACATCTTGTTCTTTGACTATAATGTTATCATCTTGAAAAGTAAGATCGATACCTAATTTCTGAAAGGTTTGTGGTATAATACCTAACGAATCAAGATTTACATTATTGATCGTTAATGAAGATTGTGTCATGGCAGCGAGTCCTATCCAGCTACCTATTTCAATCATATCTGGAAGTATTCTGTGATCAGTACCTCCTAAAGATTCTACACCATTTATACGCAATAAGTTAGACCCTATGCCTTCTATAGTTGCACCCATACGGACGATCATTTTGCACAGCTGCTGTAGGTAAGGCTCACATGCGGCATTGTAGATCGTTGTAGTACCTTCGGTAAGAGCAGCAGCCATCACAATGTTGGCTGTTCCTGTTACAGATATTTCATCCATGTGGATGTATGTACCAGTTAGTTTTTCTCCCGAAAGAAAAAATTCGTCTTTGTCTTCTATGTATTTAAATTCTGCACCCATTCTGATGAATCCATTGAAGTGGGTATCTAATCTTCTTCGGCCTATTTTATCTCCACCAGGTTTAGGTAGGTAAGCTTTTCCAAATCTTGCTAATAGCGGACCCATAAGCATAACAGAGCCTCGTATTTTTTTCGCTTCATTGAGATACTCTTTAGAAGCGAAGTAGTCTAAGTCTATATCTTTTGCACAGAAGCTATATTTATTGGCTTCTATTTTTTCAATAATGACTCCTAAGCCTTTTAGTAAGGCAATTAGTTTGTGTACATCTATAATTTCGGGCACATTACTGATGACAACTGTCTCAGATGTGAGGAGGACTGCACTTATAACTTGAAGTGCTTCATTTTTTGCTCCTTGAGGAGTTATATTTCCTGACAGAGAACAATTACCCTGTACTAAAAAAGAACCATTTGACATATTGATGTTTGATTATCAGCGTCAAATATATTAATATATTTTATAATATAAAGATTGTCTATCGACGTCTTTTATTATTATTCTTATTGTTTCTGTTATTGTTATTATTTCTACGCCCTCCTCTGTTGTTTGAAGATTTAGAATTACTAGGTCTTCTTCTATTTGACTTATGTCTAACGGCAGCTGTGAGAGTATCTAAAGATCTATTTTCCTCTACTTTTAGTTTGCCTTTAGATAGAGAGTGTAAGTCTTCTAGAATAATTTCGTCACTTACATAATGCTCTCTATTCCAATTTTTATAAGCCAACTTCATAAATGAGCCGATGACTTCTACGAACTCTTGCTTTATTGGTCCTTCCTCCATTCCTATAGCTTTTTCCATAAGAAGTCTCACGTTATGACCATAGTGTCTAAATTCTCTTTCTTTAACTGGATACTCTAATTTTTCAGGCTTAAGCTCATCTTCAATTTCAGTAGGCTTAGGTAAGTTTGGAGGGGTTACGTCAATGTCGTAATCTGCTATCTTAAATAAATGTTTCCACAGTTTAGTTTTATATTCTAAGACGTTTTTAGATTGCGGGTTCATCTGGTACATTAATTCTACGAGCTGCTCTGCAAACTTTTGTCTGTCCTTATCGTCTTCTATTGTCTTGCAATATCTTACAAGATTTTGCACATTTCTTCCATACTCAGATATGATTAAATGATCCTCCTGAGAATTATAAGTCATTTCAAATTCCATAAATAATTATAAGTGTATTGTAGTCTTGTATTTTTATTCTACAGTAACTGATTTAGCTAAATTTCTTGGTTGGTCAACATGACATCCTCTCATGACAGCTATGTGATATGCAAGGAGTTGCAGTGGTATAACTGATAACAAAGGCGTCAATGGTTCCTCAATTTCGGGTATTTCTATGATAAAATCTGCTATTTCTTTGATTAATTCATCTCCTTCTGTAACTATCGCAATTACAATCCCCTTTCTAGCCTTGACTTCTTGGATATTGCTGACGACTTTTTCATAGGCGCTTTTATTAGTAGCGATGACAATAACAGGCATATACATGTCGATCAATGCTATCGGACCATGCTTCATTTCAGCAGCGGGATATCCTTCTGCATGGATATAAGATATTTCTTTAAGTTTAAGAGCACCCTCTAATGCCACAGGAAAATTATAACCTCTACCAAGATAAAGAGCATTCGATGCATTCCTTATTTCTCCAGCGATATATTTAATCTGCTCATCTTTAGCTAAAATTCTTGCAATTTTTGCTGGTACACTTTCTAGTTCTGTTAAGAGCCTTCTAAAGTATGTTTCTTCTATTAAGCCTTTATGATGACCTAAGTATAGAGCCATCAAAGCAAGTATAGTAGACTGACTTGTAAATGCCTTAGTAGATGCAACGCCTATTTCTGGACCTGCATGTGTATATGAGCCAGAATCCGTTTCTCTTGCTATAGAAGAGCCTATTACATTAACAATACCATAGAGATATGCACCTTTAGCTTTAGCCATTTTTATAGCGGCTAATGTATCTGCTGTCTCTCCAGACTGACTAATAGCGACTATAAAATCATTTTCTTTTATAATAGGATTCCTGTATCTAAATTCACTTGCGTACTCTACCTCAGTAGGGATTCTTGCAAGATCTTCTAATAGGTATTCTCCGATCATAGCTGAATGCCACGAAGTTCCACAAGCGGTCAGTATGATACGATCGCTTTTTGCTATTCTTGCAATGTTAGGTTTCATTCCACCTAAGACTGCCCATCCTTCATCAGAGTTGATTCTCCCCTTCATACTTTCAGCTACCGTAACGGGTTGCTGAAAAATTTCTTTGAGCATAAAGTGATCATAACCACCTTTTTCAAGTTCATCTATCTTTAAGTCAAGTTCAGATATTTTTGGATTCTGTGTTTCGTTTGATAAGTTTTTGATGGAGTATCCTTTCTTTTTGTCAATAGTAACAATCTCTCCATCATTAAGATAAATGACTCTATTAGTGTACTTTATTATTGGCGAAGCATCTGAGGCCAGTAGGTATTCGTTGTCTCCTATACCAAGAACAAGAGGACTTGATAGCTTAGCTCCTACTAGTTTGTCTGGTTCGTTTTTATCCATGACAACGATAGCATAAGCACCGACACATTTATTAAGAGCTAATCTGACAGCTTCCTCAAGTGATAGCTTTTCAGTCTGTTGTATTTCCTCTATGAGATGTGCAAGCACTTCTGTATCTGTATCAGAACTAAAAACATGTCCTCTCTCAAGAAGTGCTTTTTTTATAAAATCATAATTTTCAATGATACCATTATGTATGACAGCTATGGTACCACTATTAGAAGTATGCGGGTGTGCATTTACATCATTGGGAACCCCATGGGTAGCCCATCTTGTATGACCTATTCCGATAGAATGATTGACTTCCTCGAGAGATTCAGATACGTGATTTTCAAGCTCGACAACTTTGCCTTTCTTTTTAAAAACTTGCATATCTCCGTTTAATAGTGCTACTCCAGCACTATCATAACCTCTATATTCTAATCTTTTGAGCCCTTCTATAATTATAGGGTATGCTTTTTTTTCACCGATGTAAGCGACAATTCCACACATAATAAGTTGTTATGGTTTCGTAGTAATGATTTTTAGTTTAGCTGGGAATGTGGGATGGTTAGGTCCATAGATTATGGAATGATTAGCAAGCCCTCTGTTAAATGGGCTTATGTATATAAACGGAGAAGTAATATCACCATTTCTAAAAGCTATGAGGTGTCTCGTAATTATTACTTCGTACTTTCTTATGGTCTGGCCATTGAGTTCTTCTTCTTGTAGTGCACCATCAAAATAAATGCTTCTCAAGTTGGAATTAAAATCACTTATATTGATGAATCCCTGTGTTTCGGATTCATACATGCAGAGAAGTTGTTCTATAGGCTGGTTGTCATCTTCAAGAACAAAAAGTTCTAAGACAGCATAGTTTATAAACTCATCTTCAATGTCTAATACATTAGAGATATCATATTCGATATTAAAACCTTCTAATCCTTCTAAATAATTTAATTCTGCAAGCGAATCTCCCAGCGTCCTTTCTACTTCTGAGCCGCTGTAGTCAGACTCAAAACAGCTATGCTTTATACTTGTCTCGTCTCTTGCCTCCGAAGAATTAGATGTTGTATTAACATCTAAAGTAAAAAAACTGCTTATGGTGTCTGTATAAAAAACCTGTATGGAAGCAGGGCTAGTCACTAACAGGTTTACACCAAACATACTACTCGCGGTAGGATCAGACTTTATAGCATATCCCTTGACTTGATTGACTAATTGCTGTGTGCTTTCTGTATTAAGAGTATCTCGTAGTACTTCTTGCCATAAATCTTTATCTAAAGTAAATCTCAGTTGAGGTACTAATGTGATTGTAGAATCGGAAATAGGGTCAAAAACCGGTACACTATCAAATGGTGAAGGAACTATACTTAATTCTGTAATCGGCGTATCTTCGTATTCTAAACATTCAGATGCCAATAGTGTATCAACAGAGGCTAAGTCAATAGCATCTTGGAGTCTATGCACACTAATATTATGTATAGCATTAGCGTCTCCATACAGCCCGATAGTGTCATAAGGTATAGCCAGTACTACTGAATCAATAATAGAGATATTAAAATCAGGAAGGGCCGAATTTGTAGTCATAGGAGTAAGAAAAACAGTAGATGATGTAACTCCAAAGTTTGGGTCATCTAATTCTCCTAATAAATATGGGTTTCTGTCAAAGTCACCAGTATTTCTATAACTTATAAATGGTGATGTGGGCTCTACCGTTTTAGAAGTAATAACTATTTGATCATTAAAGTCTGCTTCTATAGGTTGAGTACCTAAGATATTAGCGCCTACTGCAATATCGTCATTACACGAAATTATTAAACATCCTACAACTAAGATGATAATTAAGGGAGTCAATCTATTCATACAAATGCTAAGATACGGGTTCTAAAAGTCCTTTATAAAACTCTAAAATCGGAGCACCTATTTCTTCTTCGTTAAAGTATTCTAATGTCGGAACTGAAAGTCCTGCAAAAACATCTTCTGCATCATTATCAAGTGACTCCGAACCTTTAACGACGGCATCGGCGTATTTCATACCTCCAGCAAGAAGTTTTATTTCATCATTAGCTTTAAAGTCGGCAAGATCTTCTGGTTCTAAATGATTAATAGCAGCAAGACTTAAGAAGTTCTCGCTGAATGTTTTCTCATATTTATTTTTATAAGCAGAGTATATAATGTTTGAGTTTTCGAAAATAGGCTCGTTATTATAGACACTCTTAAGATAATAAGGAATGAGGCTTGTCATCCAACCATGGCAATGAATTATGTCTGGTGGCCAACCGAACTTCTTAACTGTCTCGATGACGCCTTTACAGAAGAAGACCATTCTTTCCTGATTATCTTCAAAAGGCTTTTCTTCTTTATCATTGAAAACAAATTTTCTCTTGAAAAACTCTTCATTATCAAGAAAATAGACTTGAAGTCGAGATCCTGGAAGAGAGGCTACCTTTATAATTAATGGATAATCATCATCATCAACAATAATATTCATACCTGAAAGTCTTACAACCTCGTGTAATCTATGTCTTCTTTCGTTTATACTACCGAATTTAGGCATCAAGACACGGACTTCCATATCCTTGCTTTGCGTAAGAGGGGCTAATTTTTTAACAATGGCTGATATTTCAGTCAAAGTTGTATAGGGATTCATCTCTTGAGATACAAATAAAACTCGCTTCTTAGTCATTCTGGTAATTTAGTCCTGTAAAACGGGGTGCAAAGATACTTATATTTTAGATAAGAATCTTTACTTTATTTCATATTGCAATGATTATCAATATGATATTAACCGTTACTGACCATTTGCATGAGGGTAGCACAGATGATGGCACCATAGGTTCCGAGTGCATATCCAAGCACTGCCATAAGGACACCTACGGGTGCCAGACTTGGGTTAAAAGCAGATGCTACGATGGGTGCCGAGGCGGCTCCACCGACATTAGCTTGACTACCTACAGCCACAAAAAAGAATGGAGCTTTTATGAGTTTAGCTACTACAAGAAGGATTATTACATGTACGAGCATCCACGTAATACCTACAGCAAAGAGACCTAAGTTATTAATTACTTCACCTACATTCATTTTCATCCCTATGGTTGCTACGAGGATGTATATGAATATCGAACCCCATCGAGAGGCTCCTACACCTTCTAATTTTCTAGCTTTAGTTGTTGAGAGCAACATACCGAATGTTGTAGATATTACGATTAACCAAAAGAAATGAGACATCAAAGAGTCTAATCGTAATCGACTAAGTGTATCACCAAATTTTTTCATAAACGGCGTAAGAATATCAGCTCCAAAATGAGATAAAGCAACACCACCAAAAGCAAAACCAAATAACACAAACAACTTGGTTGTTGTAGGCATCTCAGAGATACTGGCCCTATAATCGGCTACTCGGTTTTTTAGATCTTCTATAGCGCTGTTATCCGCTTTGAGCCAACCATCTATTTTGTCTGACATATTAGCACCGTAGAGCAAGAAACCCATCCATATGTTAGCGACGACGACGTCGATGACGATCATCGTACCAAAGAGGTTGTCTTTCACCTCATAGATCTCTTTCATTGCTGTCTGATTAGCCCCGCCACCGATCCAGCTACCAGCTACTGTAGAGAATCCTCTCCATATCTCGTCAGCTGACCCACCGATTGTAGAAGGAGATATCCATGAGACTAAAAGTAAGGCTATCGGGCCTCCTATGATGATGCCCAATGTTGCAGCGAGAAACATTATGATTGCCTTAGGTCCTAAATTCCTGATACCCTTGAAATCAATGCCAATGCAGAATAGAATAAGGCTCGCTGGAAGAAGATATCTTGAAGCGACAAAATATAATTGTGAATGACCCTGAACAGCAGAAAACTCACTTTTAGGTACGTTGTTATCTCTTAGAAAATTAGTAATCTCATCATAACTCAACCCAGAAGGTAAGGATAGATTATAGTTAGCTAAAAGATCATATAAGCCATCTGTATACCAATGAGGTGCAATAAGCCCAAGCGGCCAGTTTAAAAACGCAGGTATAAAGTATGCTAATAAAAGACTCGGAATAATGCTATAAAATTTCTTCCAAGCTTTAGATTCCAAACTGGCAGTATGAAAAATAAGAGCTAATGCAACGATCAATATACCGAGTGTAATAGCGTCATTAGTAAAGACAGGAGCGATTCTTAGCATTGCACAAGATTAGTTACAAGCGTAAATTACTAAAAAATC
>CAZBXL010000046.1:0-33050 GCA_964495785.1 uncultured Saprospiraceae bacterium | reverse complement strand
TATTAACTTTCAATGACGTGACTAACCAGATCGAATACATCGATGAGAATGGTGATACAAACTTCGTAGACTTAGGAGATCTTATATCTACTGTTGTTGATAACAATACAAATACAAATGTTCACATTATCGCTACACATACTTCTGGTGACGGAACTGTTGAGGAAATCGAAGAAACTGTGACTGAGTTAGTATTTAACTCTACTACTAACAACATCGAGTACATCGATGAGAACGGTGACACAAATACTATTGATCTTGGAGACTTAGTTTCTCAAGTATCCGATGATAACGACAATACAAATACACATGACATTGCTACGCATACCGCTGGTGATGGAACGACTACAATAATACAAGAAACTGTTACTGAATTAACATTCAATGCTTCTACTGATGAGATCACATATGTTGATGAAAACGGTGACATTAATATCGTTTCACTATCTGGATTAATCTCTGCTCAAAATGACCTTAATGATGGACACTTAATCGGAGAGCACATTGCAGGAGACGGAACTGTTACACCTATCGAAGAGACAGTAACTTCTATCTCTTTCAATAATGCAACAAATCAGATAGAGTATATCGATGAAAATGGAGATACTCAAGCAGTTGACTTAGGAGACTTAGTCTCTCAAGTTACAGATATGAATGCAGGAGAACATCAGATTGCAGAACATGTTTCTGGCGATGGTACAACTACACCGATCAATGAGACTGTGACTTCAATTTCATATGATGATTCTAATACAAGAATTGTATACATTGATGAAGCAGGAAACCCACAGAACGTTGATCTCAGCGGCTTACTTTCAAGTGCTAATGACTTAAATGATGGTCACTTAATTGCTGAGCACGTTGATGGTGACGGTAACGTTACTCCAATAGAAGAGACTGTTACTGAGCTTGGATTCAATAGCACAACAAATCAGATAGAATATACTGATGAGAATGGTACTGTTAATCCAGTTGACTTAGGTGATCTTGTATCAGAGGTTAACGATCAAAATGATGGTCACTTAATTGCTACTCACGTTTCTGGTGATGGTACTTCTACTCCGATAGAAGAAACTATAACAGGAATCACAATGGCTAACAACTTGATTACTTATACGAAAGAAGATGGTACAACTGATGTATTAGATCTTTCTAACTATGTATCGACAGGTACTCAGGACAATACAGGTCACCTCATAGGAACTCATGTTTCTGCAGATGGTACAGTAACAAGATATGAAGAGACAGTAACGGGTATTTCTATCAGTGGTGGTACTATAACTTATAACAAAGAAGATGGCACGACTGATGTTCTTGATCTTTCAGGATTCGTTTCTGAAGCAACTCAAGATAATACAGGACACCTAATTGGAACACATCTATCAGCTGATGGAACACTTACAAGATTTGAGGAAACTGTAACAGCGTTAGCGTATGTAGATGCGACTACAAGTATCCAGTATACGGATGAAAACGGAGACGTTCAGAACATTAGCCTTGCTGGTTTACTTTCAAGCGCTAATGACTTAAATGATGGTCACTTAATCGCTCAGCATGTAGATGCTAATGGTGTAACAACTGACATAGAAGAGACTGTTACTGCACTTGGATTTAATAGTGCAACTAATCAGATAGAATACACTGATGAGAATGGTATTGTTAATCCAGTTGACTTAGGAGATTTAGTTTCTAATGTAACAGATAGTAACAATGGTAACATCATAGCAACACACGTATCTGGTGACGGAACTTCTACTAACATAGAAGAAACGATTACTGGAATCACAATGGCTAACAACTTGATCACATACACTAAAGAAGATGGCACGACTGATGTACTTGACTTATCTAACTATGTATCGACTGGTACTCAAGATAATACAGGTCATCTTATCGGAACTCATGTTTCTGCAGATGGTACAGTAACAAGATATGAAGAGACAGTAACGGGTATTTCTATCAGTGGTGGTACTATAACTTATAACAAAGAAGATGGCACGACTGATGTTCTTGATCTTTCAGGATTTATCTCTGAAGCAACACAAGATAACAATGGTCACCTAATAGGTACTCATACTTCTGCAGACGGCACGCTTACGAGATTTGAAGAAACTGTAACTGCATTAGAATACGTAGATGCGACTACAAGCATTGAGTATACTGATGAGAATGGTGATGTACAGAACATTAGCCTTGCTGGTTTACTTTCAAGCGCTAATGATCTAAACAATGGTCACTTGATTGCTCAGCATGTTGACGCTAATGGTGTTACGACTGACATTGAAGAAACTGTTACTACAATAGCATTTGATGCTGCAACTGAAACAATCACTTATACTGATGAGAATGGTGTTGATCAAGATATCGATCTTTCAGTATTATCTGATGTATCAACTGCAACAGATGACAATGATGGTCACATAATCGGTACGCATACTGCTAATGGTGTTACGACTAACTTCGAAGAGACAGTTACAACATTATCTTATGATGATGCCAATACAAGAATACAATATACAGATGAGAATGGAACACTTCAGAATGTAGACCTAAGTGGATTACTTTCAAGTGCTAATGATCTTAATAACGGTCACTTGATTGCTCAGCACGTTGACGCTGATGGTAATACGACTGATATTGAAGAAACGGTAACATCTATAGGATATGATGCAGGAAATGAAAGAATCACTTACACTGATGAGAACGGAACAGATCAGATATTAGACCTTTCAGGATTATCTGATGTATCTACTGCTACTGATGAAAATGACGGTCACTTAATTGGTACTCATACAGCTAATGGTATCACGACTAATTTTGAAGAAACTGTAACAACTTTTGTTGATAACGGAGATGGAACTTATACATACACTTCTGAAGATGGTACGACGACAACGACGACAACAGAGAAGGATTGTTTCTACCCTCCTTCAGTTCCTATTGATGCATCTTCTGTTGGGACAAGAACTTTAGACCTGCACCAAGAATATATCAATCAATACGGATCACCAGTAATATCAAGTCCAGGTGCAGGAGCGATTCCTACATACGGTGAGACAGAATTAGACTATCATGTTTTAGATTATGATAGTGCAACGATAAGAGTTAATAGTATCTCAGCTCAAGGAGTTATGAGTTACGAAGTACTTGAAGTACCTAAATGTAATTGTTCTTATATCAATACTCTTTTCTGCGAAAAGTAAACTGATAAATAGAATTAAAGATGTTTGTAAAAATGAAACCTATTGATTTACCTACTCCATCTTATGTTGTACAAGCAGCATGGATAGGAGTAGGTTCTCAAAATAATATCCCTGCAAATGGAAAATGGCATAAATGGATTATAGAAGTTTATGTTTTTTTAAGGAAGTGCTTTTTGAACTAAGAGAAAAATTCTAAACCAATTGAATCCAGATCTACCTTATGTTCAATACTAATTATAATTGAGAATGTTAAAGTCAAATCACATAAATAATTTTACGCTTGGAAAAGTCTTATTCTTTTCACTTGCAAGAATCATAGTATGCCTGTTTATTTTGGTAACTATTGGCACTGGTCTTAATGCACAAACATTGAGACTTAACAAAACTGTATCTAATACATCACCAGCTCCAGGAGAGCCATTTAATTTCGTATTAGATATTGCATGTCAGAGTACAACTTCTCCATGTGAAGATGTATACATCTCTGATTTCATTCCTGGATCATTAGAGTTTCTTAATTTTAGTAGCCCACTGCCTTCAGGTGTTTCTGGAGCTACTTATGACGCTGGCACTAATGAGGCAGTAATTAACTTTGATAGTGACCAGATAAGTGCAGGTACTTCTATTCAGATAGTGGTACAAGTAAGATTCCCATATGGAACATTTGACGGCACGGCTGCAGATAACACAGCATTTGCGTTCTCATCTAATGGTGGTGATACAAGTAGTTCTGCATCAGCAACAAGTACTGGAGGTACAACAGGTGGTGCTGGTTGTGATGCGTTACCTAATGATGTAACTAATGATTTTGAAGTCTTATCTCCCGGAGAAATTAATCAATCTGCGGAAATTGGAAATACAGGAACAGAAGATATAATCAACTGGACCTACGAAACGGAATTGGATGAAAATATTACACTAAAACAAGTAAGAACACCAGAATTTACCGATGTAGATCATCCTGGAGAATTATATTATCAGAGCTCAGATAATCCAGGAGTATGGGTTTTATGGCATAACTTTAATTTAAATGACAGGGATACTCGTAATGTCTCGGGATTAGGACTTCCATCTGGAGCAAAAGTGACACACCTAAAACTTGAGTTAGGAACCATACCAGGTGATGGTCAATACAATCCTTATATATATCCTAGTGGATATGTGAGAAGATTCGTATATACCTCGATTGTTGACGATGGACTGACAACAAGTGACGTTATAGAAAATTGCGGAACATACTTTGGGGTTATAGATGGTACCAGCTGTACCGGTAATGATTGTAGAAATGCTTCCATTACAGAAGGATCAGATTATATTTCTACAAGCAAATACCTTACTGATCTTAATGACGTAGAGCGAACACAATATGAAATTGGTGATAGAGTTAGAGTCCACTTAGAACTTGCGAGTCCACCACAACAACCTAATGACGTTGTAGGAGCTGTACTAACAGATATATTACCTGCAGGAGTTTCTTACATTCCAGGCACTTGGTACATAGAATGGGGTGAGGAGAATATAGATTTTCAGACTCCAATAGAAGAATCTGGAACTATGCCTGATGGAAGAGATTTCGTAAGATTTGTATGGGATGATTCTCATGGCAATGAGTTTACAATAGAACCTACAGGTTCTTGGGATGGATTCAGTATTGCTTTTGAAGTAACCATAGATGCAGGTATAGCCCAAGGATGGCATACTAATAACTTATATTCAAATACTACAGGCTCCGATCATTTAGATTGTAGTATCCAAGACACTGAAAATTACAATAATGGCTACGCAGATGATTATTGTAATCCAACTTATGATTTTGAAGTAATATACCCTCCAGGTTCTGCAGGATTAGATTCCAAAAAAGAAGTTAGAGGTAGTAAGAATAGTAACTACAACTCTTATCCAGATTTTGGTACTACTGTACCAGGTGGAGTTAGTGATTATAGAATAAGTTTAACTAACTCTAATTCTACACCTGTAGACGACTTAGTTATCATTGATATATTTCCTTTTGTGGGTGACACAGAAATATTAAATCCTTCTGATCCGAGATACTCAGAATGGAGACCTAATCTACTGGCACCATTACCGACACCTTCTGGAGGTCGGGTATACTACACTACTGTGACAAACCCTTGTAGAGATGAATTAGCAGGACCAAGTGTTGCTACTCCTTTTCCAGCAGGCTGTACTGATCCGGGATGGACGACTACCCCACCTGCTGACATTACTACAGTCACTGGTTTTAAAATAGACCTTGGAAATAGAAGACTTAATCAAGGGCAAGAATTTGAATATGAATGGGAGATGAGAGCTCCTGTAGATGCACCAACTAATGGTGAAATGGCATGGAACTCATTTGCATGGGCTGGATCTAATGCAACAACAGGAAATCCTCTTATCCCAGCAGAACCAATAAAAGTAGGAGTTGAATCATTCCCTGGCTCAGTACCTTTTCATGGTGACTTTGTATGGGATGATCTTAATGGTAACGGAATACAAGATCCTGGCGAGCCCGGAATAGATGGAGTTACTATTACATTATATGAAGATAATGGAAATGGCATAGCTAACCCTGGGAACGATACACCATATATGACTACTGTCTCAGCAAATGGTGGGCAATACTTATTTTCTGACTTCCCACTCGGAAATTACTTTATCGAGTTTAGCAATCTACCTTCTGGTTATAACCCAACACATACAGACGCCGGAAGTAATGATGCTATAGATTCTGATGGATTAATTACTCCCGTTATGGCATTTGGTTCTACGACTGATGATAGAACTTGTGACTTAGGATTGTTTTTTGGTACGCCACCACCACTTTGTTCTTTAGTTGCCAGCATAGATAATTCATGTTCGATATTAAATGAAAATACAGGATTAGAAGATTCTGGTTCTACAACATTTAGCGATTCATACAATGGCATTCCTGCAGAATTACTACCAAGACGTTCTGAAATCATACCTGGCTGGAGAGCATCTTTTACTTGCTCACCTAATGATCCCTGCCCAGATGGATACTGGATTAATGATATAAATGATCAAGTTAATAATCCAGAAGGTGATAAGTTTGTAGTCTTGACAGCGGATGGATATTGTTTATCTACTACAATAGACTTGGTAGCTGGACAGTGTTATAATTTAAGTTTTCATGCTGCATTATATCATAATGGATCTGCTACTGATGCAAATGTATCTATAGAATATTATGAGACTGTTTTTGATGTTGCTAAGATAGGACAACAAACAGTTACTTCATCTTCTGATTTCAATAATCTAAATTGGAGTAAAATAAATTACACTTTTACACCAACAGAGACTAAAAACTATAGACTGTTCTTTTCTTATAACAACCTATCTGGTCCGATAGCTGGAGGAATGGCAATGGACGATCTTCAGATTACACCATGTTGCGATGAAATTTGTGCAGGAGAATCATATTCTCTTACTGCAACAGCTACAGGGCAAAATGGCGGAGTAAGATATAATTGGTCTACTGGAGAAACGACACAAACAATTTCTGTAAGCCCTAATACGACTACTAATTATCAAGTAACTATTACTGACTCTGAAGATTGCGAATCAACAACATCAGCAACAGTAGTTGTAAATCCTGAACCGACGTTTTCAGAAACCGACAATAGCGATGTTACTTGTAATGGACTATCAGACGGTTCAGTTACCTTGAGTGGCAATGGTGGATCAGTTCCATATACTTATAGCGTATCAGGCCAAAGCTCTAATACAACTGGAGTATTTAATAATCTATCAGCTGGAAGTTACAATCTGACAATTACTGATAATAATGGATGTGAAGTAACTGGTACATTCAATATTAATGAACCGGATATTTTAGAATGTAGTATTCAAAGAGATCAATACGTAGATTGTGATTGTGGAGAAAATGGTCAAGCAACTGTGACAGCTACAGGGGGTAACGGTGGCTATACATACCTATGGAGTAATGGAGAAACAACACAACAGGCTACACAATTGGGAGAAGGCACACATACAGTTACAGTCACAGATTCTGAAAATTGTGAAACAACATGTACAATTAATATGGAAATAAATCCTGAATGTTGTTTTAATATAATGAGTAATGGCTTTCTTAGAAATGTAGCAAGAGGAAATTAATAAATCTACAATTTAATTGCTTCAACTATATAGCTGAGCACATTGAGTAAAATTTACTGACTCTAAAGGATGTAACACAGATTGTAAAATTGAAATGGAACAAGATCCAGGATGTTTTCATACGATTATTATTAATGGACTCTTATCATCGTATGGAAATGGAAATTAGTGAAGTATAAATTGCAATCTACTATACAAATCAATTAAAAATTGAATTTTAAAACCTTAACAATCAAATATATAAATTATTTATAGGGGTTAGAGACAAAATAGTTGTCATATAAATGGACAACTATGCTTTGCCCGCTACCTACCTAATACACATCCTTCAATTAGACCTTTCTACTAAGGAATAATGACTTAATACTATCATTTAAGATAGATACTAAGATTTAACAAAAATTACCCAAAACACTAATTGCTATAATGATTAATAATCGATAGATAATTAGAACATGAGAATGAAAAACCTGAATTGCAGGATATTAAATAGTTTGGCAATCAACATCTATTGTGCCTCAATAGATGCTTTACCTATTGATATATACGTCAATACTCATCGTAATCTGAACCCATATTATAACATCCCTAAACATTCAGCTAATGCACTTTAATTATATAATTATGAATAAAAAGTTCTCTTACATTACGGGTTTAGTATGTCTTATCCTAATAGGATTTCTAAGTACTGGGACAGCACAAGAGTCATCTAATTCATTAGGAAACGTATTTATTCATTCAGAGGGAAATATGACTGAATTTAAAAATATCGAATTCAGCAATGAGAATAATGGTTCACAACCAGGTATTATAGGCGGAGAGCGAGTTCCATCTAAAGGGTACTTCAATTTTGCTCCTGGAGCTGGATGGACAAATGCAAGAGATCTGAAATTTATAGATGGTTATGCAAGATATTTTGGTAATGCACCATTCTTATTTCCAATCGGCGATAACAATAAATTTAGACCAGCGGCAATTTCTGGAGGTTCGTATGTAGAAGCAGCTTATTACGGTATAGATCCTACATCAGCTGTCACATCAGATGTCAGAGGAGGCAACTTTCCTGTACTTCCATCTTCAGGTCCATTTGCGTCAGCACAACACCAAGATATTATTACAGAAGTAAGTGAATGGGAATACTGGGATATAAATGGTACAGATCCTACAATTATTACTTTGACATGGGATCCAGAAAGTTATGTAGATCAGATCACTAATAATGACTTAGACAGATTGACAATCGTAGGATGGAATGGAACAGAGTGGGAAGCAATACCATCAGAAATAGACTTCAGAACTGTAGATACAGGAGATTATGAAGCTAACTTCAATGGTTCAACTCCAACCTTAGACAGAGGGTCGATCTCTACAAAATCATCATTGATTCCAAGTGAATTTGAAGTTTATACCTTAGCTGCATCTTGTATCAATATGGAATTGATAGCAGACAGATCAATGCTGATTTGTCTTGGACAAGAGAGGACAATTACTGCTACTAGTACATTTGAAGAAGCTACTATTAACTGGAGCACACAACAGACCGGTAACAGTATAGTGGTCCAACCCACTGAAAATACAATCTATACAGTAACAGCTACTTTAGGTGGTTGTGAAGTATCAAGAGAAATAGACGTCACAGTTAAAGAGGTATTCGTTGACTTAGGGCAAGATACATTTATATGTCGAGGACAAGAACTTGTACTTACACCTATAGGCACAGAGAATGCACTCTACCAATGGGATGATGGGAATACAATTAGATTCGGAGAGGAAATAGCCGTTAATTTAAATACACCACAAGACATATATCTGACAGTAACTGATTCGGATGGATGTAGCGCAGAGGATCAAGTATTCGTAGAAGTCAGAGATGCACCCGATGTGGATACAGGTAGAGATAGAAGGGCTTGTTTAGGTGATACTGTTTTCTTACAAGCTACAGGAGCAATGGATGGTATAGGATACCAATGGTCAACTGGTGATACTATGGATTTCATATGGGTAAGTCCTACCGAAACTACAATCTACGAAGTATCACTAACGGAGAATGGATGTACTGATGTAAGTTTTGCAACAGTAGAAATATTTCCCGAAGCTTTTGTAGAAATCGTAACAGACTCTATCATTTGTGGAGCTAATGAGATCACAATAGAAACTAACGGAACCGAAGGTAGATACAACTGGAGTTCTGGAGACATGGGAGAATCTATAACAGTAACCCCAACTGATGGTGAGACCTATGCTGTAACTATCACATCTGATGGTAACTGTAGATGGGAGGATGAGATTACTTTTAATGTATATAGTGGTGCAGAGTTAGGTGAGGATATTAGCATTTGTCAGGGACAGGAGGTAAATCTACAATTAGAAGGTCTCTATGAGACAATTCTTTGGTCGGATGGTTCTCAAGCAGATAATATGAATGTCCAACCTATGCAGACAACAACATATACAGCAACAACTTCTTACTTAGGTTGTACGGGAACAGATGAAGTAACTGTAAACGTAACGGAAGATTTAGAAGTAGACTTAGGGCCAGATATCAATGTATGTAAAGGAGAATTAGTTACTTTATCAAGTCAGGTTGCTGGACAATACTATTGGAGTAATGGAATGAATACACCAAGTATTTCTGTTGTTCCATTTATCACAACGACTTATTCAGTAACGGTATATTCAGGAGATTGCGAAGCTACAGATGAGATCACTGTTATCGTAGATGATAATGCAGCATTTGTAAATATAACAACAGATCCACTAATATGTCCTGGAGCGATAACTACTCTAACCACAGATGGTATCGATGGTATATATGAATGGAGCAACGGAAACTATGGAAGAAACCTTAATGTTAGTGGAATCCCGGGGGATAGTTATACGGTTACAGTTACTGCAGCTAACGGTTGTACCGCAACAGACAATATTACTTTACTATCTTTCTCAGATGACGCTGTTGACTTAGGCGAAGATAAAGATATATGCTTAGGAGAATCACTTTCATTGGAAGCAGACGGGTATTGGGATAGCGTAGAGTGGAGTAATGGATCAACAAATAATTTTATAAATATTGCTCCTCTTACTTCAGAGACGTATAGCGTAACTGTGACGAAAGACAACTGTACAAGTACAGACGAGATAACAATTAACGTAGGTAACTCTATTGATTTAGATTTAGGAGATGATATATTTATCTGTGCCGGCGAGAGTATCTCATTAGGAGACAATTCTGTATCTGGAGATTTCGTGTGGGATAGTGGTCAGACAAGTTCTACCATTGACGTAAGTCCATCTACAACTACAACTTATAGTGCTTCTATAGTTTCTGGAAATTGTAATTCTTCAGATGAAATAACAGTTTTTGTAGAAGATATATCTGTAAGTATAGAAGGAGAAGATATATTCTGCGCCGGAGAGACCGTAACCTTAAGTGCATCTGGTACTGATGGGGACTACAGATGGAGTACAGGTGTAACTAATCAAGAAATCAATATCACTCCAATAGCTGGTGTTGTATACTCAGTAACTCTTACATCTGATTCAGGATGTGAGGCAGTAGATGAATTTATATTTCAAGAATTTGACAATAACCAAGTGAGTCTCGGAGATGATATACAGATCTGTACTGGAGAATCTGTAACATTAGAACTAAGTGGTCTTTACGACTCAGCAACTTGGGAAGATGGCAGTACTGGTGGATCATTAACTGTGAGTCCTAATACTACAACAACTTATGCTGTCACAGCACAATTAGGCTCATGTCAGATTACTGATGAAGTTACTGTAGAGGTTGTTACACAATTAGATTTTGAATTAGGAAATGATTTAGTCATATGTAGTGGACAAGAAGTATCACTAACAAGTAACGTTGCAGGTAACTACTCTTGGAGTAATGGCTTCACTGGAGAAGTATTAACCGTCTCCCCTACTGAGACAACTTTATATACGGCTACTATAACTTCTGGCTCTTGTACAGCGACAGATAATGTGACTGTAATCGTAGAAGAATTAGCGGGGATAAACATTGCTGGAAGTACAACTATTTGTAATGGAGAAGAAGTAACTATATCAGCTGTAGGTTCTTCTGGAGAGTACTTATGGAATACTGGCGAAACCACCAAAGAAATAACTCTAAGACCACTATCAGGTGAAACATACTCAGTGACTGTTACTACATCTACTGGATGTACGGCATCTGACGAGATCACCTTCTCATCATTTGATGATGGTAGTGTTAACTTGGGTCCAGATGTAGATATATGTATTGGAGGAGAAGCAACACTATCACTAAATGGAACATTTGATAGAATAGAATGGAGCAATGGATCTACAGCTCAAGAGATTACTGTAAGTCCAGATGAGACGACAAGTTATAGTGTTGTTGCCTACAAGGGTAATTGTCAGACAAGTGATATCATTACTGTAAATGTATCAGAATCTATAGACTTAAACTTAGGTAACGATATTACTATATGCGGAGGACAGGAGGTCAGCTTATCAGCTTCCATCGTAGGTGCATATGAATGGGATAATGGAGCTACTACATCTACCCTCTTAGTATCACCTACTCAGACAACAACTTACTCTGCCACTGTAACTTCAGGGACATGTACATCTTCTGATGAGATAACTGTCATAGTAGAAAATATGGCGATCGTAGAAATAGTCTCGGATACAGTATTCTGCCCAGGTGAGAATATTACACTTACTGCTCAAGGTTCGCCTGGAACATATTCATGGAACACCGGAGCTATGGGAGAGTCGATCACATTTACACCAACCGACAATACATTATACTCAGTGACAGTAACTACAGATAATGGATGTGAAGTAATGGACCAGGTGATGGCCCGTTCATTTGAGAGTAACTATGTAGATCTTGGAGAAGATTTAACAAGTTGTGTAGGAGAAGAAACAACATTAGAATTAGACGGTATATACGATGATGTTCTCTGGAGTACTGGAGAAACTTCAGAATCTATTACAGTCAATCCTAATTCGACAACTAATTATTCAGTCACGGCGACTTATAATGGGTGTATGGCAGAAGATGAGATTTCTGTCAATATAGTTACTGATCTTGATTTAGATCTTGGACCAGACATGGATGTATGTTTAGGACAGAGAATAGAATTACAATCAAATATATCCGGTGATTATCTATGGAGTACCGGAGAAAGAAGTAAGAATATTTTCGTGACACCAAATACGACTACAACATATTCAGTTACAATAACATCTGGATCGTGTACGGCAGAAGATGAAATTACTTTAAATGTAACTGACTCTGAAGTAACAATTAGTGGTGATGACGTGTTGTGTGAAGGCGGAAGTGTAGACCTTACAGCTGTAGGACCTTCTAATGCAGAATATAACTGGAGTACTGGTGAGAGTGGTCAGAATGTTACACTTACAGCTATTCCTAACGTAAGCTATAGAGTTACGATGACGACACCATCAGGATGTACTGATACGGACGAAATCATATTTACACTATATGATGACACTGACATAGAGATAGGTAATGACTTAAGTATATGTACAGGAGAAGAAGTAGAACTTAGTGTGACAGGACTCTATGATAATGTCGAATGGAACACAGGCGAAAGTGAAAGCACGATTATCGTATCCCCTACGCAGACAACAACATATAGCCTTGTTAGTGTTTACGGAAATTGTTCTACATCTGACGAAATTACTATAAATGTGATTTCTGAATTGGAAGTGGATTTAGGAAGTGACATAGTCATCTGCGCTGGTGATGAAGTTGTATTACAAGACAGAAATGTTTCAGGTACATTCGAATGGAGTACAGGAGAATCAACATCTGTTATAACAGTCAGTCCTACTACAAGCACAACATATACAGTGACGGTAACATCTGGCTCATGTTCAGATACTGACGAAGTTTTTGTAGATATACAAGATGATTGTTTAGTTGATTTAAGCATTGAAAAAACAGTCGATAACTTTTCGCCTCAGGTTGGAGATCTTATTAGATTTCAAGTTGCAGTAACTAACTCAAGTAATTCCGTAAATGCTACAAATGTCATCGTAGATGAAAAAATTAATTCGGGTTACAGATTCGTAGAATACGAAGCCACTTCAGGCGTATACAGTGTCAATACTTCTAAATGGTACATCGATGAAGTAGCAAGTAATTCAACAGAAATATTAACTATTACTGTAGAAGTATTATCATCAGGTGATTATTCTAATACTGCAATTATTACAGGTGTAGATCAAGACGATCCTGATTCAGATCCTGATAATGAAGAAGATGGAGAAGATGACACTGTTAAGATTGACGTGGATGTCACAGGTGGCAACACTGACTTGGATAATTCAAGCAGCATAGGAGATCTCCTCTGGGAAGACAGTAACGGTAACGGTATCCAAGAAACCGGCGAAAGAGGTATGGCAGGAATCACTGTTAACTTATACTCTGCGAGTAATATAAATACTCCTATTTTATCTATGGTGACGGATGCTGACGGTAGATACCTTTTTGACAATCTTAGTTCAGGTGATTACTTCGTAGAATTTGTTATCCCTGACGATATGGTTGTAACTAAATTCCAACAAGGTGGAGGTGGCGGTGGAGTCACTGCTGATATAGATAGTGATATCAATAATGTCTTTAGATCAGGAACAACTGCTGTCGTTACCTTAGCTAAAGACGAAAGTAATATGACTGTAGATGGTGGAATGTACTATGGAGGCTCTATAGGAGATTATGTATGGTTCGATGCACTAAGTGGTATCTCATCTCGTCAAGATGATATGTTAGATAGCGGACTCCCAGATATCGTCTTACATTTATTGACGACTTCTATGGATACGATAGCTACAACAGTATCAGATGCTAATGGATACTATTCATTCGATAGATTGTCTTCTGACAAATACATTGTTGCTATAGAAGTGCCAGCCGATAAAGCTCTCGTTATCCCTAATCAATTTGGTGATGATATAGATAGTGATTTTGATGTCAACTCTGGTTTATCTATAGTTGTTGACTTAAGCCCAGGAGAAGTTATTGATAATTTAGATGCCGGTCTTAGTTTCAAAACTGTATCTCTGACACTCAATGATTTCTGGGGTGAGCGTATACATAAAGAAAAATTCAACAGATTATTCTGGTCTACTGAAGCTGAAATAAATACATGGAGATTTATAGTCGAAAGAAGTATAGATACTCCGGATGATTTCAGACCCATAGGAGAAGTAGATGCAGCTGGCGAAAGCGTTGAAAAATTATATTATTCTTACGATGATTTAGATAGTAGAGATGCTGGATTATATTACTATCGATTAGTGATGCAAGATCTTGATGGATCTCAGACCTACAGTAAGATAATTACAATAAGAGTCATAGATGAAGATGCAGATGGAGATGAATTGAGAGTACTTCCATACAAGGTATACCCTATTCCTACTTATGACTTTATTACTTTGGAGATTGAGAGTCCTGCAGATTATGATTTTACTGGATACTTGGTTAATAACTTAGGACAGAATGTTAGAAAGATAACTAACACTTCTATTCAACAAGGACTAACTCAGATTAAGATAGACGTTGTCGACTTAGCGCAGGGAGAATATTACTTAAACTTCTACATAGGTGACAAACAATATATCTCAAGAATTCTAAAATTAGACTATTAAGATTACACATTAAATATTATTAGCTTAGACCCTCGCCATTGGTGAGGGTCTTTTTATTTTGTGTCTTTTAATACTTGGTCTATAAACATCACCATTTCAGATTTCAACTTAGAAGGCAGATAATTATGATGAGCAAATTTTAAATTTTGCTGCCCGACCTTGGACCAGTGTACTTCACCCAACTCAGCAAAATGTTGAAGAGATTCTTTCAGTTCCTTAACCTGACCTTGCTCTACTTCTATGTTACCATCTATACTCTTAGTTATATCTGTAACGTGACTCTCAGAAGGTCCTATGTAGATTATTGGCTTACCTATAAATATAGCTCCGTACACTTTGTTAGGGTGAGTGTACCCTACCTGTCCTTCTCCCAGTATAACTAATTGGAGATCTGCAGAACCTAATGACTGATGTATAATTTCTCTTGGCTGAAAGGGCAATTGCTTTATATTCTCAAGCCCATGAAGCGCCTTAAAGTCTGTCACATCCTTCACTCTTACTCCTCCTCCTATAAACACAAAAAGAAATCTCGAATCCTCTTTCAATTCTAATGCTACATCAAGAATCGTATCTAAGGGATGCATCACTGCATGATTCCCTGAGTACATAATGACTATCTTATCCCCAAATCCATGTTCTATCCTAAACGGATTTTCTAATCGCGAACCCTCATAGACCTTGGACATAGATGGCCACACTGGCACAACCTTAATCTTATCAGCTTCGATCCCTTCTTCTATAAGATGATCTTTCATAAATCGGTCCAGTGCAAAAATGACATCTGAATTATGTCCTATATAATTAGCAGCAGATTGCATTGTTCTTGCGATCAAACTTTCTTTTTTAAATAATCCAGAACCTATAGAAATACCCGGCTGAACATCCATCATCCAAAAACAAAATTTAGCCTTTTTGATCTTAGCACAGAAAGCTCCTATTGTAGAAATGAATGGAGGCAAAGTCATTCCTATTATCATATCATACTTCCCTTTCTTAGAGAATAGTATTTTAAGAAATAATACGATATTAAAAGTGAGAAAATTGATGATACGACCTACGTAGGATTTTTTAGAGAATTTGGTCGGCCTTAATCTGTATACATTTACACCTTTATAATTGATGAATTTTTCTCCGAGGTCATGATTTTGCTCGTAAGTATACCTACTTGTATATACATCCATTTCGTATCCAGATTGTGCTAATTCTATAGCCAGATCTTCCGCGTGTTGAGATACAGAAACCGTATCAGGATAAAATGCCTGCGTAAGCAGTAATATTCTCATGGAGTATAGCCTACTTTATTACTATGCTGATACCAAAGCATTAACTTGCTCATTGACCCAGGCGTAGGTTTTTTGCATTCCTTCTACGAGAGGTTGTGATGGCTTCCAGTTTAACTTAGAGTGTATTAATGCATTATCAGAATTTCTTCCTCTAACACCTTCTGGACCAGGAATATTTTTTATACCTACATTCTTACCAGATATATCGATGACCATCTTAGCAAAATCGTTAATGGCAATCATCTCTTCTGATCCTATATTCACAGGTCCTTGAAAATCAGATTTCATTAAATTTCTTATCCCATCTAAGCACTCATCTATGAATAGAAATGATCTTGTTTGCTTTCCATCACCCCATACCTCTATATCCGTACCGTCAGCAGCTTCAGCAACTTTTCTACAGAATGCCGCAGGTGCTTTTTCCTTACCTCCTGTCCACGTACCTTGTGGCCCAAATATATTATGGAATCTGGCTATCCTTACAGGTATCCCATGATTACGACTATAAGATAGATATAGCCTCTCGCTAAATAACTTCTCCCATCCATACTCACTATCAGGAGCGGCAGGGTAAGCAGAATCTTCTGCACATTTAGGGTTATCTGGATCGAGCTGATTATACTCGGGATACATACATGCTGATGATGAATAGAATATCTTATCTACGTTTTCATTCTTGCTTGCATGAAGTACGTTGAGATTACATAGAGCTGAGTTGTGCATGACATCCGCATCATTGTCACCAGTAAATATATATCCAGCACCTCCCATATCTGCCGCCAGTTGATATACCTCATTCATCTCCTTACATACTTTTCCTGCGACGACAGGATCACGTAGATCACCTAAGATAAACTCATCAGCATTCATATTGCCGTATTCATTTTCTTTGACATCTACTCCTCTTACCCAATATCCCTCAGACTTTAATCTGTTCACAAGATGACCTCCTATAAAACCTCCTGCTCCACATACAAGTGCCTTTTTCATGCTTAGTTATTTGTTACGCTTTTTATAAGTATAAAAGAAGTCAAGGACGAGCCTGCTTCTTTGCCCAAAACTAATTATAAATTATCTTAATATGTAAAAACTGATTATTAATCTTTAGATTATTTATAATATGTAAATCATTACATATCAAGCGTTCAAGTCAAAATTTTATTTTTCAATACTATATAGTAGGGATCATTAGTTAATGTATTACAAATATTTGAATTGAAATTATTCAACGTAATCTGCGAGTCTTAGAGATAAGCATATTATGACATTTAAGGCTAAAAGTTAAAATAAATAGAATTATATCTTATTATAAAACAATGATTTATATATGATATATATTTATAATATATTTGTTAGTTCATAAATTCCTTTACCGATGAAGCCCGCTTTGTTTTCTTTATTTATTTGTGTTTTGCTTTTTAGTTTTGGCACTCTGCAATCGCAGTCCTCTGTTCAGATGTCTGAGATAGAAGTAGATATATCTCAAGGGGATAAGATAATGGCTATCCATACAATTCGTAAAGGAGAAACATTATACAGCATCGCAAGATTCTATAAAGTTCCGCTGCGGGATCTGATGTCTACAAACAACATCTTACCTGAACAAATTATCTCACTAAATTCTGAAATAAAAATTCCTATTAATAATAACCTTATTAATAAGTCAGGACACAAAATAGACGATAGCTGGATTCCTGTGGTATACACAGTCAAAAAGAAAGAAACACTCTACACTATCGGAAAGAAATACTTTGATCAGAACATCGAAGATCTTAATAAACGTAACAATATCAATTCGTTCATTATTCATGAAAATGAAAAGTTGATTATTGGATGGTGGTCAATTCCTGAACAACTTACTGAAGCAGAGGATGTTGTAATAAAAGAAATACCACAAAAGGAAAAAATAGTCAATCCTAAAGAAGACCCCATAACAACTGTAGACTCTGCTAAGATTTATGCTGTCAAACAAAAAGCGATTAAGATATCTGAGTCACTGAAGAAGCAAACAATAGACCCAAAACCACAACTAATACCTGTAGAACAGCTCTACACTACAAGTCGAGCTCAGCTATCTTACATTAATCTCGATAGTGAGCACATCCAAATAGATAATAGTGCCTTAGCCCCTGTTACATCATTAATTGAGGAAGAACCACGTACAAGAATAAATAGAAAAGGAATTTGTCTTTGGATGAAAAATGATCCTGAAACAACACAACTTTTGGCCTTTCATAAGTCCGCTAAAGTAGGCTCTACTATAAATGTCAACTATCCTTTGACTAATAGAAGTGTAGATGTTGTCGTCATAGATAACATAAAGCCCAATCTCTACCCTGATGATGTAGAGATCATCGTAACCAAAGCTGTAGCGCTGCAGTTAGGGGCCAGGGACTCCAGAATTCAGATTAATATGGACTACTATCAATAGTATTGTTACCTTTGCCCCCTTTTAAGACTACATGCAAAGGAAGGTATGATATACAATAATATTTTAGAGACAATTGGAGATACACCCCTTATCAAACTCAATAAAGTAGCTGCAGAGATACCAGGTACCGTTTTAGGTAAGATCGAAGCTTTTAATCCTGGTCATTCTATAAAAGACAGAATGGCACTCAAGATGGTAGAAGATGCAGAAAAAGATGGATCGCTCAAGCCAGGAGGGACAATCATAGAATGTACATCAGGTAACACAGGTATGGGGCTCGCATTAGCAGCCTGTATTAAGGGCTACAAGTGTATATTTACAACATCAGATAAGCAATCAAAAGAGAAGCAAGATATATTAAGAGCAGTAGGAGCAGAAGTTATCGTGTGTCCTAACAATGTGCCTGCTGACGATCCTCAATCTTACTACAGCGTAGCAGAAAAAATATACAATGAGACACCGAACTCTATCTGGTGTAATCAATACGATAACCTCTCTAATAGAGAAGCGCATTATCTATCTACAGGACCAGAACTATGGAAGCAAACTGAAGGTAAGATAACTCACCTAATCGTGGGTGTAGGTACTGGAGGTACCATATCTGGAACAGGAAAATATCTAAAGGAACAAAATCCTAATATCAAAATATGGGGTGTAGATGCTTACGGATCTGCACTTAAAAAATATCATGAGACCGGTGAGTTCGATGAGAATGAAATATATCCTTATCATACTGAAGGTGTGGGAGAAGATATAATTCCTGCTAATATTGACTTTGATGTTATTGATCACTTTGAGAAAGTAACAGATAAAGATGGTGCCGTGATGGCAAGAAGAATGGCAAGAGAAGAAGGCCTCTTCCTTGGTTATAGTTGCGGCACGGCGATGGCTGGAGCTGTTCAGATGAAGGATCAAATTAAACCTGATGATTTAGTTGTCGTTATATTCCATGATCACGGTAGTAGATATCTTGGTAAAATCTACAATGATGATTGGATGAAAGACAAAGGATTTATGTAATCCTAAAACTTGGACGATATTTAATACAAAACTCCGGACCACTTACTTATGAAAATTACCATAACAACATTACAAGGTCTGGAAAATGTATTAGCCAAAGAACTCAAAGGCCTTAATCTTACGAACATTAAAATAGCTAATAGAGCCGTAGAATGTGAAGGTAGTTGGTCACAAGTGTATAGGTGTAATTACCTCCTTAGAACAGCAATACGTGTTCTGATTCCTATAAGAGAATATACAATCACAGATGAGCAAAAATTATATGACGCCATCGCTTCTGTAGATTGGACCCCATACATTAAGAAGAAAACGACAATCGCTATAACCGCAGTCGTCTTTAGCGATTACTTTACTAATTCTCGATATGTCACTTACAAAGCTAAGGACGCTATCGTAGATCAGTTAAGAGACAAGTACGGTCAGAGACCTAATGTTGATCTCAAAAATCCAGACACCTTAGTCCATCTGTTTATCAAAGGTGATAAGCTCATCGTATCACTGGATAGCTCGGGTCAATCCTTACACCTAAGAAATTATAAGGAGCGTTTCTACAAAGCGCCACTCAATGAGGTTCTTGCAGCAGGAATGATACAGTTATCTGAATGGGATAAGAAAAAGACTTTAGTAGATCCAATGTGTGGTTCTGGGACATTGATGACAGAGGCACTCATGTATGCATCTAATCTACCAGCTGGTTACTATATAGAAGAATTTGGATTTGAAAGATGGCAAGAGTTCTACCCCGATATGTGGAAGATGGTAGTAGAGAATGCAGAAGAAGATATCATAGAGCCTGAAGTCGAGATACACGGTAGTGATCTTAACGGCTTTGCAGTAAGGGATGCTAAAAAGAATATACAAAGACTACCCTTCCGCGAAAAAGTAAAATTATATCAAAGAGACTTATTCAAACTACCCGCTATAGATGAGTCTCACATCATCATGAATCCTCCGTATGATAGTCGTGTGGAGATTGATAACATCTATGATTTTTATAAAAGTATAGGAGATTGCCTCAAGAATTATTGGCAAGGATCAGACGCTTGGGTATTTACAAGCCGAGCTGACGCAATGAAAAGCTTTGGATTACGTTCTACAAGAAAGTTTACATTAGACAATGGTGGAACAGAATCAAAATTGTATAAATTTGAATTGTACAAAGGCAGCAAAAAAGCTAAACATCAATCATAAATGAATCATGTGATTTGTAAATACATGGCTATACCTTTTCTACTAAGTCTTTCCATAAGTGGGATGGCACAAATATCAGATTTCTCCCATCTCTCATCCAAACTTGACCAACTTACTACTATCAAAATCGACAGCACTACCCAGTCCAACACAGTTAATTCGATCATAGAAAGACAAGATTACAATGGATTTAGCCATAAGCACTTAGGTGCTATGTGTAAGCTAGAAAATACGATTAATAAGTCTACTGTATTTCCTGTGGCTATACGTTTAGGTACAGTACAGTATGTAGACAGGATAGAAGGAAAAGTTGAGGAATATGCACCTATTAAAAAATAGAGGTCTTTGACTTCGCATTGGTACACTTTCTTTTACATCAAACTTTTCTCATTTCGACTCAAGGATAGAGTTGTTTTACATATACAACATCATTCTATAAAGGCAATCCACTCATAACAAGTAAATTAAACTTGCTACTGAATCTTATCGTTTTACAAGATTGGTTAAGACATACTTATTAATAAAATCTTCTTTGAAGGCGGGTCCTATAGATAGCTCAATATCACCGGACAGAAATAAAGAATCTGTTCCGATTTTATTTATGTGTTTGATTTGTACGATATACGATTTAGATATTCTTGCAAATAAATCCTTAGGCAACTGAGCAAGAATTGTTTTTATATTCATCGCTGTCATGTACTTATCTGTCGTCGTCTGTATGAGTACGTAATCTTTCATTCCTTTTATAAAAAGTATGTTCTCATAGTAGACTTTAATATATTGCCTATCCGACTTGATGTACATGAATGTTTCTTCATAATTATCAATAATGGAAGTAGGCGCATTGATCATATTGATATACTCATGGACTTTATTCACTGATTTTAAAAATCGTTCTAATCGTATAGGTTTGACCAAATAATCTGCCACCTCAAGTTCGTAAGATTCTAATGCATATTGAGGATAGGCTGTCGTCAATATTATTTGAGGTTTATGGACTAAGGTTTTAATAAAATCTAATCCAGAGATTCCAGGCATCTCTATATCAAGATACATTAAATCAACCTTATTCTGATTCAGAAAACCATTGGCTTGTATAGCATTTCCAAAACTGCCAAGATGGTTAAGGTAAGGCACTTGATTACAATTAAGTTCCATGCCATCTCTAGCAAGCGGTTCATCATCTACGATTATATAATTAATCATCGATTAACTATTGTAAGGTCTATAAAATATTCTCCATCCATCTCATCAATCGATAAGGTGTGCTTCTCAGGATAAGCTAATTGCAGTCTTCGTTGTGCATTAACCAAACCTATACCGCCAACCTCCGAAGTCTTAATCACGCCTATATTATTCTTACATGTAAAGTGAAAACTATCATCCGATTGACTAATATCAATATGAATATATGCCGTCCCTACTCCACCAGTATTACTATACTTAAAGGCATTCTCTACAAATGGAATGAGAATCAAAGGTCTAATCTTAGCTGACTTAACTTGTCCTGTAACATTGACCCTAATATCCATATCTTGCCTACGCAACTTCTCAAGTTCTATATAGTTGTTGAGATACTCTATCTCTTTATCCACATTGACAAATTCTGATTCACAATCATAAAGCTGGTAGCGCAGCAGGTCTGACAACTGCAGTATTGCATCTGGTGTTTTCTTATCTACCTTTTTGGACATGATAAATAAGTTATTGAGTGTATTAAATAAAAAATGAGGATTCACTTGATTTTTAAGATACGCTAACTCTGTCTTCAGGTTGTCTTCTTTTAGGCCTTGTATACTTTGTTGAGATTTATAGACCGTCTCTGTAAGCTTGAAGGCAACTGCCATCATAACAAGTGATGCATTAGTAATTATAAAGGTTATCACATATGCGATATCAGAATAGTCCTCAGCAACAAGCCCATATAGAAAGCCATCAAAGAACATCGTGGCTATAATACTTATAAGTGTAAGTAATCCATATATGAACACTTTAGCCTTAAGAAAAAACCGTGGCAATAAGTAATAGATATTGAAGTAGACTGTCACCATATCTCCAACAATTTCTAACAGCACCAAATAAAAGGGAGCATCTAATGCTTCAGTAATATTTATTAAACTCAAAAATTCATCACTGTAGATAAATAGCCAGAACAAGCTGTGCTTGACAACTCTGTACTTTTTCTTAAACAATACTTCTTGTATCCACTTAGGGGTATCCACTGATAGTAATTTTATTGTACAGCAAAGTTACTGTAAAAACCCTGATGCCGAATTAAGCAATGTATAATTAAAACCCCGTTTCGTATAATTGATCCTTGAGGGACGTATAAAGTGGCCTATTTTTAATTTCAATCAGTCATAGTTTCGTAATGCAATATCAATCCAGAATAGAGCTTTTGGAAATTATTTATTCACATCAAAATTATTCATTATGAAAAATTCAGTATTTGCATTACAATTATTACTCCTATTGATACTTATAGTATCCTCCTGTTCAGATGATTTAGAATTAGAAGAACTATCAGAGGATTCTACAGAGGTATTTGAGCATGTACATGATCATAGGACATGTGGACATTCAGATCATATGGAGGAGTTACTTTCTGATCCGGAGTATAAAAAAGAATACCAGGCAAGGATATCAAAATTCAAGGCATTCAATACCCAGAATCCTACCTTAAAAATGAACTGCACATCTCCTGAAGTATTGCCTGTAGCGATACATTACCAAAATGTAACTAACCCTAATTTAAGTTGTCTCACAGGTCTTGCTCAAGATGCAATACAAGTACTTAATGATGATTTTCAGGGCACCAATTCTGACATATCTCTATGGACTAACGGAACATCATCTTCGTTTCCAGGAGTGGATAACGGGGAAGCATGTGTCCAATTTGTTATCGCGGATCAAAACCATCCAAGTGGTTACGGATTAACTAATGGTGACCTCGCAATTACTATCAATGCAACAACAGGTGATAGAGACAATAACTGGAGTGGCTACCTCAATATATTCATACAGCCTAATACTGGACTATTAGGATACGCTCCTCTCGGTGGCGCTGGTAATGGTGATGGTGTCGTCATAGATGCTGGTGCATGGGGAGCAGGTGGTAATTGTGGGAATGTGGGATCAAGTGCTCCTTTTAATCTTGGAAGAACACTTACACATGAGGTAGGTCACTATTTATTCTTAGATCATATCTGGGGTAACGGTTGCAACACAGATGATGGAATAGGTGATACTCCAGCACAGCAATCTGACTATTCTGGATGTCCTAATACTAACCAAAGTAGTTGTGGATCATTAGATATGCACATGAACTACATGGACTATACTAATGATGCATGTATGTATATGTTCTCTGCAGGACAAGCTACCGTCACCACTAATTATGTAAACTCCAATTTGGGTATCATTACAAGTAATGCATCTTCTGCTATTTCTGGTTCTTCAGGAGGTTCTGGGGGCGGAGGCAATACAGCATGTGATGCTCCTACTTCTACATCAGTTTCTGGCATCACTGCTACAAGTGCAACCATATCATTTACAGGAGTGAGTCAGGCTAATTCATACTTAGTTCAATACAGAGAAAGCGGCACTACGTCATGGACAGCAAATACTACATCACAGACTCAAGTGACAATATCAAATCTTACAAGTTCTACTACTTATCAATACAGAGTAAGATCGGTATGTAGTTCTAACAACTCAAGCTTCACTTCAGTATCATCTTTTTCTACTAGTGCAGATAACAGTGGAGGATCTTGTGATAAACCAGGATACGCAGACGCAGTAACTCTATCAAATACACAGACTAAAATTACATGGGAGGATATGCCAGACGCGACAAGATATAGAATTAGATATAGAGCTGTAGGAGGATCATGGATCGGAAAAACTACAACACAAAACCAGAGAACTTTGACCAATCTGACTCCTGGAGCTACTTACCAATATCAGGTAAGAACTAAATGTCCTACAGGATGGACGGCATTTACATCTGTAAGCACCTTCGTGCAGAGTGGAGGCGGATCTGGAGGAGGCAATAATGGATGCAATGATAATTCTTTGACATTTGAATTGACTCTGGATGACTATGGATCAGAGACCACTTGGGAACTCATTAATGATAATACTAATCAAGTTGTATTAAATGGAGGCCCATACAGCGATAATCAAGCTGGCACAAAGAAAACCACTAGCTTATGTATACCTGACGGATGCTATACTCTATATGTAGATGACAGCTATGGAGATGGAATATGTTGTACTTATGGTAATGGATCATTCATACTAAAAGATATAAATGGCAGTACAGTAGGATTCTCTAATGGCAACTTTGGGTACTATGACTATATTGACTTTTGTGTAGTTAATAATGTTGCAACGTTCAAAGATCAGAGAAAAGATGAAGCATCGATAAACTTAGCAAAGAAGCCGATATCCTCAAGTAGCAATAATTAGAATTTAATATTTCAATAATGAATGTAGCGAGCTGAGCCTTAGGGTTTGGCTCGCTTTTTTTATCGTATAATTCAGATAATTAAAAATATAGAGGTCTCATAGTTGAGGAAATCAAACTATAGTACATTCATAATATCATTTACGCCCACGAAGTCTCTACAAGTGAATCCTTCTCCATATTTTACACCTATTCTTCTGCCATGCTCTATTGCCCTACCCTTGAGTTTGTCTATGAATTCTGGTGACGATATAGGTGTGTCATCTTCTGTAGAATTGGGATCATAAAACTGTGATTTATACTTGAGGACAAGCTCAATTTTCTGATCCATATATTCAGTCACGTCTACGACGACATCAGGTTTAATATCGTAGTCTTGTATAAAATTGAAAATTTTTCTTGGCCGCCATTTATCTTGAGGCTTATTATTATAGCTTGTTTTTATTTTTAACAATCCAGATAAAAAACATGCTTCGTAAGTCATTTTACTTGCGTTACCATGATCTGGATGTCTATCGTGTACTGCATTAGCGAGAACAACATCGGGTTGGAATCGCCTTATGACTTCTATAATTTTCATTTTATTTTCTGGAGTATTCTGAAAGAATCCATCAGCCATACCGAGATTGACTCGGACTACGGCTTGAGCATACTCTCTTGCAGCTTCTGCTTCTTTTAGTCTTAATTCAGCACTTCCTCTCGTACCTAATTCTCCTTGAGTTAGATCTAAAAATCCAACTTTATACCCTAAGCTTATTTGCTTAAGGATTGTAGCCCCACAACCCAACTCTATATCATCTGGATGTACGCCTATAGCAAGAATATCAATTTTTTCTTTTGTCATTACCATCTTATCAAAGTGCTACCCCATGTAAATCCGCTACCAAATGCAGCAAGACAAACGAGATCATTTTCCTTTATCTTATTCTCTTGATATGCTTCCGCTAACGCTATAGGGATAGATGCTGCAGTTGTATTACCATATTTTTGAATATTGTTAAATACTTGATCATCAGATAAGCCCATTGTTTTCTGTATGAACTGACTGATTCTAAGATTGGCCTGATGAGGGATAAACATATCTATATCTGAAGACTGTAGACCTGTCGCTGACAATGCCTCCATAATCACTTCTTTAAATCGAACAACTGCATTTTTAAATACCAATTGTCCATTCATATGTGGATACAATAGATGATCCTCTAACATCTTTTGAGTTACAAATATTTCGCCTGGTATATCGTCTGCAACGAATCCATACTTTGCTTTATCCTCATCATGATAGCCACCATGAGAACCAGGATTGATTAAGGCTAACTCTTCTGCATGTGTACCATCTGAATGCAGATGAGTTGTCAAAATCCCTTTAGACTCATCCTCGGTAGCTTGTAGGATCACAGCTCCGGCACCATCGCCAAATATTACAGATACACCTCTCCCCCTTGTAGAAAAATCCAATCCCATAGAATGCATCTCAGCACCTACAAGTAAGATATTCTTATAAGTCCCAGTTTTAATAAACTTATCAGCAACAGAAAGACCATAAATGAAACCTGAACACTGATTTCTAATATCCAATGCTCCTATATTCGTATTTGTTATACCGAGTTCTCGTTGTAACAAAACACCACAACCAGGAAAATAATAATCAGGGCTTAATGTAGCGAATACTATAAAATCAATCTCTTCTTTATCTATACCTGCATCTTCTATAGCTTTCTTAGCAGCGATAGCAGCCATAGTCGTTGTTGTCTCCTTATGCTTCTCTGCATACCGCCTTTCTTTGATGCCTGTTCTTTCTTGAATCCACTCGTCAGTTGTATCCATATATTCCATTAGATCTTTGTTTGTGACGATCTTTTCTGGAACATAATATCCGATACCAGCTATCTTGCTATTCATTGTTTTCAGTTAGTAAGTTTGACAGATGTTGCTAAAATACCTCAGAAAGTCTCAATATCATTAAGACTTAGTCTTAAAAAGCTAAAAATAAGTGTCACAATTTAAGTTTTGGCTCAATTAGCTATAATTTTCACGACTGATAAGAATGACATTATGTACGATCTTAAAACCAAAGGACAAGAAATAGCTTATACGGTGATGGACCCATTCATCAAGATGCTGATTAAGCTAAAAGTGACTCCTAACATGATCACCATGTTTGGGCTTGTCCTTACATTTTTGAGTGCTGCAGTTCTTATTTACGGCGCTGAAGTTGGAGATAGAGACAATCATAGATTTATAGGTTATGCAGGTATAATCATATTGATAGCAGGAGCTATGGATATGGTCGATGGTAGACTGGCGAGGCTCAACAATCAAGCACATCCTGCTGGAGCATTATTTGACTCAGTTATTGATAGATATAGTGAATTGTTTATGTTTTTTGGATTTTGCTACTATACAATTACACAAGACTACCTATTTACATCTATATTCTGCTTTATTGCTATGATAGGATCTATCATGGTCAGTTATACAAGATCTCGAGCTGAAGGCTTAGGAGCAGATGCCAGCGTAGGATTAATGCAACGTCCAGAAAGAATCTTATTAGTGGCATTATCCAGCATTGCTACATATGTGGTCTCATTGATCACAGGAGGAGATTTTGTATACCACGTAGATTGGATGTCTATTCCTATTTTTGAAAGTATCTCAATATTCAGTTGGCCAATATTTTTTCTCGCAATATCAGCTAACATGACCGCCATTAGGAGACTCAATTATGCCTCTAAAGTTCTTAGAGAAACGCATTGATAGAAAAATTACTGTCTCTTATCCAATTATTGTGAGGTTTAGATTTAAATCTCTATTTAGAATTACAAAAAAAATTAAATTGCAGTCCTAATTAGGTGGGAATAATGATATATAACTTAGATAAATCTCAGTTTAATGTTTTTGGTGAAGATGGTCTTCCTGAGTCATACCCTGTCCCACAATCAACTCCAGAATTACTATTCTATATTCAAAGAAATCTGAATAGAAATACAGTTATCTACTCCGCTAACATAAACCAAATGGGTCTTATCGATGAGTCATACCCGATAAAGGTCTACTGGATAAAATATTGTGAGAATGGCAAACAAGCTGAGCTTAACCTTATACAAGAAAAAGCTTTCGGCTATACATCGAGCAAAATAAATGAAAAAACATATGAGTTCAGGATGACCTCTTATGATTGCTTGAGAATGTTTCTATGCATGGATGATGAAGGACAATGTAAGGTCATGACAAAGATCAACAATCAAGATGCACAACTATCTAACATATATGTCTATGCTGATGAATTAGGTATCTTTCCTCAACTAAAATTCATCGAACTATACGGTTTTTGTCATGACGATCTATTACCTATTTACCAAAGAATAATTGTCTGATAAGCCATGTCTAACGCAACACCCATTAACCGCTTATCCAGCAATTGGCTCATCCCATTTGCTATTTTATCTATACTGTATTGGTTGTGGTTTGGTCTTGTTATTGGTATCACAAGTTTAGAGATAGCTTTTTATATCTTAATAGTCTTCTTGGTATTTTTTAGCAAGACTACTCGTAGATTATTTCTTTCATTTTCACCCATGTTCATATACCTTGTAGGATATAGCAGCCTGAAAATATTGCATCAAGAAGGCAACTCAAATATTCATAATCAGGGGCTTTATGATTTAGAACTTAAGCTCTTTGGATTTCAACATGATGGACAGACCATAATACCATGTGAGTACTTTGCAGAACACCACAATACATTTTTAGATCTTTTTACAGGCATGTTCTATGTATCATGGATGCCATTCCCCATTATCTTTGGCTTTATTGCTTTTTTTGCAGGAAGAGAGAAATTGGTGTTTAACTTCTGGTTCGCTTTCCTTATAGCTAATCTGTTAGCATTTATAGGATATATTATATTTCCAGCTGCGCCACCTTGGTATTATCTCAAGTATGGTGCTGAGATCTTGCATAATGTCCCTAACAGTGCTGCTGAGTTTGTAAGGTTTGATCAGTTAGTAGGCATTCCAGTGTATGAAAATATGTATAAAAATGGGACAAATACTTTCGGAGCCATGCCATCGATGCATGCTGCCTTTCCTTTAGTTTTGACCTATTATGCTATAAAATTTGGTAATAAAATACTTGTCACTTTATTCGCGATAAGCCTTATTGCTATATGGTTTGGGGCCATTTATAGCAATCACCACTATATTTTGGACTTAATTGCAGGAATATGTTGCGCTATTATAGGAATATTGCTTACAGAAATAATGGTAAATCGTACTTTTGCACCCAATTGGTATAAAAAAACAATGTTGTATATTCAATCCAACCTAAAGAAGTAGTTTATGTTGCTAAAGCAAAAGATGGCAAATTATGACTTGCCTCAGAAAGTGCAAGAAATGGGACTCTATCCATATTTTAGAACTATAGAGTCAGAGCAAGACACCGTTGTCAAGATTAAAGGTAATGATACTCTCATGTTTGGTTCTAATAGTTACTTAGGACTCACAAGTCACCCTAAACTAAAAGAAGCCTCTAAAAAAGCTATCGATAAATACGGATCTGGCTGCGCTGGCTCAAGATTCCTCAACGGTACTCTGGATATTCACTTAGAATTGGAAGAAAAATTGGCTGATTATGTAGGTAAAGAATCTACACTCGTATTCAGCACGGGCTATCAAGTCAACTTGGGTGTTATCTCAAGCATACCTGGACGACATGACTATATCATCATAGATGAGTTTGACCATGCATGCATTATAGACGGTAGTCGATTATCCTTTGCAAAGGTTCTGAAGTACAAGCATAATGATATGGCCTCTCTGGAGAAAATACTTCAGAAATGTGAACCTGATAAAATAAAATTAATCTGTGTAGATGGCGTCTTCAGTATGGAAGGTGATCTATGCAAGCTCCCAGAAATAGTCAAGCTCTCAGAAAAATATTCTGCTAATATCATGGTAGATGATGCACATGGATTAGGCGTGATGGGTGAGTTAGGAAAGGGAACAAGTGATCACTTTGGATTGACAGATAGCGTAGACCTTATTATGGGTACCTTCAGTAAGTCACTTGCATCTATAGGGGGCTTTATAGCGGCGTCTAAGGATACGATTAACTACCTTAAGCACAATGCAAGGTCACTTATATTCAGTGCTTCTATAGCCCCTGCTAATGCAGCCAGTGTTATAGCTGCTATAGATCTGATAAAATCTGAGCCTGAAAGGATAGAAAAACTATGGGATAATACACGTTATGCCATGAAGCTATTTGCAGAATACGGATTTGATACAGGTCATACTGAGACACCTATCATTCCAGTTATGATACGTGACGATTTTAAGACATTTAATCTTACTAAGATGCTCTTAGATGATGGTGTATTTATTAATCCAGTAGTATCACCGGCTGTTCCGAGTACATCATCATTAATTAGATATTCTCTCATGGCAACTCACACTAGAGAGCAGATAGAAAGTTCTATAGAGAAAATGTATAAAATCTCAGATAAGCTTGGCGTTTTTGATTTAGATGCAGAAAAGAAAACTTATGCTGATCTGAAGTAATCAGATAAGCTAATATCACTTTTCCTCTAATTATAATACATACAAATTCCTATGAGCATTACCATTAAGGAAGTCTCGACTAATTCAGACATTAAGAAGTTCATAGACTTTGCTCATAGTTTGTATCAAGGAGATAAGAACTACGTGCCTGAGCTGTATTTAGCTCAGAGAGAGATGTTTGATACTAAGAAGTTTCCCTTCTACGACTATGGTACTGTCAAATCATTTCTTGCTTACAAAGAAGACAAAATTGTAGGTAGAATCTCCGCTATCGTTAATGATAGATATAATGAATTCCATAGCTCCAATATTGGCTTTTTTGGCTTCTTAGAATTCATTGAAGATAAGCAAGTCCTAAATGCACTCATAGACGCGGCGAGGAAGCATCTATCCTCACATAATTATGACTACCTGATGGGGCCGACTAACTTTACTACGAATGAGACTTCTGGCTTTCTCATAGATGGATTTCATGAGCCACCTAAGATCATGATGCCATATAACAAATCTTACTATGATAAGATGCTCCACGAAGCAGGCTTAGAAAAAGAGATGGATATGTTCGCTTACATGATAGATACCCAGAAGGTGTCAGATAAGTCCATTAAGTTATCTAAAATGCTGGAGGAAAGACTAGCTAAAAATGGTATCATCATACGTAATATAAGTCTCAAATCCTTCAAAGATGAAGTTGCTAAACTAAAAAAGGTCTATAATGCAGCATGGGAAAATAACTGGGGTTTTGTCCCATTTACAGAAAGGGAGTTTCAGCATGTAGCTGATGGTCTCAAAATGGTAGCAGTTGAGGAGTTTGCGTATATGGCAGAGCACGATGGTAAGCCGATAGGATTTTCGATCTCTCTTCCGGATATAAATGAAGTAACCAAAAGTTTTAAAAAAGGCAGGTTATTACCTTTCAATATTATAAAGTTATTATTGAATAGAAAGAAAACTTCTTATGTCAGAATCATGGCTACGGGAATAGTAGAAGAATACAGAAGAAAAGGAATAGAAGCCATATTCTTCGCCAAAAATATATTAGAAGCAAGAAAGAGAAACCTCAAAGGAGGAGAAGCTTCTTGGATACTTGAAAGTAATGAAGAGATGGTGTTATCGGCAGAGAAACTAAATGGCGATAAGTACAAAACTTATAGATTGTACAAGTTACATTGTAAATAGTATGAGTAACAAAGTTCTCATAACAGGAAGCAATGGATTTGTAGGAAGTCATATTGTAGATGAAGCCATCAAGCACAACTACAATGTATTTGCAGGTGTAAGGAAATCGAGTAACCTTCAATACCTGAAAGATCCAAAAATAAATTTTCTTTATTTCAGTTTTGAAGAAGAAGAAAACTTAAGAAAACAACTCCGGTCACATAAGTTTGAATACATAATTCTTAATGCTGGAATCACTAATGCAGAGAATAAAGAAACGTATTTTAAAATAAATGCCGCTTACAACAGAAAGCTGTGTAAGATACTTATTGAAGAAAATGTTATCCCTAAGAAATTAGTTCTTATAAGCAGTCTGGCTTCTTACGGTCCTGCCGACTATCAAGTCAAACAGGTCTTAGATAAAGAGTCTACCCCCCACCCTGTTACATGGTATGGAGAATCCAAGTTACAGGTCGAACAGTTTATAGAGGGTTTCTCTAAGATACCAAGTATTATATTGAGACCTACTGCAGTCTATGGACCTCGTGATTACGACATGCTTGATGTATACAAGACGATCAACTTTGGACTCGAACCAAAGGTCGGATTAGGGAATCAAGATATGACTTTCATCTACGTTAAAGATTTAGCTAAACTGATCATTAGCACCTTAGATGCTAAAGCAGTTAATAAAGGCTACTTTGTTAGTGATGGTGAAGTATATCCATCTAACATTTTCTATGGAAAAATAAGAAAACTCTTAAATAAGAAAACTCTAAAAGTCACCATTCCTATACCTATGATGAAGGTGATCGCTGGAGTAAGCGAGATGGTGGGTAAGATGAGAGGACAGTATCCTATACTCAATAGAAACAAAGTCAAGGAGTATTTTGCAAGGTCTTTTGCAGTAGATACTACAGATATAAAAAATGA
>CAZBXL010000045.1:11290-33359 GCA_964495785.1 uncultured Saprospiraceae bacterium | reverse complement strand
TCATCAACTGATTACAGTATTGATTTAGCTCTGAGTTCACTCTGTGAATGATATCGACAAAATATTTATAATTGTTGAAAGCACACTAAGGATCACATCATCATGTGATTGTCAGCGCTAAAAGCCCAAAGTATCTTTACGTCATTAAAAAGATTCACCCCCAATTAATCTTAACTTAATAACAGCTGAATCATGAAAACAATCTACCAATCTAAAAAGTACATACTACTTACTACTCGTGAGATAGAAATCCTGAATTTAATAGTCCAAGAGCAATCTACTAAAGAGATCGCAGAATCCCTATTTCTAAGCACAGAGACGGTTAAGTCTCATCGCAAAAAAATCATGAATAAGCTCGATGTCAAGAATGTCGCTGGTATCGTTCGTGAGGCATTCTTGTGTGGATTCTTTACCGTAGAAAAAAATACAATAAAAATAAATGATCGACTCACGATCGCCAGTTAAAAACAATTACTCAACATTTTATTTATTAAAAACAATTAACCATGAAAATAATTATTCAATCTATCAGTAAACTGATATGCGTCATTGGCTTAGTTGCCATATCCGTAACATCACAGGCACAGGTCCTAGACTTAGAGAGTACAACAGAAGGTGCATTATTGCCACGTATGACGACAGCACAGAGAACAGCCATTACAACTGCTACCACTTCAGAGATCGTTTACGATACAGATACCAAATCTTTCTGGTACTGGGAAAATATGCAGTGGAATGAAATAGGAGCTGGAGGGACTTCGGCTCCAGCAGCTACTTTTTTTGACTGCGGTGTAGGTATATCTGGTGATACAATTAGAAATACGCATCCTGCAGTCAGAGATACGATCACCTTGACTTCTACAGACGTGATAACAGCAGAGACACATGTTTCTATATGTCTTGATGTAGATCATACTTATGTTGGAGATCTCAATGTGAACCTTATATCCCCTAATACAACTTCTACAATAGGCTTATCATTAACAAATGGAGCTGGCGGTGATAATTTCAAAGGTACTTGCTTCGCTGCCACTGCTAAGAATACAATTGCACTTTTCTCTGATGCACCATTTACGGGTGTATACTTACCTGAAGAACCGTTGTCTGCATTAGTAGGTCAGACTATTGCCGGTGACTGGACTTTAGAGATTGCAGATGTAAATTCAGGAGATGACGGTATATTTAATAATTGGGAAATAAATTTTACCAATAGCTTCTCTCTTATTGCTCAGAAAGCTTTAGAGGCAACTACGGCAACCGCAGCAATTACGGCAGATAAGGCCCTTAGTGCAACTATACTTTCAGATGATGATAACGATACTAAGATACAAGTCGAAGATTCTACGGATGAGGATATCATACGATTTGACATAGGTGGTGGAGAAAGTCTTGCACTGACAAAAAATGCAGGAGGACACTTGGTTATAGAGCCTAAGAATAGTTTTTTTAATACTATAATTGGAGACAATGCAGCTTCCAATTTGATTAGTTCTGGACAGACCACTACAATAGTTGGAGCCGGAGCTGGGCAGAATATGACCTCATCGGCAGAAAATACACTTGTAGGTACAGGAGCAGGACAAAATCTGATCAATACAAATGGCAACACCTTCATAGGCAGATGGGCAGGAAGAGATAATACGGGAACAGCAAATACTTTCTTAGGTAATTACGCAGGACTTAATTCAACTTCGTCAAATAGTGTATTCATAGGGAGGAATGCTGGTCAGAATGAAAACAATAATGCTCGACTTTATATAGATAACTCTAACACATCGACACCTCTCATCTATGGGGAATTTGATAGCAACAAGCTTAGTATCAATACCAATCAGACGCCAGGAACTTTTCAGATTACCGACCCTGATACCGATCGTACATCGATGTATTTATTGCCAAAGAGTCAGGGTTCAGCGGATGATTCAAGTATTTTCTTTGGGGAAGATCATAATGGCACTTTTGGTATGGAGATAGAATATGATGGAGACGATAATCAATTGGAAATCTATGGCCATAATGATGGTACAGTTACCGGCCCTCATTTTCTGATCAAGAGAGACGACGGACGTGTAGCCATAGGTAATGATTTTGCAGCAGGATTTAAGTTATCAGTAGATGGAAAAGTAGCATGCGAAGAAGTCCTTGTGGATATGAATGCGGACTGGCCTGATTATGTCTTTGAGTCAGATTACAATTTAAGATCACTCGAGGAAGTCCAGCAGCACATAGATGAAAAAGGGCACCTACCTAATGTTCCTTCAGCACAGGAAGTTGCCGATCAAGGTATCGAAGTCGGTGAGATGAATAGAATACTGATGGAGAAAGTTGAAGAACTGACACTATATATTATAGAGCAAAACAAGCAGATCTCAGACTTGTCATATAGATTATCTAAAGTTGAGAAAAACTAAGCCATCATGAGAAATAAAATAATATATATATTATCGGTGATGATAGCTTCTTGTTTAAGTAGTACCAATATATTATCACAATGCAATTGCCCAGGCGAGCATGCAATAGCACCAGATTCTACAATACGTGTCCATGCCTCTCAAGTAGGCTATAATAGAGATAAGTATATCGATTTAGATATAAGAGATGGATTTGTCATCAAAGAAGGAGACATCATTGTAGCAACATTAGAGGACTTCAAGAATAAAACGGTGGCTTTTGATCATGGATTTTGGCCTAATAATACTATGCCTTATGTAATAGGGTCAGGATTCAATGCTTCAGATATTGCAGAAATACATGGCGCAGCAGCACATATTACCAGCAATACTAATCTTACAGTCAAAGTCAGAACCACGGAGACTCAATGGGTAGCGATAAGTACAGGTACGGGCTGTGGTGCTTCTATAGGAATGCCAGAAACCGGTAATGCTTCTATCAGTTTAGCAACTGGGTGTTCTTTAGGTAATACAATACATGAATTTCTACATACTGCAGGTGTCCAGCACGAACAAGTTCGAGAAGATAGGAACGCCTTTGTCAATATCAATTTTAGTAATATAGAAGCTGGAAAAGAGCATAACTTTTTTATATCAGATTCTAAAACGAATACAGATTATGGGGCATATGACTATGGGTCTATTATGCATTACGGTGCTTTCTTTTTTGCGATCAACCCTAATATACCTACGATAACAACAATTCCTGCAGGAATACCTATAGGTCAAAGGGATGGAATGAGTGCTACTGATATCGCTTCTGTCAATAAGATGTACCCTGTATGTTCTTCCACTAATATAACAGTTACTGGAAATCTAAATGGGCGACGTACTGCAACGGCAGATATAACATGTACAGCTGATGTCTATGATAAGAAAATAGGCATCTTAAGCTCAAGTACAAAAGTCAGATTACTGCCAGGTGCACACTTTAAGTCAGGTAGTAAAGGCAAGGTATCACATGAAGGATGTAATCCAGATAATGATTGGGGTAATTAAGTTTTGTTGTGAATGAATGTTCCGTGTTTTTTACTCATACGGCTGATTGTCCGTGATAGGGTGGAACTAAAATATCATTAAAGAGTAAAAATATATTCTTGCAAAACTAATGTAACTCATTGTCAAATTATCTAATAAATGAAAGCCCAGCAGATTTTATCTGCTGGGCTATTTATTTTGTGTCTGATCATTAGATGTATGCAACTTATATTTTCATGACTAAAAAGATCATCATTTTTATTGTCCGAGAGCAATCGATGAGATCACTCAATCTTTATTTCTAAGCACAGATACTCTATAGTCTCACAGTAAGAAGGTCATTATTATTCTTCTCAGAAATGTAGCAGACATCATCAGAGAAATACGATATAGAATATCATAAAGTAGAACCTTAATTGTAAAGTCGCATAATAAGGAACTATCATAGTTTTAAGATATAGAAGGTTCAATCGAATTAATTAATGGCAATAAATATCTCATAAAAATTTCTGGACAAAACAACCTATATAGTCTTAGTATAATTCTAGATGCATCTTTAAATGTCCATAATTTATTATTGGGCATTTTATAATAGCAATCGGTATTATTTGCATTTATAGATTTAAGAAATCACATCTACAAAACATTAAGTTTTTAATTTTTTTATAAAAATTGCTATTTTCAGACGTTCAATGTTGGTTTCCCTCAACGAACAACTGAAAACAATTCCTTATGAATCAATGTCTACTGACATTATTTCTGATGCTCACTTCATACCTTCTTGTAAGCCAAGAATTGGCTCACTCATTACAAGATTCATTTGAGAGAATTATGGCTGCAGAAAAAGATGACTCTACACTTATTAGACATATAGCAAGATATATATCGACAGCCCCGCAGATAGATGATCAGAAAATTCTTAGCCTTATCAAGAAGGGTAAGTCCTTATCTAAGCGTGATGATGACCGGGCAGTCTTATTCGATTTGTATTCAGTAGGTACCAATAAGCTTGCAATAATGGGTTATAAAGAATCAAGCAAAAAACTACATCAAGAAATAGTGGAATTGACGTCTAATTTTGATACAATTAATGTAAAGTATTATTCTAAATCCCAATTAGAATTAGCCAGATATGATAATGAGGAAGGTCAACGCGAATCTGCTCTCAATCGATGTAACGATGTTATTACAATACATAAAAAAATTGGTCCAAGTGTAGAACTAAGTTTGGCCTACAATGAAAAGACAATCTATTATAGAAATGCAGGCGAGCTTGATAGAGCACTGACTTATTCTGACAGTGCAATAAGTATCATCAAAGGTCTTGATGATAAAAGAAGCTTAGGAAACTTGTACACTGCTCGAGGAAGAGTATATAGAGCTCTGGGAGAGAATGAGAAAGCTAGAGCAGATTACCTTCTTGCCATTGATTATGGAGAGCAATATGATATTATTAATACTAAGAGTGTTGCTTACAATAACTTAGGTAATATAGAACATATATCGGGTAACTATGATAATGCAATAGCCTATTACATGAAGTCACTCGAGATAAAAGAGAAAAGAAATGACATAAGAGGTAAAGCTATTGCCTATCATAACATTGGAGCGATCAAGTTTGATATGAAAGACTGGGATGGTGCTATGGAAGATTTTGATAAGTCTAATGAGCTAGCAGATAGCATCGATTTCAAGCACATTATCGTACATACCAATCTTAAGGTTGGAAACATATATTACGAGAAAGGAAATTATAATACAGCACTAGATATTCATAGTGAAGTATTAGTTCTTTCTCAAGAAATAAATTTTAAATACGGAGAGATCTCTGGTTATTACAGAGTCGGACAAGATCAACTACGATTAGGCCAGTACCAAGAAGCATCACTTTCTCTTCTGGAAGCTTTACGACTTGCAGAGAAGCATGGTAACAAACCATTAGAATCATCAGTCCTTATAGCACTGTCAGAATTATATATGAAGACCCAAGAGTGTAATGCTTCTATAAAAGGTTCAGAAATCCTAAAAAATGTCAATGTCGAAAACTTATTATTGCAGGCCAAGAATATGAGTGATGAAATGAATATCGCAGATAATAGATTAGATGTGATGTCTTCGTTGCATAATTATTATTATACTAATAATGAATATAAGAAAGATGCCGCTATACTTAATGAGTATGTGCAACTCAAAGACTCTCTGTTTTCAGATCAGATGGCAGAATCTGTAGCTGACTGGCAAACAAAATATAAGACTGCAGAACAACAAAAAGAAATTCTGAAATTAGAGACAGCTAATAAAATAGAAACTCTTAAGAGCCATCAGTTTAAATCATTACTGATAAGTTCAGTTTTTATTTTTATTCTGGTTTCAATTTTTGGTTATAATTATCTGAAACAAAAGAATAGAAGAAAGCAAGCTAAACAAAGAGAGCTATTTAGATCTAAATTATCAAGTGATCTGCATGATGATGTAGGTAGCATCTTGACGGGCTTAGCAATGCAATCAGAATTGCTGAGTAACTTTGCAGATGAGAATGTCAAAGGGTCGATGGAAAAGTTAGCTGATATGAGCCGGGATGCCATGACGCGTATGAGAGATACTGTATGGGCTATAGATTCTCGCAAGGATAGTTTTTCTGATCTTATAGATCGTATGCTTGATTTTGGAAAGGATTTATTAATCCCTAAAGACATACAACTTGTCCTTAACAGTAATTTAGAAAAAGATGATAAAAAGATAGAGCCTGAGTTAAGACAGAATTTATATTTAATATTTAAAGAAGCCATTACTAATGTGTCTAAATACTCTAACGGAACTAAAGTAGACGTGCATATATCAAACTCTAAAACTGCAATAAGTATGATTGTTCAGGATAATGGAAAGATAGATCCATCAAATGTAAGAACCTCAGGCACGGGAACAAGTAACATGATCCAAAGAGCAAAAGACTTATTAGGTACGACGAAAATATCTTATGATGAAAATGGATATAGGGTGGAGGTCGTTATTCCCATAAAGTAGTTATGAGATCTTAATCTAAATCCTTCCTTCTCGGTACATGTCAATTACGGCTAATTTATTATTGACTTCTAATGCTTTGTATATTTTCTTGATATGACTTCTAACGGTATCTATAGATATACTCATTGTATCTCCTATCATTTTATAACTTAATCCTTGTGATAGATGCTTAACTATTTCTAATTGCCTTTGTGTAAGAGAATGATGATTTTCAGATTCTGGTTTCTTAAGAGGTGCAAAATGCTGAGCTATTTTTCTTGCAATAGTAGGAGACATATAAGAACCACCTCTGTACACTGTAAATATAGAATCCATAATAACCTTTAATGATGTCTTTTTAGAAATATATGAGCATGCTCCAGAGCAGAGAGCTTTGAATATAATTTCTGACTCGTCATAAGTTGTCAACATTATGATATCTGAATTATCTAATGATTTTTTGATATGCGGTATTCCGTCTAATCCGCTCATGCCGGGTAGACCAATGTCTAATAGTATAACATCTGGTATGGGAGTTTTAGATTTACCAATACATTCCAGAGCTTCTTCTACACTGTAAGCATCCCACGAAAGATTCATAGCAGGGTACATATTGATACTTTGGACTAAGCTCTCATGGATAACTTTGTCATCTTCGATGATTGCTACATTGATATTTTCCATGGCTGTTCTTTTAGGTAATGGCAAGATACCCTAACATATTTATACCTGCAACCACATGATGATGTGGTTTTCATGCATTTTTATCGCTTAATCAGTATTTATTACCTGCATAGATTGATATATTTGCCAAAAATTAAGCAAATGGATTCTGGAATACCTGCAGATGTTTTGAATTGGGTTATTATGATAATAGTTGGTGGTATAGCGGGTGCTATAGCAGCAAGGGTCATGAAAGGCGACTCTTTTGGGTTGATTATCAATACGCTATTAGGGATAGCTGGTGGTATCGTAGGCGGCTTTATCTTTGGGCTCTTTAAGATTAATGCTGGAGCAGGTATTGTTAAAATTGTTGAAAAGCAATTTGATGTAAGACTTCCTGAGAATGTCATCGGTATGATGGTATCTGCTACATTCGGAGCGATCCTCATTCTTTTTGTTGCTAAGCAATTAGGGATAGGAAAAAGAAGAAGAGATTAAATCAATTTCCCGATTTTTCTGTTTTTTGCATACTTATACAAATGTCACAAGACAGTCCACATCTATAATCACCCTTTTGTTTCACTTAGATATGTTTGAACTCTATGTGTGTATGTGCACGCCTTGATAAGCATTATTAAAAGATGTAATTATCTCGATTTTTTTCATACATCTGAGACTTATGGCGATATCTACTTTAAATACTCCAGGATAAATAACGCAGCTTTAAACATGCATTGAGCATTATAATAAAATCAGATATTACATTATGACTCTGAATGAGTCTGAGTCCCAACTTGTCATCCTTGCTGATATCATGTTATCTGAGAATGGTATTGATGTTATTATTACGAATTGATACCATTCGGATTATTTTGTCTTAATCTCAATTGTTCTATTCGGATATAATTTCATTTGTTAGAATATCCAAACTTAGATATTAAGAATATGACTTCTATAGTATCATGTGATAACGATTTAGATTCTTAAAACGCTTCCTTGATCATCTACTTTTTTATAACTCAAGGGTATTGATATTGACCTCTCATTATTAGTGAAGCAGCGAATTAGAGACTATTCCGTTTAGTTAGGTTGCATTGTTTTTTACGCCCATAATTAGAGTTCTTTTCTCGATAAATTGTTAGAAAAAAGTTCAACTTTTTTTTAGATCAAATCTTGACTCAGATTATCTTTTTGTGAATATATCATTGGACCCAGTAGAGTCAATAGGGTCGGGGATTACATCAGTCGGTCTACATAATTTCACTCCTTAAATTTTCATATTCATTTAATTTCTGTTTAGACTTTAACAGTTTTTTGAGGGTTGTCTTAAGAAGCGCATTATTATTTCATTTCGTATGAGTTCTGAATTTGATGATCAGTTCAAATCTTTAGAATATTTCAAAATTTATTTTTTCAAATTTTCTAATATATTTTTTGATAAAGTTTTTCGTCACAAAATTTATTTCAAATCCGAAAAACTATAAGTGCCTTTTTTTAATACAATTTATTTCGCATGAATAATTTTTACATAAAAACCCTTGCCCTTATCATGGCTCTCACATTTGCACTTGATGCAAAGGCTGATAGTGGTGATGAGAATTTTTGCTTTAATGGTGATATACCAGAAGCTCAAATGAATATGGAGATGATGTGCTTAACAGCTCCCATTCTCTTTTGTCCTCCGACTTACTTCGGATGTCCTACGGATAATTTGGATCCTGCCATAACTGGTATGCCTACTGTTATGCCTGGAGACGCTAATTGTCCTACACCTATAGTGACATACACGGATAATATAACAACGAATACGTCTTGTCTGAAAGTAGTGCATCGGACATGGGAAGCGACTTATCCAGCAGGAAGTGCAAGTATCAAACTGCATTCTTCTTGTCAGCAGACTTTATATCTGGAAGATTCAGAAGCTCCCATAATTAATAATTGTCCGAGCGATATCATCATAGATCTAACAGCAGATTGTGATAGCACAGCCATATGGGCAGTGCCTACAGTAACTGAAAATTGTGATTTGTTATTATTTACAACTACACACTACTCGGGTTCTTCTTTTTCTTCAGGCACCACTCAAGTTACTTATAATGCAACTGATAGATGTGGACTCACAAGTCAATGTGTATTCAATGTAACTGTGACAGGGAGCTGCTGTACTGCACCTTCTATTAGTTGTCCTCCTATGGCAGCGACATGTCCTGTTACTGGTGATACAAGTACAGCAGCAACAGGTACTGCAAGTGCTACACCAACAGATGCGTCATGTGGTGCACCAGTTATCACTTTCCAAGATAACATTACCTCTACGGGACCTTGTAATGGAGCAATGACTATACAGAGAGTATGGACTGCTAATGATGCAAGTGATAGCTCACAATCATCGAGTTGTACACAGATAATAGAAGTCAGTGATGACACTGCTCCTGTACTTTCTAATGTACCTAATGATATCACTGTCTCAGGTAACGGTAATGGATGTGACGTTCAAGTATTCTGGACTCAGCCTATAGCGACTGACAATTGTGGTGTTAATACCTTAACAAGTAATTTTGATAGTGGTGCATTTTTCTCAGCAGGTACTACGGCAATAGTATATACTGTTGTTGATAATTGTGGTTTATCTGCTACAGCAAGTTTTTTAGTAACGGTTAATTGCCTATGTGATGCAGATCCTGTTATTACTTGCCCTGCTAATTATGTAGATTGTCCATCTGGTTCTTATCCTGATCCATTACTGACTGGAACTGCAACAGCAACAGCTGGTAGTTCTCTATGTGCTACTCCAATTGTAGACTTTACAGATCAAGTTATATCTTCTGGACCATGTGCTTCTGAGTATGAAATAATCAGAACATGGACGGCATCAGATCCAAGTAATAATTCTCTTTCGGTAAGTTGTACTCAGACAATATCTCTTGAAGATAATGGAGCACCTACGATAACGAATGTGCCTTCAGATATAACTCTATATAAGAAAGGTTCTCATTGTGCTATGCCAGTCACATGGACACCACCAACGTACTCTGATGATTGTACGTTAACTTCTACTGGATCAAGTATTCCTAATGGAAGTGATTTTACTGGGGGTACGACGACTGTAATATTTACGGCAGTAGATGTGTGTGGTAATGTAGCAACAGCATCATTTAACGTTACTGTAGAGTGTAACACTTGTGATACTCCACCTGCTATTAGTTGTCCACCGGCATATACTTCTTGTCCAGGAGGATTCATTCCATCTCCAGCGATATCTGGTCAGCCTACAGTTACTGATCAAGGTGGAACTTGCGGACCATCAATCGTATATCATTCTGATGCAATTACTGGATTTGGAAATTGTGCAGGTTCATTTTACGTAGACAGAACATGGACGGCATTTGATCAATATAACCCAGCACTAACATCTACTTGCATACAGACAATATCTATTGATGATACTACAGCACCTACCATAACTGGTGCTCCAAGTAATATAAATCTAAGTGCTACAGGTAATAACTGTCAGTTATCAGTTAACTGGACAGCACCTACAGTAACAGATGATTGTGGGATAGACTCATTTACATCAACTCATAATCCTAATGATATATTTTCTGAAGGTACTACGACAGTGACATATACAGCTACTGATAATTGTGGAAATGTAAGTACTACAAGTTTTACAGTGACTATTACTTGCCAAGCTTGTAATACTCCACCTTCAATTACATGTCCTGCAAATTATACAGCATGTCCAGGAGGATCTACTGATCCTGCAGTGACAGGATTTGCAGCTGGTGTTATAAGCGGAACAAATTGTACAGGTTCACCAATTGTAGCCTATACTGATTTTAACCCGACAAGTACATCTTGTCCTAATGCAGTAGTTATAGAACGAACTTGGACTGCAACAAACTCAGCATATCCAAGTCTTACGGCATCATGTGTACAGACAATACAACTTATAGATAATACACCTCCTACATTTACATTTGTACCTAATAATATTTCATTAAGTGGTAATGGAAGTAATTGTAGTATGGTCGCAACGTGGGCAACACCAACGGCTACAGATAATTGTGGTAATGTCACAATAACATCGAGTCATATAAGTGGACAGACATTCTCTGAAGGACAGACCACAATTAGTTACACTGCAGTAGATGCTTGTGGAAATAGTGTTTCTGCATCATTTATTGTTACGGTAAGTTGTGCAGAATGTGTCACTCCGCCGAGTATATCATGTCCTTCAAATGTGATAGCATGTCCAGGAAGTTCTAGTGATCCTGCGGTTACAGGAGTTGCATTTGGATCTATCTCTGGGCCTAATTGTTCTGGTAATCCAATCATAACTTTTACAGATTTAAATCCGACTACTACATCTTGTCCTAATTCAGAATTTATAGAAAGAACATGGACGGCTACTAATCCGTCAAATTCAACACTAACGGTATCTTGTGTGCAGACAATACAACTTATTGATAATACAGCACCTACGTTTACATTTGTACCAAGTGATATATTTATAACAGGTAGTGGTTCTGCAACTAATTGTTGGACACCTGTATCATGGTCGCAAGCGACTGCGATAGATGATTGTGGAAATGTGAGTTTGACTTCAAGTCACGCGAGTGGAAGTAATTTTGATCAAGGTCAGACAACCGTTACCCTTACAGCGACTGATGGATGTGGCAATATTTCTACTGCATCATTTGTTGTTACTGTGACATGTGCTGGATGTGCAACTCCACCGACTATTAACTGTCCTGCGGATTATTCAGCATGCCCAGGTACATCAAGTGATCCTTCTGTAACTGGATTTGCAACGGGAAGTATTTCTGGACCTAATTGTTCTGGTTCTCCAATAATAACTTATACAGATTTAAATCCTACAAGTACAGCTTGTGCAGATGCAGAATATATAGAACGTACGTGGACAGCCACTAATCCTAATGATCCATCTTTGACTTCTTCTTGTATACAGTTTATAACTCTTGCAGATGATGTGTCACCAGTTATAAGTAATATTCCGAATAATATAACAGTAACTGGAACGGGTACAGCTTGTACAGTTAATGTATCATGGAGCGAACCTACAGCTACAGATAATTGTAACTTGACTTTCTTTGAAGGATCACACGTGAGTGGGGCAGCGTTTTCAGAAGGTACAACGACTGTAACCTATACAGCTAATGATGCTTGTGGTAATACAGTAGATGCTACATTTACAGTGACGGTAGTATGTGCTGCGGCTTGTAATACTGCGCCTTCTATTACATGTCCTTCTAATTACACAACATGTCCGACATCAGGTGTGCCACCAACTTCAATTAGTGGTAATGCTGTTGCAACAGCAGGAAGTAGTGCTTGTGGAAGTCCAGTTGTGACATTTGCGGATGTCATTCTAAGCACGGGGCCATGTCCTTCTGCTAAGGTGATCAATAGAACATTTACAGCAACAGATCCTAATAATGCGAACTTAGCGACATCTTGTGTTCAGGTATTGTCATTAGTAGATAATACAGCACCTGTATTCGCATCATGTCCAGCAGATATCATATTGTTAGGAACTCCTAATACAGGAAGTGGGTCAGGATGTTTAGCTATTGCTAATTGGACTCTGCCTACTGTAAGTGATAATTGTGGTAGTGTCTCACTACAAGCTCAAACAAGTAGTGGACAGAATGTAAATAGTGGAGCCACTTTCTTTGATGGAACAACTCAGGTTATATATACGGCAACTGATGCATGTGGTAATACTTCAACTTGCGAATTTGATGTGACAGTAGAATGTAATGGTAATAGTGGATCATCATTATCTTGTCCTGCAGATATAACCGTACCGTGTGGTGGTAATGGTGGTGCCACTGTACATTGGTCAGCACCTTCATATAGTGGGTCATGTGGATCTTGTAATGGAACGAGTATTCCAGGATTTATATATATGGGATCATTTGGAGGAAGCGAATATTATTGTTCTACCAATACTGCTAACTGGGCTAATGCAAATCAAATATGTCAGGATAATGGCGGTTTCTTAGCATGTATTAATTCGCAAGAAGAGAATGCTTATTTAGCTAATCTTCTGACATTGCAATCTGCTTGGATAGGTCTTAATGATTCGAATAATGACGGACAGTTTGAATGGGGTTGCGGAGATCCACTCGATTATACTAACTGGTATCCAGGTCAACCTAACAACTACAATGGTAGTCAGGATTGTGTAGAGATGCTCAACAATGGTCAGTGGAATGATCAGTATCCTTATTATCTTTTAGAATTTATAATGGAGAAGCCTTGCTCATTTGTTAATCAAATAGCTGGTCCGACTTCAGGTACATTCCTTACAGGGGGAACTTATGTTGTGACATATGAGACGAGTGATGTTTGTGGCCCTGTAGAGACATGTTCATTTAACGTCGTCGTACAAGACGGATTATCTCTGACTTGTCCTGAGGATATCGTAACATCAGCACCTGCTAACTCTCAGGGAGTAGCCGTTAACTGGAATATACCAGAGGTAAGTTCTTGTTGTTCTGATTGTACGACTGGTGGTGGATTTATACCAGGATTCGTATATATGGGTAGCCAGAATGGACATCATTATTATTGTTCTACTGCACCAGCCACATGGGATGATGCACAAGCTAACTGTGTTGCAAGCGGTGGTCATCTTGCAGTTATTAATAATTCTGCGGAGAATACATATTTAGCTAATATACTAGCATTACAATCTGCGTGGATAGGTGCTAATGATACTGCCACAGAAGGCACATTCCAATGGGTCAATGGTGATCCATTCAGTTATACGAATTGGTATCCAGGTCAGCCTAACAATTATAATGGAGCACAACACCATGTGGAGATGCTAAATAATGGACAGTGGAATGACCAGTATGGATTTTATGCTCTTGAGTATATTATGGAAATAGAATCATGCTTAAGTTTATCACAGACAGCTGGACCAGCTCCAGGATCAGTATTGCCTCCGGGTTCTACTCATACTGTGACATATACGGCAGCTGATGGATGTGGTAATGTGGAGACTTGTTCTTTTGATATTACAGTAGAATCTGAGACAGCAGTATGTAATCCAGGCGGACAGAATGCAAGTTGTCACTATATTCAAGAATGTGTTTTTGGAGCATTGAATAATATCAGTGGTGACAATGGTGGATATGCTGACTTTACATCACAATGTACAGGAGCTGGACCAACAGATGGTCTAAGTATTAAGTTGGTACCGGGATTCGGAGGATGTGCAGCACAGACCGTCTACTGGACGATATGGATAGATTACAATATGGATGGCGACTTCTATGACTCCAATGAGTTTGCAGCGTATGGCTCAGGAGTGAATACCTTAAATGGAATAGTAACAATGCCTAAGAGTCTGAATAGTGGTGAGAGTACGATCAGGATTATAATGTCACAAGGAGGATATGTCAATGATCCTTGTCTACAATATCCTAACGGAGAGACAGAAGATTACTGCATACAATTCGCAGGAGCTAAGATTGATCCAGATAGACCAGTAGCAGAGAGTAAGTCGCTTAGCGCAAATGAGGCTATAGAGCTATCAGAATCTGTTTCTGAAGAGTTAGAAAATGCTACAACGTATACAATTAGTGTCTATCCTAATCCAGTAAGTGAACTAATGACAATAGAGACGGATGATACGGAGTACATATCAAGTATACAGTTATATGCTCCAGACGGAAGAGTCGCAAGAGATGTTAGTTTTAATGCAAATGATAAAATGATCGAGGTTAATGTTTCAGATCTACCTACAGGAATGTATAATCTGGCAACTCTCTATCAAGATGGTCAAGTAATTACGAAGAGAATAATTATCCAAAATTAATTAGGCTAGGATTTAGATATTTTAGAATGAAGGGCTGTGTCAGAAGATGCAGCCCTTTTTTTTAATTTAGGTCATACCGAAATACTGTTGAAAAGTTGTGAGATTAGACAGTTATGAAGTTAGCTTAATGATAGTCTTGAAATGCTTAAGGATCTACATCTATAATTATCCTCACTGTTTTTTTGCCGTCTGTTTTAAGGACTTCCGCTTTTGTGTCGAGGACAAATTGCTTGATTTTTTTGATAATAGATATATCTCTTTCCATCTTAATGATGATCTGTTGTTGATAGAAACCTCTTATTCTTGAGATGCCTGGGACTGATGGCCCTATCACTCTTTTGTTGAGTTGTTTTTTGAGCTTTATAGCCATGAGAAGAGCCGCATCTTCAGCAATGTCTGGTTTCTTATGTTTCACAGTAATACTGATCATTCTATAGAAAGGAGGGTATAGGAAACGTTCTCTTTCAAGTAGTTCTCTCTTATAGAATTGGAGATAGTTATAGGACTCTGTTTCTTTAATGACGGGATGATCAGGATTATAAGTCTGTATGATAACAGTACCTTTTTTTGCTCGCCGTCCTGCACGTCCTGCCACCTGTGTAAATAATTGAAAGGCTCTCTCATTCGCCTTGTAGTCTGGGAAGAATAGAATTTTATCAGCTACAAGAATACCGACGACTGAGATGTTTTCAAAATCTAATCCCTTAGTAATCATTTGCGTTCCGACGAGAATATTAGTTTCTCCAGTTTTAAAATCATGGAGTATTTCTTCATAAGCATTCTTAGTCTTTGCTGTATCAAAGTCTAATCGAGCCACCTTAGCATCAGGAAAAACAGACTTAATTTCCTGCTCTATTTTTTCTGTTCCAAAACCTAATTTGTTCAAATCTGGGTTGCCGCAAGCTGGGCATTCCACAGGAAGTTTTTGTTTATGACCACAATAATGACACCTGATCTGATCAAAATAATTATGTACTGTGAGACTGACATCACAGTTAGGACACTGAGCATTAAAGTCACACAGCGTACATTGTAGGGTAGGAGAGTAGCCTCTTCTGTTCTGAAAAATTAAAGCTTGCTCTCCTTTAGATAATGCTGAATCAATAGCATCCTTTAGATCCTTGCTAAATAAGGAATGCATCAATTTCTTCTTATATTTTTCCTTAAGATCTATAATCTTAATTTCGGGAAGGACAGCCTCTCCATGGCGTTCTAATAATTTGACTAAACCATATTTCTCGTTTAGTGCATTGACATAGGTTGAGAGTGATGGCGTTGCAGTACCTAAAAGAACTTTTGCGTTATAGAGCTTTGCTAAGTACATGGCTGTATCACGTGCATTATACCGTGGTGCAGGATCTGTTTGTTTGTAAGAGGGGTCATGCTCCTCATCAATAATTATTAATCCTAAATCTTTGAACGGTAAAAAGAGAGATGAACGTGCACCCATGATAAGCTGTTTTCCATTGAGAGAGGCATTCCATAATTCTACTCTTTGGTTATTACTCATCTTACTATGATAGACTCCTATGTCCCCTTCAAATACAGACATTAATCTATCTACAATTTGCGTCGTCAAGGCAATCTCAGGTAATAGATATAGTACCTGCTTCCCACTTTCAATGACTTCCTTGATCAAGTCAATATATATTCTTGTCTTGCCACTTCCTGTCACCCCAAAAAGAAGTACATGATCATTGGTTTTTTGGCATTCTTTAATTTCTGCCATGGCTTGTTCCTGGAATGGATTGAGAGGAGGTACTTCTTTAGCATCAATTAATTCGTGACCAATTCTGCTTACTTCCTTAGCTTCCATGACAAAAATCTCTTTTCTGAGAAGTGCATTTATCACACCGCTGTCGACATCGGCTGTTTTATATATTTCCTTTTTAGCCACCCATTGTTCATCTCTTGATAATTGTACATAACTGAGTAGGGCCCTTGTTTGCTTTTCACTTCTTTGAGCTTTATCAAATGCTTCAGATAGTTCGTCTCCTTTATCTTTATACTTATCTGAGAGACAGATGTAATCTTCTGTTTTAGCTTTAAATTTTTCTTTTAGTTCTTCTTTGACATATAGGATCTCTTTGTCTAATAGAGATTTGATAATGGGGTAGACTGTCTTCTGTTCAAGTATATCTTGTACTTGACTTATGGTTAACTCATTCTGAAGAGAAACGGCTTCGGCAATCATATATTCCTTGTCCGTCAATTCATTCATGTAATCATCTATGTGAAGCATAGAGATGAGCTTAGTTTCACTATTGAGTTTGAGGCCGGTAGGAAGAGCGACATTCATAACCTCACCTAGTGTACTCATATAATATTCCGACATCCAACTCCATAGCGTATGTTGTTGTTCCGTTATGATAGGTTCAGCATCTATGATAGCTCTGATGGATCTCAGTTGTATTAGACTATCTGGTTTTTCTATTTCCTTTATGATGATTGCAGAATATAATTTATTCCTTAATGGGACTTCTACTCTTTTGCCAAACTGGATCATAGGCCAAAAATGTTCTTCTACCCGATAACTGTATACTTTAGGGATCGCAATAGGGAGGAGAACATCTATGTATTTGTAGGCTTTCATTTATATTATAGCTGCAAAGATTGGCAAAGTATAGAATATAAAATAATCTAAGATGCTATAACAATCTCAAATCTTGTAAGTTCTGAGAGTTGTTGGTAAGTGATTGAAAATGAGTTATTTGCAGCTAAGGTAAATAGCTCTTTTTATAATCAAAAGAAAATGGACTGAGCTTCTCTATAAGTATTTGCATGAGCATCTATGATATCAGATATTTTCTCAGAGTATCCACCACCCATAGATATGACGATGGGGATAGCATTTGTTTTGGCCTGTTCAAGTACAAATCTATCTCTTAATTTGCAGCCTTCTATACTTACTGAGAGACGACCCAACTTGTCGGTAGATAGTATGTCTACTCCTGATTGATAGAAGATAATATCAGGTTCTGTTTTTTGTATCAATGATGGAAGCGTCTCGTAGAGTAACTTAAGATAAGCTTTATCTTCTATCTTGTCGGGGACGCCTATATCAAGATTAGATATTTCTTTTCGTACTGGATAATTTTTAGCACCATGCATGCTGAATGTATAGACACGATCGTCATCTCGGAATATGTGTGCATTACCGTTGCCTTGATGTACGTCGAGATCTACAAAAAGTATTTTCTTAACTATAGCTTTACTCAACAAAAGATGTGATGCTATGGCCATATCATTAAATACACAGAATCCCTCACCTCTATCAGCGTAGGCATGGTGAGTACCTCCAGCTATATTCATACTTACGCCATATTGCATTGCATGATAGGCACATTCGTAAGTGCCATGTGAGATGATCTTACCTCTTTCTATCAGATCTTTCCTGACGGGAAATCCAATGTTTCTCTCTTCCTTTCTTGTGAGTGTGAGCTTATTTAATTTATCCAGATAGTCTGGGGTATGAGTGAGAAGTATTTGTTCTGATGATAGTTTCTGCGGGTGAAAGAAGTTGTCATCACTTACGGTCCCTTCGTACAATAATTGCTCAGGCAATAATTCATACTTCATCATAGGAAAGCGATGCCCTTCGGGTAATTGATATTTGTAAACTTCTGAAAAAGCTATTTTAAGCATTTACGTGATTTAGATTGTCCTGTCTGTTACAACAGTCAAGAAGGGAAATGGCTTAATGCTTTAGCTTATATTTTTTACATTCTTTCTGATCCACTGAAGGCAATTTTCAAAATCTTCAAAGATTAATTCTTCAGGTATTAAATCTGGAATGATGTCAATTTTTTCCATCATATACTTAGGCTGCACATTGAGACCAACAAGAAGGACCTTTATATCTCTTCTGACCAGACCTACGATAATATCTTCCATGGCATACAATCCTGATTGGTCCAGATAAGACATCTTGCTCGTACGTAATACGACAGTCGTTGCAGTATCAAGAATCTGATTAGATAGCTGTGTGAAATCACTCGTAGAACCGAAAAAGAGAGGACCATTTATGTGTTTGATAAATACTTCTTCTTTAAGATTAGTGGGGAAGTCGGCTTCGTCATCCCATTCGACTTCTTCAGCTAATCCAGTCACTTTTGATTTTTCAGCTGTAAGGTCACCTATCTTTTTCATGAACATCAATGAGGCTATGACGAGACCGATACCGACTGCATAGACTAAGTTCCATACCGAAGATAAGATCAATACGATAAGCATAATGGCGACCTCTGGCTTTGGCATGTAAGGTATCGCTTTGAGTCCTTTATAATCCATGACGCCTATACCGACAGTTATCAAAATACCAGCGAGTACAGCTGCTGGAATAAGTGACGCAATGGGACCTAAAGCGACAAGGATAAAAAGTAGAAGTACGGCAGCTATCATACCTGATATTTTAGTTCTACCTCCAGCATTTATATTAACGACAGTTCTTATCGTAGCTCCAGCACCCGGTATACCACCAAATAATGCCGCAATAGAATTACCAATCCCTTGACCGACGAGTTCTTTATTGGGATTATGTAAAGTCTTAGTCATATTATCAGCAATTACTGAGGTCAGTAGTGAATCTATAGATCCGAGCAAGGCTAATGTAAAAGCCGTAAAAATATAAGGTGTGATATACTCTAAATTAAAATCCGTTATGATATTAAAATTTGGGAGGGGTAGTCCATCTGGTATTTTTTCTATCGGAATATAGGCTAGGTTAAATCCAACAGCGATACCTGACATGACAAATAATGCTACCAAGGTACTCGGTATCGATTTGGTGATAAACTTAAATCCATAAATTATAAATATGGTTCCTAATGCTAACAGAAGTTCGAGCCAGTTGATATTCTTGATAGCTCTTGGTATCGCCTTTAAAGCGCCTATAACTCCAGAGGTGGCTTTGCCAGCAAGCGTCTGTGACTCTTTAATTATTTGAGCTGATGTGATCTTTTTAGATTTTCTTATTGTCTCTTCAAAGTTTTCTAACACTAATCTTCCATCACCGGCTTCTTCTCTGAGAATATTTTCTAATATGATCGCTTCTGCTTCGGGCTTAAATGTATCTACATAGCTCATGTCTTCTTTAGGATAATAGCCGAGACAAGGCAGGATCTGAGTGACCAGAATAATGACACCTATTGCAGTCATGAATCCTGACACTACGGGGTAAGGTATGTATTTAATATATTTTCCCAGACCTAATATTCCAAGACCGACTTGCATTAAACCTGCTAATAAGAATATTGTAAGTATAGCTGGAAGCGCTTTGCTTACCTCACCATCAAATGCAGCAACAATACCAGCTATAACAACGAGACTCACTGCAGTCATGGGTGCTGTAGGTCCTGAAATCTGAGTAGCTGTTCCCCCAAATAAAGCTGCAAAAAATCCGATAAATATAGCGCCGTAAAGACCAGCACTTGGTCCTAATCCCGAACTAACACCAAAAGCTAAAGCCAATGGAAGAGCCACGATACCTGCCGTAATTCCGCCGAATATATCTCCTCTCAAGTTGGATAAGTTAAATCCTAAAATTGATTTTTGTTTCAAAATATTTGGTTGTGTGTAAGCTTATGTGAAATCTATAATATCAGTATAACAAACGATAAGCGATTCATGTTTGGTTGTCAATATATCATCCAGTCTTATTATCAGTTACAGCTGTATGTTTTCTTCCTTTACAATATAGAAATTAGTCGATGAAGAGTGTAATAATATATATAAATATGATCAACTCAGTATTTGTCTATTACATTTGCAACTGATTATAAAATTAAGCTATGAAATCTATTTTTTGGATACTATCTCTACTCATTCCCGTATCTATAATATCTCAGGATCTCAATATATCTGGGCAACTTGTAGACTCTGATAACCAAGCCATCGTCTATGCCAACGTCTTGTTATTATCTGCAAGTGATTCTTCGATGGTAAAGGTAGAGACGACTAATATAGATGGCCGTTTCAGTTTCTTGAATGTAGATAAAGGAAGTTATATTATCAATGCCAGCTATCTAGCTCATGAGGATTATAGTTCTGCGATTATTAACCTAAGTGATGAAGCAGTAGACCTTGGTACTCAAAGTATGATAAGTAGTTCTGTAGAATTAAAAGAAGCTACAATTACAGCTAAGAGATCTATCGTCGAAGTCAAGCCAGATAGAACAATCTTTAATGTACAAGGTACGATCAACAGCACTGGGAGTAATGGCTTAGATTTGTTACGTAAAGCTCCAGGCGTTTTACTTGATAATAATGATAACATTACTGTACTTGGCCGCTCAGGTGTGTTAGTCTATGTAGATGGTAAGCGACTGCCACTTGCTGGAGATGATCTAAAAAATTATCTGCTTAATCTAACTGCTGATCAGATCGATAGAATGGAAATAATATCAAATCCAGGCGCTAAGTACGAAGCTGAAGGTAATGCAGGTATCATAGATATAAGACTCAAGAAGAATGAGAATTATGGATATAATGGTACGGTCAACGGAGGCTACAGTCGAGGCCGAAAGGGTATGGCTAATGTTGGAGCTTCTGGTAATTATCGTAATGGTAAATTTAATGTATTCGGAAATGTAGCTTTTAATGATAATGAGCGTAGTGAGACATTTGATTTTATTGATAATCAAAATGCCTTATCGCTTGTCAGAGATACAGAAATGCTGACGAGTAGACAAGGATATAATGGAAGGGGTGGTATTGATTATTTTATAAATGATAAGCATACTATCGGGGTTCTCGTGAGTAGAGGTGATTCTGATATTGATAATATTACTGAGAGCAGAACTCTGATCAAATCACAAAATTCCTTGGATGTCATAGATAGTATTCTCATCGCTAACAATAGATCAGAAGGTAATAATACAAGTACGACTTATAATATCAACTATAGATTTGATAATAAGAAAGCGACTTTAAATTTTGATGCTGATTATGGTCAGTATCGTAATACTAACTTCCTTGATCAACCTAATAATTATTTTAATAGCACTGAGACTGAGCTCTTAACTCGTAATGTGTTTGCAACATTCACACCAGTAGACATAGATATATACACTCTCAAGTTAGATTACGAAAAGGACTTAGCTGGAGGTCGATTGGGCTTAGGGAC
>CAZBXL010000045.1:0-11190 GCA_964495785.1 uncultured Saprospiraceae bacterium | reverse complement strand
TTAGGACTGACCTATCAGGTAAATATGAGTGACGCCATATCATTTAATTATGGAAGAAGAATCAATAGACCAGATTATAATGTTCTTAATCCATTTGAAGTGCAGATAAGTGAGCTGTCTTTCTCTAAAGGAAATGCATTCTTAAGACCTGAAATCGTCAATAACTTTGAAGTAGGATATTTACTTAAATGGAGATATAACTTTAAAATTGCCTATAGCAAAACAACAGATCAGATCACGAGACTCTTGGCACCAGATCCGCGTGACTCAAGAGCGAGTTTTATCAATTGGGATAACCTCGCTGAGCAAAATATCTTTAGCTTAAATATCAGTGCACCTATAGAAGTCCGTTCTTTCTGGAATGCATTCTTTAATATATCAGCTTCTTATCTTGATAATCAAGCAGATTATGGTGATGGTGTTATCATAGACCTACAGACATTCTCTTATAATATATTTCAGCAGCATACTTTTACATTACCTAAGAAATTTACAGGAGAGATATCTGGATGGTATTCTGGACCTGGCATATGGGGAGGGGTATTTGAATATGATACGAGTTGGTCATTAAACTTAGGACTATCTAAGAAATTCTTACATGATAAACTTAATGTCCGTCTTAGTGCACAGGATATATTTAATCAAGCATTCTGGAGTGGTACTTCTAATTTTGATGGACTCATATCTCAAGGTCAGGGAAATTGGGATAGTCGACGTGTCGGAGTTGATGTGTCATACAGTTTTGGCAATGATAAAGTCAAATCAAGAAATAGAAAAGCCGGACTGGAAGACGAAATAGATAGAGTAGGGCAGTAAAGTTAGGTTAGTGAAAAAAATAGAGTTATTAATTTAAATGAAATCACTCTATTCTTTTTACCTCCATTCAAATTCTATTATTCATAGAGATTGTATATACTCAAACCTTACATGATAGTTTAGTGGATCGTAATCCGCAGAGCGATATAATATCCTTATAACCTTAAGACATTATTCCTTTGCACCTTTATTCCCTTACACCCTTAATCCCTTAATCCTTTCTAATTAACCTTGACAAACTTCTGACTCATATTGACTTCTCTACCTCTCACATTAAGGATATAAGTGCCAGCTTCAAGTAGATCTGATCTAAAGTGTAACTTATGATTTCCAGTATGAAAATATTCGCCTTGACGTAATGAGCGTACCTGTTGGCCGTGTGTGTTATAAATAGTAATATCTAAAGCCCTTCCTGAACCAACATTAAAATCAAAACTTACATAATCTTCTACAGGGTTAGGACTTATAGGGGATAGTGAAAATCCGCTGGCATGACCAAGTATGTCTTGAGTAGATGTTGTCTGCTCTTCAAATAAGATATCCTCATCTCCAGCTCGATAAGGCACATAGAGGAATGGCATATAGTACATCTCATCTGTCGTTCTATCTCCCCAGGCAACTGTCTGTGGTGGGAAGTTTGGGTTGTTAGGATTATTCGACGTATTATCATATACAGCTCTTGCTTTGATAATAGCCCCTCTTTCTGCCTTTATATATCTGTTAAAGTAGTATTGACTTTGCCAGTTAAAATCCCATTCAGGAATGCTTATCAGATTAGTGATAGAGCCATCAGTATGTTCTATCCATGCTTCCCATTCCTTACCTAACAGATGTGAGTGAGGAAATATACCCATCATACTTATATCTTCCGTCATGACCCACTGCCCTAAGAATTCTTTCTCTTCATTAGGCGGAATAAAAAATGCAAAAAAGCTTCCTGGTAAATTAAATGGTAACATAATATCTTGCTCTACAAGTCTATCGACTTCTTCGTCTTCATCAGCAAAAAAGAAATTGATAGAACTTTGATCCCATTCGTCTGTGGGGATAGGAGCATAGTGAATCTGTACGGCAATATCGGCACCCGCTTTAAGCACTTGCCCAAGTCCATCTGGATAGAATATCGCTTTTTGTCCAGGAGCATATGGTGGAAACTGTTTTTCTTCTATAAAGCTTAAGTCATTATTGTTACCATTAAATCCACCGAAAGATTCGAATCCATACTCCGGAGTTCTTGCATCTGTAGCTCGTGCCACACCTTCGGTATCTTCAAAAATCAATGCATGATGTACGATCTCTTTGTTACCAGGTCTGAATTCTACAGATTTAACAATCTTATCTTCTGGTAGATTAGTTGGTAGCACAAAGTAATAATAGGAGTCTCTATTGTTGCCCTCATGAAGGTGAGCTTCTGCCATGCTCAATACGAGGTCAGGTTCTCCTAACAATGAACCATCTGGAAAATCAGGAAATTCTGGTTCTAAAGATGCATCGCCTCTATCCATTCCGTTATCTACCCATTCTGCTATTGTTGCGATCTCGTCATCAGTTAATGTGGCCTCGCCTAAGAAAGTGGAGTATTCAGTATCTGGCTTCCATGGTGGCATATACCTTGTCTCTGTGACAAACTTTATCATATCACCCCAGTTACTTACTTCTTCATAATTAGTTAGTGGAAATGGACCTATCTCACCTTGTCTATGGCAATTAGCACAATTCTTATATATGATCGGAGCTATATCTTCTGAATAATTTACTTGAGAAAAAGCAGATGTTATGGTGAGTAGGACTACTAATAAGCTTAAAGATATATTTCGCATGGCAAGAATTTTATATAAAAATATAAATATCGATGATTCTTGCACCTTATGCTACTGTGTTTAATAATTCTGTAACAATTAGTTAAGGTATTTCTTCAATTATGCTTTGTGATTATCGTTATGAACGATTTCTAACTTTGAGTGCTTCATATAACAATTTGAAATCAAAAGCTCCCTCATTAGCCTTTAGATGATCGAGTATGGTTAGTGCTTTAGATATTCTGATATCAGAGTTTTTAGTAACTGCCACAAGATGTATCAAGTTTCGCTTTTTACCATCGGTTAGTTTTTCAAAATAGGATAGTCCCACTTCATCTGTCTCTAAGACTTCTTCAAATTCTTCTGGCATTTTCATACCGTACTTACTATTATCTTTTTCTATTTTAACTTCAATTGTCTGGCCTAATTCTATACCGAATTTTTTCATCCTCGGCTTGCTGAGAATAATGTAGTAGCTACCATCTCCGGTAGGCAATAAGCCAGCATGAAAATATTCATTATCATCTATATAGCACAGAACCCTCTTCTGTCCGTCTTTTGTTACTTTGTCATAAATATTTGAAGGGACTACGACATGATTGTAATAGATTTTGCCCCGATGACACTCTATGACTCCTTTAAATTTCATTTTGTAAATTTAAAATTTTGGTAGAGTTTATAAAAGAAATTGAATAGTCTAAGAAAGCAGATCTATGTCCTACCAAACACTAAGCTAAATTTACATAATTAGAAGACCTATTTTATTTATAAATTAGAATTTTATCAATTGTACTTAGAGGATTTCCAGTATCTTATATCGTTAGAATATTATGCTATGAGGAGATTAATTTTGTAAACCATCATATTAAACTACTTCTATTGAAAAGTAGAATTACTATAATTCTGATACTACTAAGTTCTAACTTATTTACACAGGAACTACTTAGGTTTAAAGTGATAGACTCTGTAAGCAAGGATGCTTTAGCTTATGCTCACATATTCAACTTAACAAAGGATAATGGAACACTTACAAATCTCGCCGGAGAATGTGCAATAGATGCTGATCTATCTGATTCAATTCGAATTTCTTTTTTGGGTTATACAACTTTAGATCTTACAGTCAAGCATATAAAATATGATATCATTGAATTAAATCCTAGCTCAAATCTTCTTTCTGAAGTTACTATTAAACCGGACAAAGAAGATTTGTATGATATAATATTACAATCAAAAAAGCTATTAGAACAAAATCAAAATAACACAACTGCCAAAGCTTTTCTCCTTGTAAACTCTACAGAGGACAGTAGTCCCGTTGAATTCACTCAATTATATTATACTGCACAAATAGAAAATGGATCAATAAAAGAATTAAACTTCAAGAATGGAAGTTCATACTTAAGACCAAACGATCAACAAGGATATTTCTTAAATCTTAATATAAGTAAAGCATTTTCACTATATGATGTAGTAAAGAATAATAAATTTCTTCCAGTAAATCCACTTCAGTTATCTAAAAGGAAAATGAAAAAGATTTATAAGCTGGAAAAAATTGATTGGAATGAACAATACCTCAAAATAAAGTTTACGTCTCAGAATTCTAAAACAAACTATTTCAGTGGTTTTATCTGGTTAGATTCAAAAGATTTTTCGATGATTAAATTGGAATTAATTGGAGATAATAAAAACAAAATATTTAAGCCAATCGGAAGGACTCAAATTGATGATTTTAAGTATCAGATAAGCTATAATTTTAGAAAAGTAGAAAAGGTTAATTTAATCTCTCATATTACTTTAGACTACGATACAAATTTATGGAGCATTCAAGATAGAACAATTGTAACTGAGGCAATCTTATACATTACAAACTACGAGAATTACTATCATTTACCTCACTTTAGCTTTCAGTCAAGCATATCTGATTATAGAGCAATTTCATTGATACCTGATTCGATTATATTTAACAGGCTCTCAAAAGATAATTATTTTTTATTGTCAAAAAATCAAACTGAGAACTTGGAAGAATTGAAAATATATGGTGAAAAATTTAAGTCCTCAATATTTGGAAATAAGCTTTTTGAACATAACTACGTCAATTGGTCTGCTGATAGAATCTTCATGAAAAAAACGAAGAAGACAATTGACAGGCCAGATATGAGAAATGTTGAAGCTCGAATTGATCGATACGGTTTTAAATCTGACAATCTAAAAATTTCTACTAAATTATACCTGGATTTAGAAGAATCTGATAATGAAATTCTCATAGAGACGTGTACTTTTCTTGATACTTATGAATCATTTAATCACCTAAATGATGACGTAAATCTTCAAGCATATGTCAACATTTATTTTGATTTAGCAGAAGTCTATAGACTCAAATTTTTGAGTAGTATTGATCCAGCTAGAATGAATAGACTTGAGATAGTTAAAAGGTATAATGAAATAAATCATGAACTTGAAAAACAACAATTGACTTTACAAGAAGATTCATTCGGCGGTGAGAACATCCTTAAATTAAAATCTTGGAATGATTACATATTCAACGAGATTGAAATCGACAATTTTCAATTAATGAATATAGTAATAGAATAGTGATTGATAAGTGCAATAATAATGTCCTACAATAACTAATTCATCTCCCAAACTCTAGCAGGAATCCATCAACTGTTTCATTACCTATTTCTATAACTTATTAAGCATGAAGTATCTTTAATAAAGATATGCTATCAGTTGATGTCGTAGAATTAATATTTCTACAACACTACTAACTTCTCATACACACTGATATTGTCATTATGTAAGTGTACTTGGTAGACACCGGTATTCAATTTCTTAGTTCTTATTCTTTTGGTATATATGCCTTTATTGAGCAGATCATTATTAAAAATGGTATAAAGAACATCGCCTTTCTTATCAATAATATCTAAGACGTATCGACCAGATTGCATAGCGTGAAATTCTATAATTTGATAATCAGAATCTGGCATCGGTAAGACATGTAGTGGATCATTATCTGCTACATCTTGCACACGCTTAAGCCTATCAGGAATTATAACTGTAGTTGTATTAGTACAAGGCTCTATGATGACTTCAAAAGCAGTACCTATTGGAACTTCAAAACCCTCAAGCATATCTACTGTCTCACCACCTATGTATTTGATATCTTGATTATTAGACAGTAAGTTTGCTGAATTGACATTACTAATCGCAGAGTAGTTTCCAGTATAGAGTAGAGTATCTCCTAAGCTTAGAACATTGATGTCACAATCATTAAGGGGCACTGAGTTACCTACACAATCACAGTTAACATCTATTAAGTCATTAGTCGTATTAGGATCACCATCATCACAAGTTGCACCTACATTGGGACAGTAACTTACATTGAACACGATCTTACCTATACCTCTGCATGTACTTGTTGGATCAAGGCTGGACACCAATATATATCGAGCATTGACACCCATTAAGTCTGGTCCTATGAAACCAGAATAATCTGAGGATCCACTTGCATAAGGCCAGGTATATGTCCCTATAGTCGTCCAACTGTTGCCATCTAATGAAACATCTATTGCTACATTATTAAATCCCTTATCGGTCTCACCTGTTACGTTATAATTCCAAACATGAGTCTGATCAACTAAGTAATTCTGACCAAGATCATACTGGATCCAGTGACCATCGGCTCTCATAGAATTTGGACTCGCTTGTGCTGTACAAGAAAGCCAATTGTTGTCCTCTCTATTGTCAAGTTGATCTGTTGTGTTACACTTATCAAATGCGACATAGTTAGCTAAAGGACTGTCACAGTCTGGACCTGAGCAAGGTGTACCTACACACTCACAATTTGCATCGTACATATCATTATTAGTATACACATCACCATCATCGCATGGCACTCCTTGCGGGATGCAAGCTATCTCACAATCATAATCATAGATATAAAAATCAGGAATTCTTTTCCACACATCCGTATCTGTAAATGGGGTTTGCCAGAAGACGCTGTAGTGCTCAGAGTATGTACTTTCTTTATGATTAATTTCTATGTAATAATATTGTCCAGCTATAAGATTGATCGGACCTGTAGATTGATAGATGTACTTATCATGTTCCGTAGGATCGGTACCGCCTGTGACAAGAATTTGATGTGCTTGTTTATTAGCAGGATCATCATCTGAACTTAAGAAAAATATACATTCATTATTGCCAGTGATGTTAAATTTGTAATTGCCTGTGACAGGTACAGATATATAGGCTTGTACCAGATTTCCTGTACTATCTACATCATTACTAAATGAGATGCCGAGTTGATCCAGTTCTGTACTATTGTCTGGAACTCCTGGATAGTCAGGTGCATTGTATAGGTCATTCAGATTGCTACCAGGTATGCTATCATATGCATAAGCCGTAATTTTAGTTTGATCTCCGATGCATGTATTACTACTGGCGGGTGTGCCCATACAGTTACAATGACCATCTTCTTTATCTTCAGTTGTGTTAGCGTCATTGTCGTCACAAGGTGTTCCTCTTTCAGGGCATGACGATGGTAAGCAATCGACATCATACAAATAGTTAGAATTTATTATCGTCCAAGTATTAGGATCTTCTAAGTCCGTCTTCCAATATAGTGTGACATGGTCACCTCCATTTATTTCTACATATTCGATTTCGAAATAATGATATACACCTCCAGTAAGTGTAATATTCGTAGATGTTTGAGTGGGATATTTGTCATGCTCAGCGATGTTAGACCATCCATCAGCATAGGCAATAAGTTCTAAGTTATTTGGATCTTGGTCGTCACTGAGATAGAATCTTGTAATGTCATCTCCTGTTATGTTGAATTGTACAACCTCAGTGGTGGCGACATATATAAAACCAGCGATACGACCACCCATAGAATTGTCATAATTAATCGGACTTTGTGTTCTGTAGATAGTAGAACTTACATCTGGTTTTTGAGGATAGAATTCTTCTGCATGAAGTTCTCCTATTCTCGGATAACCAAGGTTCTGCCATGCAGACCACTGTAGTTGACCTTGAGTACCTACGCATATTTGTGAGCTACTGGCTTGACTTATTATAAGTAGAATAAATATATAGATTGCTTTCTGCATGACTTTGACTTTAGAGGTTATTATATTCTCGATTCTCTATGAGAACATCCCTATGGGCATATAATTATTAGGAACATTAGCTGGACATCCTGACGTTGAATAAAAATTACATAAGTTGGGAAGTATGTAATCTAAATCATTAGGAGATGCACCAAACCATAGCGCCAGCTCTGCGTAGAATTCATCCACAGATGTGGTCGGTAATATTCTGCCTCTATCAGAGAGATTTAGATTGCTGCTAAGATTAAGAGAAGGGTAGTCTCCATATATATTTTGTCCTTCTATGGGACCTCCCATAATCATTTGATTTCCACCCCAGGCATGATCAGATCCATTACCATTAGATGTGAGTGTTCTTGCAAAATCTGATATTGTAAATGTAACAACGTCATCATAAAGATTTTTTTCTACGAGTGCATCTTTAAATTCTTTTAATGCAGCACTTACAATCGGAAGCATCACATTCTGACTTCCTATGACATCATCATGATGATCCCATCCTCCAAACGTAACAAAGAAGATCTGTCTGCAAGCGCCTAAGTGAGTTCTTACACTCATAACCTCAGTTATCTTCTTGAGATCTTCTGATAGGTTAGTGGAACTGAAGCTCGAAGTTATAGGAATCACATTCCCCAATGCCGTTTTAAATATTTTATTGCTTTCGATATTTTGTTGTCCTAAGTTGCCATATGTCTCTTGGAATAAGTTGGCATAAGTTTGTTCTACCATATTAGCATGAGCAGAATCCCTCGATGCAGTCAGATGACCATGGTTATTCCACCAACTCGGAAATCCATCAAAGCCCACACTATTTTCTGTCGTATTTCTATCAATGGAATATTCCACTACATTATTTCCCGACTGAAATCTATTTTTTCCAGCAAGAGAGATATTCATAGATATTTCGTCGATGCTATTCATGGAATTAAGAACATCTGCCATTCTGCCACCTACTCCGACTGCTGATCTACTTTGAGGTACAGAAGTCTGCCATTGCATTATCTGATCACTGTGAGAATATAAGCCGAGTGGAATATTCTTAGTACCAGAGTTATAGTCAGCAGCATCTGTAATAGGTTCTATGAGTGTCCCGATATTAGCTAAAAATGCTAAGTCTCCATTGTCAAATAAATCCCTCACTTCTGGCATGCCTGCATGTACCGCAAATTCTCTCCCGTTGTCATTATAGTCGAGATCAAGTAGCTCTGGTGGCGTACTGTTATTGCTCAGTGCTAAGTCTCCTCTTGTCGCGACATAATCCGCGTATTCGCTTGACTCAGTAGGGACAAGCACATTAAACGTATCAGCACCACCTGCTAACAAAATACACACCATTGCCTTGTAATCATTGCCACCTATGATGTGTGGCCTGGCAGAGATTGTATTGATCATTCCTAAGTTGAGGATGGATGATAAAAAGGCTGTAGTTCCTACAGCAGCACAACTTGCTTCGCCTATAAATTTTCTTCTATTGATATGTCTATGACTCATATTCTGATTAGATTTCTTTTTTGGAATTATGGATAAAGTCTATCTATTAATTAAGTATTCTGGTGATGACAAGACAAGATATATGGCTAATCGAGTCCTGAACTCTGTATCGTCGGCGTCATCGTTAGGGAATTCTTTGACAGTATTAATTATTAGTTCTTCTGTATAGCCCGTTAGTCTTCCTCCTGCAACTAACAAGTTTAATCGATCGATAAGAATATGTAGATTGTCATCATCAGCGTAGATCAGTTCGTCTGCAAGATTCCACTCTGCGATCTCATCGTCATATAGAGCATTGTCTTCTCCACCATAGAGGTCATACTCGTCTGCTGGGTTACCTAATACTATCCATCTGTATAGACCATTAACATATCCAGTTATAGTTTTGGAATTTGTGATTTGAAATTCTGGTGCCACAAGATCTGCAGACTCCACAGGACCGATAGGCTGGTGGTCAGATTGAAAAAAGTTGAATACACTTGGTGAGGAATTTGGCTTTTGTTCTACCAGATCATACACATAATCCATGTCGTTTCTATGGCGTCCGCTCATGGTACTATTATCAAATGCTTTATTCATTTGTACGTATCTGATAAATGGCTCTCTAAGCATACCGAATGTGATATCATTACCTGAATCACAACTCATAGCTATGGGGTCTAAAAGAATGGCTTTGATCACGGCTTCTAAATTGCCGCGTACTCCATTTCCATCATCATTAAAAATAGATGATACTCTATCGATATATTCTGGACTTGGATTAGAAGTCACTAATCTTTGTATGAGATATTTACACAAGAAAGGTCCCATGTTAGAGTGGTCAAATAAATTTTGAATTGCATCAGCTATATCCGCATCTCCATCTACTGGATTTCTATCTGGAATTTGAAAGCCATTCAATAGATTTTTTGGTCCGGGTTCATGTTCAGAATTAAGGACATGCATAGGTATGATGTAAGACGTATCATCACGCGGATACTTACTACCAAAGTTGGTTCTGTCTCCCCATGTTAAACCTGTAAATACTTTAGAGAATTCGTAAATGTCATCATTATCGTACGTTGGAATTGGATCCCCATTTGTATCGTATTGGATACTTCCATCATTATTCAGTTCATATAATCCTATTGTAAATAATTGCATGAGCTCTCGAGCATAATTCTCATCTGGAAATTGATTAAGTATCGTATCAGATTTAGGATTATTGATATAAGTCAGATAATTTCCCATAGAGGCATGATAGGTCACCTCTGTTAATATATCATGATAGTTGCCAAATGCATTATCTAACAGAATATCATAGAAATCAGCGAATGCATAAGGCTCATTATTAAAAAATGAAAACCTGGATATAACTAAAAATTCGCTTAGCGCAAATGCAACTCTTTGTCTAAGTAAATCTTTGCTCTGCATATGATACTGCCACCATGTATAGTCCCACAATCGGATACCAGCATTCGCTGATGGGTTGTTTGTCTGATTTTTGATATAGTCGTGATAGCCCTGGACATATTGTACCATAGTAGAATCTCCCACTGTAGATATTTGTATATCTATCCAATCTTCAATGCCCATTATAGCTACAGAATCAATGTCTTCCATATTGTACCCCAAAGTAGCTTGTGACAGGAATCGCGAAGCTGCATTTTGATTAGGAAGGAATCCATCTTGAGCTATGGTGACAGAACTGTTTGTTGTCCCTGTCTCATCACTTGAAGTCACGGTGACTCCGTCATTATTACCCATACCTAATTGTAGGCTGGTCAACTGAGCTTGACTATGAGGAATAAAGTAGAATAGACTTACAACAAATCCTAACAGGACTTTAGAGTCGATGTATAGATGCATGCGTGATTGTTTTCAATAAAAAATAAACTCAGCGGACTTGTCATTGGGGTGATTGTCCGCTGTACAAAGATAAATTAGAGATATTTAAAATATATAGGGGTTTCTATGGATAAATTTAAGGGTCT
>CAZBXL010000044.1:17667-33941 GCA_964495785.1 uncultured Saprospiraceae bacterium | reverse complement strand
TAGCGCACCTGGTTTGGGACCAGGGGGTCGGAGGTTCGAATCCTCTCGCCCCGACTTAATTAAGCTCAGCAGTATTGCTGGGCTTTTTTTAGGTATATACATCACTTCTAATCATGACATCTTTCTACTTATATTCTTAAGTCTAATGCACTAAATAAATATTACAAAGGCTACTGTTCTCAACTTACTGAGAAAAGACTTTATCAATACAATTTAAATCATGGTGGATTCGCAGGAAAAACTGATGATTGGGTGCTCGTTTTTCTTCAGCAATTCGACTATACTGCCGAAGCAAGATCTCTCAAAAAAAGATTAAATAACGTGGCGCTTCGAGATTTATTCAAGATATAAATCACACTTTATAGAAAATAAGCTTAAAAGTTCGAACTTCACATGGCCTACAGGTTGTTGTAAGATTATCTATCTCATACTAGAAAGACAAACTATGCCTAAAAAAATGCAAAAAAAAGGAAATCCATCAGTTCATGAAGAATTAGGTGCTTTTGATATTAAGATTAGCTCCTTTGGAGAATTAGAGGCTAATTACAAGATAGACACACTTAATGAATTTCTAAATGAGAAAGTGGAAGACAAGAAGCTTGTCGATAGAGAAACTTCTGAAGAAGAGTAACTTTATCGTAATAGCACTTCAATTTTCATGAATAAAGCGAAGCTAATTTTATAAAAGACTCGAGTATTACAATTAGAGCATAATTGTTGATATAGATTAAGACATTATTGTACATGGAAACGTTATTTCCCATATGTATCTCAATAGAGCATTATACCTTGGCTTGTTTTTTACCATCCTCACGACTACCCAATCGGTAGCAAACGCGGTACAGGATACGATACCTCCTACATTTACAACTCCTCCTCAAAATCTTTTTATTTCTTGTGAAGATGCATTGTCGATAGAATTATCTGCTTGGATTAATAGTGGAGGCTTCTCTCAAGCCGACAATGGAGACGCCGAAGTGGTAGCACTCAGTAGTGTCAATGACGCCCTTAATATATTACTGCAGGCATTTGGGACAGGATGTTCTGGGACGGGAGAAGTAGAAGTAGGTTTCTATGCCATAGATGATTGTAATAATATCAGTCAAGATACATTATATGCATCGTTAAGTGTCCAAGATACAGAAGGTCCTGAATTTACTACTGAAGCTACATCTGTAATTACACATTGTGATATCAGTATTCAAGATACATTAGTCGCATGGCTTGATAATTTTGGTGGGGCTATGGCTGAAGATAATTGTAGTGATTCAATAATTAGAAGTCATTATACTTGGGAAGATAACCTCGGCAACAATGGATTTGTCGATCATGGCGATAGCACCGACATAATCATATTGAGAGAAATGTGTGAATGGAGTGTCGACGTATCGTTCTTTGTGAGAGATGAATGTGATAATATTAATTCAACATCAGCATCCTTCACCATTGATTCAGATACCATAGCTCCTGTAGTCATGATCACTCTACCTGATACAACTATTCTATGTGATCAATCGATTGAAAACTTAGCTCCGATATTCGTTGATGATTGTGATGGCACCATGGACATCACACTATTGGAATCATCCTCGCAACACATAGATACTCTTAATTGCGGGTATTACGATTACACGATTGAACGGATATGGATAGCGACAGATGCTTGCGGCAATGCTACAAGGGATACGCAAATTGTATCTGTTGTAGACACAATTATACCATCAGCCATATTACAAGATGATCTTGTAATACCATGTGGAACAGATCTCAATGATATAAGCAACTTTATTGCTGTCAGTGACAACTGTTCTCCTACAGAGGTTAACTTCATGGATGACATTATACTAGATAATCAATGTCAACAGCAGATTATAAGAACTTGGACAATAGAGGATGTATGTAATAATACATTTATAACTACTCAGACAATACAAGTCCAAGATTTTGAGACTCCTATTTTTACGGTAAATCCATCTGACCTTACAATTGGTTGTGATGCTACTAACATCATAGACACATACAGGGCCTGGCTCAGTAATAATGCAAATGCACAAGTTGAGGATGCTTGTACCAGCATATCAACATATGTCAGACTACCTGGGAATTATATAGACACTACAGAAATTATCGAAGCTGAACCACCCTCATTACCAATGCCTCTATGTGATGGTTTTGATAACAAGATTATAAATCAGGAAGTAGAAGTTTTTGTTTCTGATAATTGTGGGAACATTGCTTCAGCTACTGCATCTTTTATATTAATAGACTCTGTGGCAGCTAATATTATTAATTGTCCTCAGGATACTGTATTTACATTAGACACAGATGAATGTCGTATTGACTATGCCCTCTCCTACCCTGTCGTAGAAGATAATTGTGGACTTATGCAAGACACAATATGGACGGCAAGTGTGGATGATAATTTTGTATTTGATAATTCCAGCAATAGTATAGTCGAATTAGAAGTAGGTGATCATATCATTGAATACTTAACAGAAGATTGTGGAGGCAATATATCATCATGCAGACAAGTCATTACAGTGATAGATACCACCTCACCCATATTAATATGTCCTCCATCAATTGACTTATTCTTAACTGAAGAATGTTCAGAAAATTTTATTGTACCAGAGATAGAAGATTACTTTGACAATTGTTTTGGTTCAAATAACTTTTCGCAAACACAACCGTCAAATAATGGCTTTATCAATTTCTCATTTGACTCTACTGATAGCACGTACCAAGCTCAAGACTTTCCAGTAGAATTCAATAACATAGTCACGAGAGGACGAGTATTTAAACCTCAAATTAAAATTGAATATGCTCTGAATATTAGCTCGGGCTCTACTGTAAAGATTATATCAGAATTTGGAGACATTCTATTAGAAATAACTGAAGGACAATGTACGCCTATGGTAGAGTTTCTACCATTAGAAGAAAATCAGTTTAATGTTTGGGCTATTGACATGGACATCAAGTTTACAGTAGTTTTTGAAAATAACTCAGGGGAAGGCACGACTGTATGCAATATTGATAATGTTAGTCCAACAGACCTACAAGATGAAATTTCTTATTTCATAATTACATTAGAATACAGTGATGTGATTCCTGAACATATCATTGTAGATAGCGATCAGAATGTGATAAATAATAACGATCCTGAAACTGAGTTAGACAAAGGTGAATACACACTTTGGTATTCGACTACAGACAGAAGTAATAATGTAGGTAGTTGTAGTACGACAATAAATGTAGTTGATACAGTAGCTCCAAAGATCACTTGCGTGGATACTTTCCTCACAATTTTACCAAATGAAACTGGCCTATACGACATACCAGCCGATCTGATAATTAGAGATACTAATGACAATTGCGAAATCAATGAGACTACCTACGGCCCAGAAGTTATAAGTTGTATGGATGCAGGTCAGACCTTAGATATCATTGTTACATCAACGGATGATTCCAATAACTCAAGTCAATGCATTAGTAGAATATCAATAGCAAAAGACTCCATAGAGCCTATATTTGTAAGTGGATTATGCTTAGCAGATACACTACTATTATTCTCAGGAGTGCCGTCTGATATTGCTCAAAGCTATAACTGGACAGGACCGAATGGATTTAGCTCATCACTGAGTGATCCTATATTGTCTTCTATAGGCGATGAAAATTCTGGCATTTATACATTAGAAATAACAACTCGACAGGGGTGCACATATGTTGGTGAGGTGGATATTGAGGTCAGTTTATTTGATAGTCCTGAAATATTCTCTAATCAGTCAAGCTACTGTATAGGAGACGATGTCCTTCTCAACTCAACCAGTTTTACTGAGATAGTAGATTATTTTTGGTACGAAGGCATCTCACCAAATGGCATATTAATAGGCCAGACAGATGGGCCAAGTCTATCCATAACACCGACTGTAGGTGACCACTTTTACTATGTAGAAGTCAGTGGCGATAATTGCAATTCTAACCCTTCTAATACTTATCAAATAGAAGTCATCCCATTACCAATAGCGGAGATAACGAATCCGTTCATAACTATATGCGAGGGAGATGACATCGTATTAGAAAGTTCATCATTTAGTCCTAATTATATATACGAATGGGCTGGGCCAAATGACTATAGCTCATCGGGTCAGATACCTGTTGTGATAAATAATGCAAGCTCTGTAAATCAAGGAAACTATACATTAACTATCATCGACAACAACTGCGTTTCTGAGACTGTCACTGCTCAGGTAATTGTTTTTGAACCTCCTGTAAGACCTGAGATAAGTGGAGAATCAGTTTTATGTGAGGGTCAAAGTGCTGTGTTATCAGTCAATAATTTTACGACAGCTACAAGGTATTTATGGTATAAAGATGGACAACTATTCAGTACAACATCAACTAACAATCTGCTGCTACCTTCAGTTAGTAATATTGACGCAGGACTCTGGACAGTCATCATAGAAGACGGCATATGTCTATCTGAAGAATCTGAAGAATTTGAAATAATTGTAGAATCAGTATTGAACGTGGGAGCCTCTAACAATGGACCTATTTGTGAAGGCGAGCTCGTCACATTAACTTCTACATTTATACCTGATGCCACCTATCAATGGGTGGGACCACAAGGAAATACATTTAATGGAAGAGAAATAACAATACAAGCAGTCAATGGCATCTATACCGTTAACGTTACAACACAAAGTAACTGCTCTGCAACAGCCACCACTGAAATACAAATAAGACCTCAGCCTGTCGTGACAGCCTTGAGCAATACTTCGTTACCATGCATGAGCGGATCAACACCTATTTCTCTAATTCCCTCAATATTCCCTGCAGGTAATTATACATATCAATGGTCAGGTCCTAACAACTATACTTCTGCAGAAGAAGTAGCCATTATACCAAATGCAGACCTTAATGATAATGGCGTATACACACTTATCGTCAGCAATGGAGATTGTGTATCTGCTGCTGTCACCAATACAGTAAATATTTCTGTAATACCTCAAGTCCCACTATTATCAGGCGACATCGTAGCTTGCGAAAATTCTAACATCAGAATAGACATCCTAAATCCAGTAAATGGTAATGCAAATTTCATCTGGAGCACTCCTCAGGGAAGCGTAACAACTAATACTCCTTTCTTAGATGTTATCAATGTTAATAGTCAAAATACAGGCCAATACACGGTTGTACAAGAAAAAGATGGCTGTCGATCTCAACCCTCAACGCCTATAAATCTGAGTTTATTAGACCTACCTCAAACGCCGATCATACAAGGTCCCACTATGGCTTGTGAAGGTAGTAGCATCGTTATTACAACTGACTTAGTACAAAACTCAAGCTATTTTTGGTCCACGCCAAATGGTCTTATAAGCACAAATGAACCTGAATTAATTATAGATGCTATAAGCCTTTCAAATCAAGGAAATTATCAAGTCTATACACAAATGGGATCGTGTACTTCTCCATTAAGTGCAATCCTAACCATAGAGATCTTACCTCAGCCTGAAGCACCAGAATTTGTGTTATCAAGTATTGCTGTGTGTAATACCTCTAACACAGAACTCATCGTATGTATAGAGGAATATTTAAATGATTTCGATATGATACAACTAATAGATAATGGTACGGGTACAATATTGGCTGAAGAGAATAGTTTTTGTTTTGATATCAGTTTCTTACTAAATAGCAACCAGGATATATTAGAACTATCTGCTGTCGCAATTAATGATAATTGTTTTTCTATCAATAGCATACCTATTAATATAGAAATTGCAAATGCACCTATAGATATATATTCTATAGATCAAGACACAATCACATTATGTAATGTTGAATTCTTTAATATAACTCCTGATAATATAATTGCAGATGTTACTCCTGTGTGGAGCTCTCCAGATCCAGATATTAATATTTTTCAAAATCAAAATGACAATACATCATTTAGCAATCTAAGAACTGGATTTAATACACTCATCTTAGAAAGCGACTTTAGCTCATGTGGTGTCTATGGTAGTGATACCTTAATAGTAGAAGTCATAGATGAGATCGTCGCTAATGATGACAATTTTCAAGGAGACTTTGATCAGGATATTATATTGACACCACTCATTAATGATCTTATCAATTCAGAAGCTACACTAAGTATTATCATGGAGCCCATTAGAGGAGATTTAGAAATAGAAAATAATATCCTTAGATACATACCAGAGTCTGGATATGTCGGAGGTGTAGAAATAGAATACGAGATATGCTACGATAAATGTGATGACCTATGTGATCAAGCCACCATTTTTATAGAAATAGGAGATAATATAGAATGCTTTGCTGGTAATATTATGACGCCTAATAACGATGGTCAGAATGATAATTTTGTTGTCCCCTGCTTAAGTAATAATAACTTCAGGCAGAATAGTCTTATTATATTTAATCAATGGGGTGACGAAGTATTTAGCGCAGCTCCTTACGAAAATGACTGGGCAGGAACTTACAATGGAGATACTCTACCTGTAGGGACTTACTTCTACATTTTGGACTTAGGTGATGGATCTAAACCTCTTCAAGGATTTATAATTATAGAATTATGATGAGGTTATTGATTATTACATATCTAATAATAGTAGGCGGAGCAGCCATGGCGCAGCAAGAGAATTTATTCACTCAGTATGCCTATAATAAATTATCATTTAATCCTGGAGTAGCTGGAGAAAACGAATATGGAAGTATTACTGCCCTCTACAGAGATCAATGGACAGGATTAGACGGTGGACCAGAAATACAAATGCTAACGGTCAATTTCCCTACTGTCATAGATAGACTTGGATTTGGTCTACACTTGCAACGCCAAAGTATCGGCATACAATCAAAGACTGACTTGACTGGGATGTACGCCTATCGTATCAGATTAGCCAAGGGCTATGCCAGTGTCGGTCTACAATTGTCTTACAGGAACTTTGTTAATGATTTCTCTGATCCAAGGCTGGTAGCTATTAATGGCTTTGACCAAGACATTGCTTTAACTCAGGAAAGGTTTAGTAGGAACATTTTTAATGTAGGTATTGGCGGATATTATAGAGGACCTAATTACTTCTTTGGAGTATCAGTGCCACGATTTATTAAAGCTGATATTGATTCAGATACAGATCCGTTCATAGCTAATCAGGTACGTCATTATTATGCGACGGCTGGCGTAGATATAGACTTTCATTCGGAGTGGTCATTTTCTCCTTCAGTACTATTAAGAGTAGCTGACAACAGCCCATTTGATGTTGATCTTACTGGACTTATGATATATCGTGACCAAGTTCATATGGGACTAAATATCAGAACTGGAGGCTCACAGCAAAGTGCAGTAGAGTCTATTGGCTTACTTTTAGGATTACGAGTCAGTAAAAGTATTTTTGCAAGTATTGCATATGACTTTACGACTACAGAAATCAATGAATATGAAAATGGCAGTTTTGAGATCTTACTAAGGTATGATCTTAAATCTAATCAAGGTCCTAAGGAAATTCAAAATCCAAGATATTTCTAAGATGACAAAATTCCTCTTCTTCATATTTTTTACATCTTGTTCTTTATTACAAGCTCAATATACCGACCAGCAATGGAAAGATATTGTCACCATATTTAATGAAGAACAAATCAATACAGAACTAACAGAATTTTCCCCTTCTTATTGGAATGAATTTATAGTCTATGTAGGATCACGATCGAGGCAAAAATTATTTGATAAAAATCATAATGAACCTTACTACGATCTTTATTTGGCTGGTAAGAACAGAGATGGACAATTAGATCGAACTGCTTCTTTTTCTAAAGTACTGAATACCCCATATCATGAAGGACCTCTTACATTTAATAAAGAAGGAAATAAAATATTCTTTACGAGGTCAGACTTTGACAAAGGTGAATTGAGGATGAATACAGAAAAAATTGTCGTAAATAAAATTTTTGAAAGTAGTTACAAAAATGATCAATGGTCAGATGCCGTCCTTTCTTCATTTAACACAGAGGAGTATACTTCATGTCATCCTGCGTTAGATAATGAGGGGACGACAATCATTTTTTCAAGTAATAGACCTAATGGCTATGGAAAAATGGATTTGTACAAAACGACACTTATCAATGGTTCTTGGTCAGCACCAGAAAACTTGGGGCCATCTATTAACACGCCTGAGAACGAAGTCTTTCCTTTTATCCATGAGAACGATATTCTTCTTTATTCGAGCAATTATAATACAGAGAAAAATGACTTAGATATTTACAAAATAAAATTGAATCAAGATAAAGCTGAAGCTATTAGTCTACCCTCTCCCATCAATACAAATTATGATGATTTTGGAATCTGTATAGATCCAGTAGGGCTTAATGGATACCTAAGTTCTAATAGACCAAGCAGTAAAGGCAAAGATGACATCTATCGATTCTCTTCTACTAAATCTATTCTTTCTTATAAAGACGATAGCTATAACAGAGTAAAACTGACAGTCTATGATCAGTTCGAGCAATCAAGATTAGAAAATGTGACTATCAAATTAAGTCCCATCCCAGAAGATAAGATATTATCGTTTGATGATAGTGTTTTTGATATATCTGATAACGATCTTGTCACAGAAGTAACCGACAAAAATGGAGAAGCTTATCTGCAACTCTACGATGGATATAATCTAATCTCCGTACAAAGTGATGGCAAAGAAAAATGGCAAAAGATCATTTCAACACAAAAAACGCAAGACGCCATTATAGTTAAACTAAAAAATGCAGTTACTCTTAAGAAAGACACCATCATACAATATATTGAGAAAGTAGCACCAGCGACGATCAATAATGTAGAAGTTAAGGAGGGAGCCACTTTGATATTTAACAACATCTATTATGATTATAATAGCTACGAAATCAAAAAAGGCGCAGCCTATGAACTTGATGAATTAGCGATTATAATGAAGAAAAATCCTAAGCTGAAAATCTTATTATCATCACATACTGATTCTCGAGGTGAAGCTTCTTACAACCAAAAATTATCTGAAAATCGAGCACAGGCAGCCAAACAATATCTCGTCAGTAAAGGTGTATTCTCTAATCAAATCAGCACCATAGGATATGGCGAAACTCAATTAAGAAATCACTGTAAAGATGGTATAAAATGTAGTGAAGCTGAGCACATCTATAACAGAAGAACCGAGGTTAAAATCCTAAAAGCTCAATAACTAACTGTTAAGCTCAAGGAATAAAATAAAATTAGACTCAATTTCTTATTCCATTCATACAACGGAATAGTTCTAAAAGATATCTTTGAAAGTATAAAGCTATCTATGATCAAATCTACTCTGATAATCCTCGTCGGTATGTTCTCTTACATATCACTCACTGCTCAGATATCAGGCATCATCACTGATGAAAACAATCAAGCACTTCCCTATGTCAACATTTACGTTAAGTCGACTACCACAGGAACAACAACTAATTTTGATGGAGAATATTTTCTCAAATTGGATAATGGCACTTATGAGATCGTCTACCAGTACGTAGGATACAAGCCCATTACTAAATCAATAAGTTACAACGGAGATCAACAACAACTTGATATCCAACTTTTTCCTCAAGAGTACAAGCTAAAGTCAATTGAGATTAATGCCAATGCTGAAGATCCGGCATACGCTATCATAAGAAATGCCCAAGCTAAGCGAAAGTACTATCGAGATAAAATGAATCACTATGAGTGTGATGCTTATGTCAAAGGATTCAATGAAGTAGTAGATGCTCCAAAGAGGATATTAGGTCAAGAGGTGGGTGATATGGATGGAGCCTTAGACTCTACGCGTAGGGGTGTGGTCTATCTTTCTGAATCTGTATCACGTCTATATGTCAAAGGACAAAAAAGTAAAGAAATACTCTACTCATCAAAAGTGAGTGGTGATGCTCAAGGGTACAGCTTTAATAGTGCACAAGAAATGTATTTTAATTTCTATGAAAGCAATATAGACCTCAATGGTAAAAAATTAGTGTCACCTATAGCACCATCTGCATTATCATATTATAAATACACACTGGAAGGAACCCAGTATGATGATAATGGACTGCTTATCAATAAAATAAAAGTTACCCCAAAAGATGAATACAGTCCCACGCTTTATGGATACATATATATCATAGAAGACTTCTGGAGTATTCATAGTCTAGAACTGGGTGTGACATCTAAAGCAATGCAAGTCGCATTCATTGATTCTTTGACATTCAAGCAAATATTTGTACCGATTCAAGATGATCAATGGATGCCATTATCCAACGTCATAAAATTTAAACTGGGAGCTTTAGGTTTTAAATTAGAAGGTAATTTTGCATGTGTCTATTCTGATTATGAGCTCAATAATGTTGATGATGACATATTTACGAGAGAGATATTTAAAGTAGAAGAAGATGCCAATAAACGGTCAGAAGCCTATTGGGATTCTTTACGTCCCATTCCATTGACTATAGAAGAACGCATTGATTATAGACGTAAGGATAGTATTAGGATTGTAAGAACGAGTCCAGAGTATCTTGACTCTATAGATCGCGAGGCTAATAAATTTGGAGTACTCGATATATTTAATGGTTACTCATATCAGAACTCTACAAAGAGAACATCTCTTTCATTGCCAGGATTAGTACCATCACTAAGTGTCAACACTATACAAGGAATCAATGCGGATTTCAAAATCTCATACGCGAAAGCATACGACGAAGAGCGTAATAGAAATCTTAGAATTGAAGGTAACTTAAATTACGGTTTTTCTGAAAAAGTTATTAGGCCAAACTTTAGGATGACCTATAGAGCTAACAGACGCGACAGACTCAATTTTCGATTAGCAGGAGGTAAGTCGCTTGTACAGTATAGCACCAGAGAACCGATTAGCAATTCTTTAAATTCTTTTTTCACTTATTTTTTAAGGCGCAATTATCTCAAAGCCTACGACAAGAACTTTGTGACAGTTGGGGTCGGAAGACATTTAGGAAATATCCTATCAGGTACATTTTCTGTGAGCTATGAGGATAGGTCAGCTGTAGTCAACAATTTTGATAGTAGCCTTTTTTATAAGGATAGTAGAACATTTACAAGTAACAATCCTCAAAACCCTACTAATGACAGACCAGCATTTGAAGATCATCAAGCTCTTATATTAAGGGCTGGCTTAAGAATAAATTTTGGACAGAAAATATGGTCATATCCTGATCAGACTTTCAGAGTATCCAGTGATTGGCCTTCGTTAGGCATATATTATAAAAAAGCGATTCCTTCTTTAGGAGGTGATGTAGATTATGATCTACTCTATGCTAACATAGCTAAGAATTATAGCATAGGGACTATTGGGACATTGCAAACCTATCTGACCGCAGGAACTTATCTGAGCTCCGACAACGTGCAATTTATTGACTTCTATCATTTCTTGGGTAACCAAACTCATATTGCGTTTCCATCTCGATATAGGAATCAATTCTACTTATTACCCTATTATACTCATAGTAGCATTGGTGACTTTGCGGAAGCTCACATAGAACATGACTTTGATGGATTTCTACTACGTAAAGTTCCATTACTTAAAAAACTAGAATGGAATCTTGCTGTAGGTGTCAAATTACTAGAGTCCTCTGAGCAGAATCTTTACACAGAGTATAATGTCGGTATAGATAATATTGGATACAAACTCTTTAGACTATTTAGAATCGACTTGGTATGGGCTAATCAGAATTGTAATCTGACAGGACAATGTAATAACAATTCAAGATTTGGTGTTGTAGTTGGATTTGCTCTTGACTTATAATATCATTCCTTATCTCAATTGTAGAAAACTTTTGTACAGGTTGTTAATATGTATCTTAACTCTGGCAAAAAAAAGAAAACCTGATCTTAAAGATCAGGTTTGTCAAGATAGTAATTGAACTACGTTCAATCTACTTAGGAATATCTTATTTGTAATAAATACGTCGTTGCTTGTTAACAAACTAAAAGTAAGATGAAAATTTAACTCTGATGGTATCAATACCTAATTAATATTGGAAAAAAAGCAGTTGAAATATTTCTTTCCATTTAGGTAAAACAAAGAGCTGAGTATATGACATTATAAGTTGCATCCAGCTATAAAACATCCAAAAACAAAGTAAAACACCAGCTTTATTTATATGAATAAATCGGCATCTAAATCAACCATTTATTAGGCTCATCTTTACAGAAAACATGTCTAAAAGCCTATAAACATTGAATCATAAAAATAATTAAGAGTAATTATTAGATTTTTAATAAACAAATACGATATTAAAGCATTCAATATCAGTTCCTACCAAGGTAAAATAGATAACCGCATAATAGAAATTTAATGATTCAAGATACGAAGACGAGGACGACGAATACACAGGATTGCCTTAAAGCCACTGAAAAGAAATTAGTAGAACTATCTAAGAGCTTTAACATTAAGGACTATCCTGTAGATGCGCCAGAAAAAAAGAAAGCTTATATACAATCTACTTTAGAAGAAGATCCATTCAGAATATTTGTATCTAAAGAACAAGGTGGCTTCGGAGGAGATATTAAGGAGAGTCTATCTCTACTCCAATTAGCCTCTTATCACTCCCTACAACTTACACTTGTCTATGGCATTAACTGGGCATTATTTATACAACCTTTAGAGAAGTATGGTACAGATCAGGCTAAAGCTGAAATCTTACCTAAGGTATGCACAGAAAGAAAAGTAGGAGGCCTTATGATAACGGAGCCAAATTATGGCAGCGATGCTCTTAATATGAAAACGCAATCTACACCTCACGACGACCACTATCACTTAGAGGGCGAGAAGCATTGGGGTGGCCTTACAGGAATTGCAGATTATTGGGTACTCACATGTAGAGAGAAGAAATCTGATGGTGGGTTAGGTCGTGATATTGATTTTTTCGTAAGCGATAGTTCTAAGGCAGATCAAGTCATTAAAACTCCAAAATTCTATAACACTGGAGGACTTGAGATCATCACTTATGGACTTAATCATTTAGATATAAAATTGCCTAAACATCAAAAATTTGATAAGCCATCGACTGGAGTAAAAATGTTACTTAACTGTCTCCATAGATCGCGTATACAGTTCTCTGGTATGGGCATGGGCTATAATCAGAGACTACTTGATGAGGCACTATCTCACTGTCAAAAAAGGATAGTAAGTAATAAGGCGCTTATAGAATATGACAAAGTAAGAGAGAGACTCTCAGGTATGCAAGCTACTTACACCATCAATAATGCTATGTGTTATTATGCGAGTAAGACTACGCAACTCGAGAATGATCTTGCTATGATGAGCCTGGAAGCTAATTGTGTCAAGACACTACTCACCGACCTCATGCAAGAATCGGCACAATCCCTAGTACAACTTAAGGGAGGTAACGGATACATCAAGGACGACATTGCAGGAAGAGCTATTATGGATAGTCGACCGTTTCAGATTTTTGAAGGGTCTAATGACATCCTATATATCCAGATAGGAGAAGCGATATATAAGAAGATGACTAAAAGTAAAAGTGATGATTATCTGAAATTCATATCTGCAGAATATCCTGAATTTGCGTATCAGCCATGCCTCACATTACTGAGTGCAGTAAAGATGCCAAACAAAGGAGACCAAAGAAAAATGCACACTTTCGGTGAGATCTATGCTAATATTTTTAGCCTCTATTTAATTGCTGATCTTTCTAAGAGTGGCTTTAATCAAGATTTAATTCTACAGGCTAATCTATTTTTAGCAAAAAGAATAAAATCTCTTATCTCAAAAATGAAATGCATTCTTACACCAGAAATTCTGGTTGATTATCATGCAGATGCAGACTGGAAAAACTTAGCTTAAGTTTCAGATAAAAAAATAATATAGCTTAATTCTCTATAGCTATAGTTGCTGAAACGAATGGTATGGCGAATAATGGTCCTATATCTTCTATAGGCCTAACGAGACCCAGATTTAAGGTATTACCGACTTGTTTGAAATGTAATCGCATACCAGCTGAAAGTATACTTACAGAATCATTGAAGTCATTCTCTAAGATCAACCAATTCTCAGACATTAGGCTAATCTTACTACTTAATCTCTTGACAAATGAAAAAGTAAGAGGAATGATTTCATCTGTTATACCACCATCAAAATCAAAACCTGCTCCTACTCCAAACGAGACATTATTATTTCGAGACCCTAAAGTCAGTGATCCACTTATAAATCCTAATGCATTAAAATTATCTTCTGGTAAAACTAAAATAGTACTGCTAATACCAAAGGCACCTTTTTGTTCCTTGAATGGTATGCTAAATTTGGGAGACAGATACATGAGAGGTCTTTGTTGAAGAAATAACAAACTAAAAACCTCAGCACCTCCTGAGATTGTAAAATTATCTGTCACGCCGTATGAATATGAATTAGCAAACACCCAAATGTTTTCATAATAACTCTGTCCTTTCCTTAGAGAATAACCTGATGGAAAAAGAAAATAATGAGTACTGTTAAAGAAATCGACAGGATAGCCATCTTTATCAAAAAGTATATTTCTTACGTCATTAATAAATCTTGTTTTCTTAATAGTAGATATAGGTATCGTCACTGTCCCCAATGAAGCTGACTGTATTGTCAATTCAAATTCAGTCCTGTTAGATATAATGCCATAGATGACACTCCCGTCATCCATATCAATTATAACCGCTTGACTATCGGGTTCACCAAGGTCGACTTGAGATAGACTTAGTGTAGAAAAAAACAAAGAAAGAATTATTGCAGAAATTTTAGTAAAATTCATTATTGCGTTTTGCTGACGTTAAATTATGATATTTTGGGGAGATAAATCTTAATTGCGGCACATTCGATTCAAATTATATAAATTGCGTGAGAATAAAATCAAGACATGAATATAAAGTTTGCAGGAGCTGCGAGAATGGTAACAGGAAGTGCTCATCTTTTAACATTATCTAATGGCTACAGAATTCTCTTAGATTGTGGCTTAGCACAAGGAAAAGGTCGTGAAATTTGGGATATAAATAATACTTGGCACTTCGATCCTAAGTCAGTAGATGCAGTCATTCTTTCTCACGCTCACATAGATCATAGTGGAAGATTACCTCAGTTAGTTAAGGAAGGATTTAAAGGATGTATACATTGTACACATGCTACTCGTAGTCTTTGTGCTATTATGCTTGCTGATTCTGCCAAGATTCAAGAAAGAGATGTAGAATGGCATAATCAAAAAATGAAAAAGAAGAGAAAGAAGAAAAGAGGTGATTTCAGAGTTCCTCTTTATAAGAGCGAAGATGTAACTCCAGCTATGGAATTATTCAGCGGTCATCCTTATGACAGATGGTTTGATCTGACTAAAGGTGTGCAGGTCCTCTTCAGAGATCAAGGCCATATTCTGGGAAGCGCAAGCGTTACATTACGGATCAAGAAGAAAAACAAATATGTTTATTTCGGATTTACAGGTGACATAGGAAGATTTGATAGACCTATACTTAGAGATCCCGTACAGATGCCCAAACTTGACTATCTCATATGTGAATCAACATACGGGGACAGAGATCATGAATCTAAACCTAAACAATCCGATAGATTTCTACAGATTGTAAAAGAAGCATGTGTAGAGAAAGAAGGAAAACTCATTATTCCAGCTTTCAGTATCGGACGTACACAAGAAATCGTTCATACATTGGATAGATTAGAACGTGCAGGATTACTTCCTGACATTCCAGTGTATGTAGATAGCCCCCTTGCTGTTAACGCAACAAATATATACGGCACACATCCTGAATGCTATGACGATGACCTTAATGAATATATGCTTACTGATCCAGATCCATTCGGATTTAATAGTCTAAAATATATCCGTGATGTCAATCAGTCTAAAATGCTGAACGAATCCAAAAAACCTTGTATCATAATAAGCTCCAGCGGTATGATGAATGCCGGTCGTGTCAAACATCACTTGTATAATAATGTAGAAAATCCAAAAAATACTATTCTCATAGTAGGTTACTGCTCGCCAGATACACCTGGTGGCATACTTAAGACCGGAGCAACAGAGGTAAAGCTATTCGGTGACATCAAACAAGTCAGGGCAACTATAAAAACAATGGACTCCTTCTCAGCTCATGCTGACAGATCAGAGATGGTAGATTTCTTATCAAACCAAAAAGAATCTTTGAAGAAAATCTACCTTGTACATGGTGAGTATAAACCACAATTGAAGTTTAAAAAATATCTAAAAGAACACGGTTT
>CAZBXL010000044.1:0-17567 GCA_964495785.1 uncultured Saprospiraceae bacterium | reverse complement strand
TAATCACTTTTCTTGATTAGTCTTGTGCCGTACCATGAGAACACTTCTCCATCCACTAAGACAACGTTCGTGTTAGGTAGTTCTGATTGAAAGTAAGCTAAGTGCTTATCTCTAAATGGATAAGGCTCTGAACTTAACAACAGTACTTCGGGCTGTAGTGATTTTAATTTAGACAAGTCTAAGCTCGGGTACCGATGTGTATCACCTAAGAGATTATCTAAGCCACATAGCTCCATTACACTATTGATATATGTATCACCACCTACTGTCATTAAAGGATCTTCCCATATTAGATATATTGCGGATCTTAAAGAATTCGGTTTCTTAATTTTAGAAAGCGTCGCTTTATGTCTTTTGATTAACTCATCCCCCTCCTGTATTCTATTTGTCAAAGATGCAATATCAGAAATTAACTTTAAGTTATCATCTACAGATTTTATATCTGTTAATTTAACCACAGAGTGAGAAGATAATTGATCTATTTGATCTTTGACGTTCTCTTCTTTATTGGCGATGATGAGATCGGGATTTAGTTCTATTATTTTTTGGACATTTAGATTTTTAGTTCCGCCTACTCTTGGTTTTAACTTAAACCATGAATTAGGATGTACACAAAACTTAGTGATACCAACAACCTCATCTTCTAATCCAAGATCGAATAATAATTCTGTAATAGATGGGACTGTGCTTATGATACGCATTTTGTATGATGGGTATTATTTTGCGAGAATGACCTTGTCAAAAATTCCCGCATCTATCCATCCCCTATTTTTATCATCACCAGTGACTACCGCTGATCCGATAAAGTGTTCTCTTTCTTGACTGTAATCATTATCACAATATGCGATCGCAAATCCCAAATTTTGTCCAGCAGATAATTTGATTGGCTGAGAATTTTCATCTCTCACATATGTATCATCGTATGGTGTTATAGCTAACTCCCATATAGTCATATTACCTTTATGAGTTCTTGCGCTGACGACATGATCATAGTAGTGAGGTAGACTATCTACTCCAATATCTGCAACCTTGCCATCAAGTCCTATGTGATAAGCAAATGCGTTATAATTATATTGATGATCGCCACCTGAGGCATCAGCGTCTACAAATACCTCTAAGCAATCATCATCCCAATATCTATATAATCCATCAGAATGTATATCAATCAAAGTATCATCCACTATCTGAGCGACTACATATATTCTATCCTCACTCCATAGTGTCTTATAACGTCCGGAAAAATCATCTGAATCACATGTGCCTCCAATCCAAACTTGATCTATGTCATGCCACGTTGCCTCATTCCAAGCATCTTCCGTATCACGACCATCTATAGAGATCACACTTGATGCTTTGACGAAAGTTAAATCCGACTTGTCTTCATTATTACTGCAAGACAATAACAAAACGACACAGAGTAGTATAGTTGATATTTCTTTGGTGTTCATACTTTGATTAATCTAATTGACTTGATATAATAAAGAAAAGGTTTTCGAATCATATCCGAAAACCTTTCAACCAAAAACCAACTTTATTTTAATAATTAAACCCAATCACCTTATAAGTAATTTTCTCATATATGCATCAGTAGCGATTATTATCACGATGATATCTCTTTACTTGCCACATTTATCGATTTTCATGACAGCCTCTTATCGTTCCTTTGCTCTCAAGATTGAACCTTACTCGTAATCTAAGTTTAATATTCTATTTATCTCAGCTATTGACTCGGCAGAATATATTCTTTTTGTATACCTATTCTTGCTCGAGCTCAACATAATAACATACGAGATACATCAAATGTTTGGTTTTCTTAATCTAAAAAAATCTGTATTTAATACGTAAATTTTTATTTATCTGTGCTAAATCGCTATATTTCATTACAAATTAGAAAAAATGAAAAGACCAGTTTGGGCTATAGTGATAGGTATACTTATGTTGCTGTTTGGAGGATGTGGAGCATGTAATAGAGCAACTGAGATTATGTTACCTGATCTCAATAAAATCATGGAGGAGTCAATGGTAGTCGATTATGATACCAATATTGAAAAATCTCCCGAGGCTCAAAGCGATACTCTTAGTTCCAGTAATGGTCAGAAATTAGAAGACTTATCAGAAGAAGACAGGAAAGTACTTGATCTGATTTCAGATACTATACTATTGGATGAAAATGAAAATATTGACATAGAGTCTACAATATTAAAAACTTCTTACATCTCAGATTACAGACAAAAGTGGATTGTACGCTTTGGTTATATAGGTCTATTTATAGCCATATTTTTTATTATCGCAGGCATCATGTTATTAGGCTTTAAAAAATATACAATTCCTATCGTCATCACAGGGATTGCATTAAGCATGGTCTCTAACATTGTCCAATTAGTAATCTATAGTGCAGATAAAGAAAGTGGTGCACTCATAGGATCACTCGGTAATGTAGGATTCTATGTAAGCTTAGCTATTGACATACTACTTCTTATTCTTGTTTTGGTATTGGATAAAAGCTTTTTCCAACCTCAGGTCGTCCAAGAAGATTATTATGATTAATCCGTCTTGATGCCTATAAGTTCAGCATAGTAGTTCTTGAGATGAGTTAGCTTAACGCTATTTAAGAAAGAAGAATAAGCTAAGTAGGTCAGTAAGAATCTAATGTCTTTCATCCATGGGGGAAGATATTTAGGAGCATCGATAAGTCCTCTCTCTTTGAGCTTTATCATGACATCTATATCTTTGAGCTCCATCTTACCTGAGAATAATAATGGCAGTAGTTCAGATTTTCCTGACGAGACGACAACTCTGAGAAAGTTATGTACACGCAAGAGACCATCGAGATAAACCATATCTTTTGTAAATGGTGCTCCCCCAGTCATCACACCTCCTCTAAATACCCTTCTTGTACTTTCGTATGCATTATGCTTATCAGATATCCTATCATTATAATATCTGTAGACGTCTATAAAGTCTGCACCGTCTGCTGCCATCTGAATAGCAACTACTCTATCTGATAATCTTCTGAGTCGTTCCAGGTCTATATGACCAGAAATAAATTCTGCGAATACTGCAAGACCTTCCTGAGTCTTCGTTGTACCAGGATGGCTGGCACTTAGGATTTTTATATTTTTCTGATGATAACCGTTAATAGATGTAGCAACGTGTACAAAGGCCTCGTGATGTACCAACTGATCTATATCGTTATCATCAAACATCGCTGTAGACCTAATTCTTATTCTTCTTCTTCCAGCGATCACTTTAGAAGAGACATTATCATCTATAACAATATCTGGAGCATCATCACCAAACATAGCCGACACCTCAGACTTTAATCTATTTGAAATATCTTCTGATGTGTAAATTGTAGGAAATTCAGCTCCGATGTCTAACATATCGATATGCTGATACATCTCTTCAAAAAACAATGCTAAATCAAGAGAATTAGTTTTGTTATCTGGGAGAAGGTCTTTGGGAGTACCATACAATCTAGAAGAATACTTATAGAAATCCGGTGTCCCAAGAGAGGACAACATTCTACATCCATTCTCTAAATTAGTAGCAATTCTATCTGCCCAATCATGAAAATCTCCTGCCGACTTAATCAGTACTCTTGCTCTGTCAAGTGTCTTGAGAGAATCAGTCGGATCATATGTTGGATAAGTCACAGACGGTAAGACCTGAGCTTTGTTTTTAAAAAACTCCTCCCTCACACTGAGATCCCAACTAACAGATCTGAGTATTCTTATAGACTTAGATGCCTCATAGAGTGCATCACTTAATGCTATGATTTCCTTGTTTTCGATACGCAATATCTTATGGTTGTAAATATAATGTATTATGAAACATATCGATAAGGCTTAAGTTCTGCAGTAACGATAGAATCAGATTTATTCATATCTCTCACTATAAAACAATAGAATGAAAATATTGTAACTGTGAATAAAATAACCATAATGATACAATCATCATGACTTGATTCATAATGATATTTATTAACTTAACAGTCCTTAAAAAAGAGATATGTCCTTTCTTAAAAAAGTAGCCTTACTTGTCTTATGCACTGCAGTATCAGTCTCTTGTAATGAGCAAAAATCGACTGATATTATAAAAAAAGAAATAAGCAAACCTGATCCACATATAGAGTTAGATATTAATCAAGCTATCAGATTATCTCAATTACCTATAGCGTGCATACAAAACCCACTACCCTATAAGGCTGGACTTGTCATCGATAAAGCTGAAGACTTAGCAATGCCACAAGTGCATCACCCTGCTTTTTATGGATGTTTTGATTGGCATTCTGCTGTACACGGACATTGGTCATTAGTTTATTTACTTAAGACTTTTCCTAATCTTGATAATAGAGAAAAGATTATCAAAATGTTAGATGAAAATCTCACTCAAGAAAACATCCAGAAAGAACTTGAGTATTTTACATTAAATGATCATACCAAATCATTTGAACGAACATATGGATGGGCATGGTTATTAAAATTACAAGAAGAACTTTACACCTGGGATAGTCCTAAGGCTCAAGAGTGGTACAAGAACTTAACTCCACTATCAACGTATATATCCGAAGCGTACATTAGCTACTTACCTAAACTTGTGTACCCTATTAGAGTTGGAGAACATAGTAACACTGCATTTGGCTTAAGCTTTGCCTATGATTATGCCATTACAGTAGGTGATAATCAACTAAAAGATTCAATAGAAAAAAATGCATTAAGATTCTATAATGAAGATAAAGGATGCCCAATTACATGGGAACCGAGTGGCTATGATTTTCTATCCCCTTGTCTCCAGGAAATTGATATAATGAGAAAAATATTAGATCGTAAAAAATTTGATACATGGCTACAGGGCTTCATGCCAGATCTATATGAAGGCACTATGACATTAGAGCCTGGAAAAATCATAGATAGAACTGATGGTAAATTAGTACACTTAGATGGATTAAATTTTTCTAGAGCTTGGTGTCTTTATCCTCTCAGTGAAAATAATAAGGCGCAAGAAATTGCTAACACACACTTAGCCTATTCACTGAATAAAATTACTGACGGTGACTACGCTGGCCAACACTGGTTAGCGTCATTTGCTTTGTTTGCATTTAAGTCTCAGACATCGAGTATTCAGTAATATGAGATTGAGCAAATACTTTGGACCCTCTACTCTTGTCACAGCGGCATTCATAGGCCCTGGGACGATCACTACTTGTACGATGGCCGGTGTAGAATCAGGTTATAGTCTCTTATGGGTATTATTATTTTCCGTTCTGGCCACCATAGTTCTACAGGAGATGGCCGCCAGAATAGGATTCATCACGAGACAGGGATTGGGTCAAGCCGTTCTCAAACAATACAAGAGTATCGTATCTAAGGTCTTGGTCATAATACTGATTACCAGTGCTATACTTATAGGTAATGCAGCTTACGAAGCGGGTAATATTTCGGGAGGTGTATTAGGCATGGAACTGATTGCTGGAAAGATGCAATTATGGCCGCTCATACTTGGAGGTATAAGTTTTGTAATTCTATGGTTTGGTGGTTACAGATGGTTAGAAAAAATATTAATCAGCCTGGTGTTGATGATGAGCACTTGTTTTTTTGCTACGGTAATCATAGTGCAACCCAAAATATCTGAGGTACTTATGGGCTGCATCCCTCAGTGGAATAATGACACCGACTTCCTTCTCATACTCGGCTTACTTGGTACCACGATAGTTCCTTACAATCTCTTTCTGCATGCCTCGACGATATCTAAAAAATGGGATTCTACAGATTCGTTAAAGGATATCAGAATCGAAAACGCAAGTAGTATTATAATAGGTGGTATTATCTCTATGATGATTGTCATTACGGCCTCAGCATCTCGCGGTCTAATATCAGAAGTATATAATGCTTCAGATTTAGCATTACAATTAGAACCTACATTTGGCAGTAGTGCTAAGATATTAATGGGTATCGGACTACTTGCTGCTGGACTTAGCTCTACACTTACAGCACCTATCGCTGCTGCCTATGCTGCACAAGGACTATTCGGATGGACAGATAATGAAAAGGATATAAAATTTAAAGCAGTATGGATGAGTATATTATCAATAGGCGTTTTCGTTGCGATGACAGGATTAAGACCTATATTAATTATAAAATTTGCTCAGATTACGAATGCAATATTACTTCCATTTATAGCGGCGTTTTTAATTTATGTCGCCAACTCCAAAAAAATACTACAGCAATATACAAACGGTATCATCAGTAACGTTCTCAGTATATCCGTTATCATCATAACTATACTTTTGTCAATGAGAACTATCATGAAAGTTATATGACACTGATCAAATCCATAGATATCAACTGTGACATGGGAGAACTCATAGACGGTAAGCCCAATTATGATGCAGATATCCTACCACATATATCTTCGTGTAATATATCCTGTGGATTTCATAGTGGATCTGCAGAACATATAGAAAAGACAATTATCAATGCACTGAAATATACGGTTGCCATAGGTGCTCATCCATCCTATTTAGATAGAAAAAATTTTGGGAGAAAGTCTCTCGACATTCCTATATCAGAATTAAAAGCACAGATTAAATATCAAGTTGCTGCGATAAAGGGCTTGGTAGAAAGTCATGGTGGCTCATTACATCATGTCAAAACACATGGTGCATTATATAACGATATGCATAAGAATGTAACTCTCGGAGAGCACATCATAGAATCCATTCAGCAAATACAAAAGAACACACCCATCTACATTATGGCAGAAAGTGCTCTTGTAGATATCTGCAATAAAAAAGGGATACCTTATGTGCAAGAAATATTTAGCGACAGAGCATATAAGAATATAAATTCTCTAATGCCTCGACAGCATGACGGCTCAGTTATTTCTGATGTTGGACTAATTATAGAACGTGTTAATGACTTTATAAATAAGAAACTAATAGACAGTAAAGGTAATTCATATGATATCATACCCGATACCATATGCGTACATAGCGATACACCACATGCCGTGGACATCGCCTCAGCTATATCTCGTCATCTAAAAAGTAGAAATATTGAAATATCTTCATATAGATGATTATCAATTAGAAGTTCAGAGATATAGTGATGACTTCTTAATATTGAAAGCTGACGCTGACATTAACTTAGCACTCTTAGCACAAGCTATTTATGAAAATAAATTTGATTTTATAAAAGAAGTTATCGCTACGGAAGTCGAAATTTTAATACAACTAAACGATAATTACAAACCCAATGCAGAGAGTCGCCTTGAGACACTAACGGTTACAAAGAAGACTGCGTCACGACAAATAAAGCTTCCCATCTATTTCGATCATAATAATGACTGGGATTACATAACATCTTACACAGGACTATCAAGGCAAGAGTACATTAAGGAGATCACCTCTTCTCAATTAGTTGTCGCTATGTATGGTTTTATGCCGGGGTTCATATATCTCTCAGGATTACCAGACCATCTTCAGATACCAAGAAAAGAATCACCTAAAGCTCAATTAGCAGAAAATAGTTTTGCTGTAGGAGGTCCCTATATGGGGATATACTCTCTACCGAGTCCTGGCGGTTGGCATGTAATAGGAGAATTATTGACACCAATTATCAACTCTAAAAAATTACCTCCTATCAAATTACTCATAGGTGATCAAATCAAAATTGTAGCTGTAGATGATATAGAAAAAAAGAAGATACAGGATGATCAAGTTAGTTTAGAATTATACAATGGGTAGACTCACTATTATTAAATCCGGTGTACTAACGAGCATCCAAGATATGGGCAGATCAGGATACGCATTCTACTCTATCCCACCATCAGGAGTGATGGATCAGAGAAGTGCTTCTATAGCTAACACAATAGTAGGTAATCCCATTTCTTATCCTGTCATAGAATCTACACTTATACCTCCTACAATACAATTTCATAACACTTGCCATATAGCCATAGCTGGTGCTGAGTCACATTGGACACTCAATGGTCATTCAATTACTACTGAAAAAGCCATCAAAATTCATCCTGATGACATCTTAAGTGGATCTCCTTTTAGTAGAGGCTTGCGATCTTATATTGCAATCTCTGGGAGAATAGATTCGCAACGATACTTAGACTCTCAATCCTACAGTACTTATCTCCCTTATAAGATGACTGAGATTGATCAACTAAAGAAAGGTGATCAGATACATTGGACACCGACCGATCATACATCTTATGATGTAGAGATCAAATCTACAAACTCCGATCTAAATGAGATAAAAATCAAAGCCGGTCCTGAGTATCACACATTAGACCAACAGAGTAAACAACTTTTAAAAAATGGCCTGCGATGTACCGTCAGTAATCAATCGAATAGAATGGGATCTTTGCTTAACGGTACAGGTATGTACTGTCATCCAAAACACCTCAGCAAAAGTGTAGCTCTTATTCCTGGCATGATACAATTAACATCTTCTGGTCAGATGATAATCATACTGCAGGATGGACAAACGACAGGCGGATATCCAAGAATAGCTTACATGAGTTTGGATAATCTATATACCTATAACCGAATAGGAATAGGACAAGAAGTACTTTTTATGTTAGAATAGATGTGAGAAATTGTAAGTTGACCTAAGGCAAAAATTATCATAAAAAACTATGGACTATAGTCTCAATAAAAAGTTTTCTAAGCCTTGAATGGCATGAATGGCTGTTGCCTTTAAGCTCTTAAATAGATGTTTCATGATTCAAAAAAATTTGTATTTCTTCAGTTGTACACTAAATAGTTATGCAATTTTTTATAAAAAAACTAAATATTCCAAATTAACTACGGTTAATTAACCAAAAAGTAACATTAACTTTACTCAGATCATCAATTAACTCAGAATATAGAATTTTGTTTTGTAAAATTAAACTAATCTAATTCAAATTATATATTTTAATCATATATAAACTACTCATTAATAGTTGTTATTTTTACAATGGCTTACTTATTTTATAAATAACTAAGCATACACAGACATCTAACAATAATTTTTATGCCTCCTTCTAAAATCCTCCCATCCGCAAAAAATGCCATCTTATTATTTCATTGCCGAGACAGAGTTGGCATATTAGCTAAGGTGAGCGATTTCATCCATCAACATAACGGTAATATCCTTAACTTAGAACAACATGTAGATGCTGCTAACAATCTATTCTTTATGAGAATAGAATGGGACATTTCAGAATGTACTATCAGCGAAGACAATCTGGAGAAAGATTTAGGGGCTTATCTAAATCTACACTACCCTCAGAGCAGTTGGCAATTGTGCTACACCGACTGGATACCTAAGGTTGCCATATTTGTATCTAAATACGAACATTGCTATTACGAATTGTTAGCCAGACATGAATCCAAAGAATGGAACATAGAGATACCTCTTATCATAAGCAATCACGACAAACTTAGAACGGCTGCAGAAAGGCTTAATATCCCATATTACCACATACCCATCACAAAAGATAATAAAGCAGAACAGGAGCATAAGCAACTGGAACTATTAAGAGTACATAATATAGACGTCATTGTATTAGCCCGATACATGCAGATACTCTCTGAGAATTTTGTAAATCAGTACAAAAATAAAATCATTAACATACACCATAGTTTCCTCCCAGCATTTATAGGTGCTGATCCTTATAGGAGTGCATTTAATAGAGGTGTAAAATTTATAGGAGCTACAGCACATTACGTAACTACAGACTTAGATGAAGGACCGATCATATCTCAAGACGTCATATCTATATCTCATAAGGATTCTATCAGTGCCATGAAAATGCGAGGACGTAGTATTGAAAAAATAGTACTTGCACAAGCTGTAGAAGAACATATTAATCACAAGGTGATCAGCTATCAGAATAAGACCGTTGTGTTTGACTAATGACTAACGAAAATTCGTAGCTTGTGAATAGATTTTCTGTATTCTAATAATTTTAATAAATACTTATGAAAACTTACATTGCTTTAATTGTCATGCTTATACCAGTAAGCCTTTGTGCACAGATAACCGTCACTGCAGAATCTCTTCCTGATATAGGTGACGAATTAGAATTTACGATATTCAGTAATTTTGAAGACACATTAGAGTATAGAAAATCAGGTGCTGATGTAGAGTGGAATTTTGATTCATTTAATCCAGTGACCGGTCAAGTAGAATCTTATCTTGATATAGCTGGAACCGCATTAGGCGATACTTTTCCAGAAGCTAATATGATCGTAGATATTGGATTATTCCAAGCAGCTGCAGAAAGAACAGATTCTACAATAGCCGTTGTGGGTATAGAAGTAGATATGTTTGGAGGCATTGATGTAGATACAGATATCAATTTGGAAGAGCCTTTCAGATTACGATATACGCCATTTGAATTTAATGATACAATCGAAGATGAGTTTCAGATAAGGTCATCGCTAAGTGCTGAGGTTTTACCATTTCTCGACAGCCTTGATATTGGACTACCTGGTGCTATGATAGACTCAATCAGAATCACTTTAGATATAACAAAACGTGAGGAAGCTATAGGATGGGGAACCGTTACCATTGCTGGACAAGAAAAGGAAGTCCTCCAAATTTTAGAGAATAATACTACAGAGACAGTAATAGAAGTTGGAGTCACATTATTTGGAGCATTCGTATGGCTTGATGTATCTGATATCTTAGGAGATATGGCAGGAGCATTTTTGGATAATCAAGATACTAAGACCTACAAGTTTATGACCGCTGATGATAAGCGTCCTGTTATAGAATTTGATGAAACTGAAGCTGTAGACACAGCTGGAGTCGCTACTCTCGTTGTAAACGGTCGAACAAGTGCAGAATTTCTTACTAATATAAATGAGAATATTATTAACGACTCAGTTATCCTGAGTCCTAATCCTGCTGATCAGTATATCGATATATCAAACATTGATCTACAAGAGATAACTGATATTCAAATCTATAACATCAATGGACACCGAGTGATGAGCCAAACCAAAATTTCTAACACAGGTCGTATGAATATTGAACATTTATCGACAGGGACCTACGTCATTTTATTACAAACAGAAAGAGGTTCCATAACGGAAAAATTCGTCATCAAATAATAGGAGTCTAATATCAATAAGCTTCAAAAGCTACTGGAGACATAAGCTATGAGAGTCAATCATAGACTTAAAGGTCAGACTTGGTTTATGAATTATATTCTCTAAGGATAACTTGATACTTAGTTCTATGCGACAGAGTTAGACTTTTCGAGTATCGGCTGCGATCATTACATTACCATTCTAAGAGTGTAATCAATTAATCATTACAGATAATTGTAAGTCATCTCATAATGCATAATGCTCATTCTAAATATCTTCACTTTTTTTTTCTAACGCTGAAACTATTTGAAAAAATGCTGCGTTACAGTCAGGCGATTTCATGACCCAAATGTCAGCTTTATCGACATAGTTTTTTATTGCGCTATTATTTACTAATGACAGACGATATTTAGACTACATTCTTAATCAAAAGTGAATTCTAAAATACTTAAATGTCAATTACAAGAAAAAAAATAGATGGCTCTAAGTACTATAGAAAAGTTAGAAATCCTGAGTGATGCTGCCAAGTATGATGTATCCTGTGCTTCAAGTGGTAGTGATCGTAAGAACACCAAGCATGGATTAGGTAACAGTAAGAATATGGGAATTTGCCATACCTATACACCAGACGGAAGATGCGTATCACTCCTTAAGATCCTCTATACTAATTTTTGCATTTTCGATTGCGCTTATTGTGTCACTCGTAAGTCTAATGATATAAAACGAACTGCCTTTACCGTGCAAGAGGTCGTTGATCTTACAATAAATTTTTATAAAAGAAATTACATCGAAGGCTTATTTCTGAGTAGTGGTATTTTTAAGAGTGCTGACTACACTATGGAAAGATTAGTGAGGATAGCAAAAAAACTGAGGAATGAATGCGACTTCAATGGCTACATTCATCTTAAAGCGATTCCAGGTGCCAGCGATGACCTCTTATACGAAGCAGGATTATATGCAGATCGGCTGAGCGTCAATATAGAGATGCCATCAGAAGTCAGCCTCAAAAAAGTAGCGCCAGAAAAATCATTCAAAGATGCATTAGAGCCTATGAGTTTTCTTAAGACAGCCATCAGCGAGTCCAAAGCAGAAAGAAAAAAATCTAAGAAAGCACCTAAGGTATCTCCCGGCGGCCAAAGCACACAGATAGTAATAGGCGCAAGTCCAGAGAATGACAAACACATTCTTGAGTTGTCTGATGATTTATATAAGGGAAAAAATCTGAAGCGAGTCTACTACTCTGGCTATGTCCCTATCTCTAATGATGCTCGATTACCGACAGTAGATAAGACTCCTGTCATTAGGGAGAACAGATTATACCAAGCTGATTGGTTAATGCGCTTCTATGGATTCAAAGTTGACGAAATCGTAGATGACGCTTTTCCAGATTTAGATTTAGAAATGGATCCTAAGTCTTCATATGCACTCAGAAATATGCACTTATTTCCAGTAGATATTAATACGGCAGATTATCATCAGATCCTACGTGTACCGGGTATAGGCGTCAAGTCTGCTAAGAAAATATTGTCTGCCAGAAAATTTAGAAAGTTAAGAGAAGAGCATCTTAAAAAGATCGGTATTGTATGGAAGAGGGCCAAGTATTTTATACAATGTGCAGGGATGACTAATCAGCTATTATCACAACCCATAGAGTTAATATCCAATGAAATGAAACCCTTACGATTGCAATCTAAGAATCCAAGTCAATTAAGTCTGTTCGGAATTGGATAATGTAATACTGACATATGATAGATCATTTGAGGGATTTCTAAGTTTAGTATTCCATATTTACGATAAAAAATTGGAACCCCTCAAGATTACAACTGAAGATAATGGCATAGAACTATTCTCAACATCTTTGTCTCATCCTACTGACAACAATAAAGCTGAGCGAGTCCTATCAGGTCTCACTCAGAAATCTTCAAATAAAATTATCAGATTTATATACAGCTGCTTTCTAAGTGAATGCGATGGCATAGAAATGAAACTGCTACATCTTATAAAATTTATATTTAAGGATGAAGGATACAAGATCAGCGATTTTTCTGACCCTATCATTATGGACTTACATAAGGTCAAGAAAATGATAGGCAGAGAGGTACATAGGATGCATGCATTTGTGAGATTTCAAGAAACGAAAGATCATATGTGGGCATGCGAAATAAATCCAGACTTCAATGTATTGCCCTTAATTGGAAAACATTTTAAAGATCGCTATCCTGCGTTAGAATGGCTCATCTACGACACTAAACGCAAATATGCAATACATCATAAAGATCATACTATAAGCTACGTAACCATTGATACAGCAAACAAATCTTGTCTAATATCTCCAGAAGTTCTTACAGAAGAAGAACTTAAATATCAAGACATGTGGAAGCAATATTTTAAAAGTGTAAACATAGAAGAACGTAATAATGAAAAACTACACCTTCGACATGTACCTAAGAGGTATTGGCCTTTCCTTATAGAAAAAAGATAAAATCGTTAGTCATCCTGTACTACGATCTTCTTAGTTCTTATTCAGACTTTTGATCAGATATTTCTCTGATGATGATAATCGAGTTGACGCTTCATTATTCTTAGGTGCAGACCATGTGATTGACTGTTCAGATATTTTGCCTAATATTATAGGATGGATATAATAGGATTTGCAGACAGTAGGAGTATTACCTAGTTCGTCAGCGACAAGCCTTAGAAGTATGTTTGTAAATTTCTTACGTGGAAAATCTTTCTTTACAGACAAAGCATCTGGATAGAGTTCTATGGCTAATCGAGATGCGACCCATGTTCTGAAATCTTTGCTTGAGAACTGATCTCCCATATGCTCGTGTATCCATTGATTAACGTCATCACTATCTATTGACCTCCATTGATTACTATCGTCTTTGTACCTGAACAATTCGTAACCAGGTAGTTCACTTGACTTTTTGATTAGTCCAGAAAGGTAGGTATCATCGATCTCTACTTGTCTTATCTGATTGCTCTTACCTTTATACTCAAAAGCTACCGAATCGCTATTAATTTCTATATGCTTTCGCCTGAGTGTTGTCAGCCCATAGGTGCCATTACGCTCAGCATATTGGCGATTGCCTATTCTTAATCCAGTCTCATCTAATACCATAACTACCAGTGAGAGAACCTTTTCTTTTGACCATTTAGATTTTTTGACATGTTTTAGATTGATCTTACGCATGGCAGGTAAGTTCTTTCCGAAGTCTAACATTCTATCAAATTTCTCTTGTTGTCGGGCTTCTTCATATTTAGAATGATAGATGTACTGCTTTCTACCTTTGGCATCTCTACCTGTTGCTTGTATGTGCCCGTCTTCCCAATTACATATCATAACGTCATCCCACATCGGTGGTATGATTAATCCTCTCAAGCGTTTCAGTAGTTTCTTATCAGTAATGGCTTTGTCATTCTCATCATAATACCTATAACCTCTACCATAGGGTCGCCTGTTAATACATAGGTTTTCTTCTGAAACTTTTTTTACCTTCTTTTTCATAATGGATAGTTTACTTTATACTGCATTATGAAGGATTTGTTTGTTTTACCTGAGTCATTTCTATCCAAAAAAAAGTAAGACCTTACCAGAGAGAGATGACTGATATGATACGTTGCCTACATGACTCTCCCCTACTGCAAAACCTATCCTTATTCATTTACTAATTACTGAGATAAGTGACTACTACTTTTCGGCAATACTCAACCGACTATTAGACAATGCTGCACTGATACTTAATGTCGAAGCTATTATCAATCAAGTCAAGAATAGAAACTTATTATACTAAGAGATAGCAGCGTTGATATTTGTATTGCAATAAAGTTATAAACGGAAACTAAACCAATATCGATCAAAATGATAAAATCTGCGTTTAAGATCAAAAACTAATATCCTCTTATAACATTATCAATAATCTATACATTTTGAATTAAAACAATTAATCTTCTGAATCTAACATTATGAAAACAAACATATTTTTATTCGCAACTGCAGTATTCTTACTTCAATCATGCTCTGGCAAGAAAAGAATAGCTGACCTCACCTACGAAGTCGATCAAGCCACTAATTTGTATACAGAAACTAAATATGATTTAGAGGAATGCAAAAAAGAAAAAAGCAGCATTGCTACACAATTAGAGTCAGAAAGATTCAGATACGAAACCCTAAAAAATTCTAAAGAAGAATCTGAGGCTACACTTAGAGCACAGTTAGAAGATATGAAGAAGCAAAGAGAGCAACAATATGCTCAAGTAGGTGACCTGACTGTACTTTCTAAATCTGCTAATGATAACATGAATCAAACAATTAAACAACTCGAAAGCAAAGACAAGTACATAAGACATCTTATGGATGCTAAATCAAAAGCGGACTCTCTAAACTTAGCCCTTGCAGTCAATCTTAAGTCTGTACTCAAGGACGGCATAGACGATCAGGATATTGATGTAAAAGTTGACAAAACTGTTGTTTTCATCAACCTGTCTGACAAAATGCTATACCAGTCAGGCAGTTATCAATTGACCCCGAGAGCTGGAGAAGTACTAGCTAAAATCGCTACAATAATAAAATCCAAGCCTGAGCTCGAAGTTATGGTGGAAGGCTATACAGATAACGTTCCTATCAGAAATAGTTGCATGGAGGATAACTGGGATCTTAGTGTAAGAAGATCATCACAAGTGGTTAAGACTCTACAAAAAGATTATGGCGTCAATCCTGATAAACTTATAGCTGCTGGAAGAGGCGAGTACAATAGACTTGCTGATAATAATACTGCAGAAGGAAAAGCCATGAACAGAAGAACAAGAATTATTCTAATGCCCAAACTGAGTCAGTTTTATGACTTGCTCAAGCCTTCAGTTGTAAATGCGAACTAAGGATTAGCCGCATATCATCATTAAGTAAAATAGCTTCTATATATAGAGCAATGGTTATAACCGCTGCTCTTTTTTATTATGCTCATAAAATGAAGAGTAAAGAGAAATATAAGATACGTACGTTTGTGATATTTCAACAAATAATAGATGAGATAAGTTATCTGTCCATTATTTGTCCAATGATCATCAGTTATTTTCTAGATCAAAATCTCGCTTAAGAATGAATTATCTAAGATACGAATAGAAACTATCTTATTTATCTCAGTAATTGCAAGATACAATATGTCATCTCAGATTCTGACAAACGGAAACTGTATTACGAAACACTCTGACCTAAGAAGAAATTGAGTACTAAGGTCTACATAAGCAATACTTAAAGAGTGCACACTTCGGAAACCGTAAGAATAAAATACTATGCCTCTTTTAAATTATCTAATGGCTTTTAAAGATTTCTTATATAGCAGCACTAAGGATATGAAGATTTTATTTTTGGTATATCAAAAATGATAAGGAGGAGGTTATCGCAAAAACTAATTTAAATTGAAGTAAGCTTTCTTGATTTCAGCTTTATATTTATTACCGATGATACACTCGGATCCATTAGTCAGTGTAAGTTTAGATTCTGACAAATTGAGTGACTCAACTAAGGATAAATTAATCACCATGGATCGGTGACATCGGATAAAATTATCGTTATTGATTTGGCTCAATAATTTATTAAGAGAAATTTTTAAAATATACTTCTTATTACTATTTAAATAAACGAAAGAGTAATTTCCTTCTATCTGGATTTTACATATTTCATCAAAGGGAACTCTAATCGTATTTTTCTTATCCTTTACCAGTAAAAAGTCATTCGTGATCTTATCGCTTTCTTGTTCGTTGAGTAGCTTTCTGATCTCGTAAACAAGAGCAGCTTTATCGATTGGCTTAGATATAAATGATCTGACTCCAGCTTTTAATGCCTGATCCATATACTCAGTTTCTGGATATCCTGTACATATTATTGTAGGGACAAAATAATCCTTCATCTCTTCTACAAAGTCCAGCCCTCTCTCGTTATTATCAAGAAACAAATCTACTATCATCAGATCAGGTAGATTTTTTTTGACAACAGGAAGAGCCATTTGCCAACTTTTATATACCCCCATAACTTCTACACCAAGATCATCCAGAATCATCTCATAGTCCAAACTTAAAGAGACAGTGTCTTCAACGATAAGTGCTTTCAATGCATAAAAATTAAATAATTAATAAATTCAATAATTAGAGGTCCTAACTGGGATCAAATTTATAAAAAGAAAAACCTAAGTTATACGCGACAAATGCTGGCTTTAAATGACTTATTGATCTCTAAGCAATAATATAAAATCTTTGTATAAATGAATCAAACTTGAACCCTAAACTCTTCTAATAAACCCTAATAAGACTATAAATGGAATATTAAAAAAAAGTCCTAGCTCTCCAACTAGGACTTTCTAATAATAAACCAAAATAAAATGTTCTATAGACGAAAATATGTACTCAAAAAATTATAGAACATTACTCAAACTCAAGCAATCTTTATCGCTCTTTGTGTCTTCGTTTCTTT
>CAZBXL010000043.1:1624-34272 GCA_964495785.1 uncultured Saprospiraceae bacterium | reverse complement strand
CAGATGGAGACGACGATAATCATATAGATGCAGGTATAACACCACCATGCCAAAGTATAGGAGGAACTGTATTTATAGATGAAAATAATAATGGCTGTCAAGATGCAAACGAAACCATCGGTGTTGAAGGAGTAGAAGTGACAATATGGGCATGTGATCCTGTGACAGGTCAGCCTTCTACACCAGTCGGAACAGTAACTACAGGCGCTGATGGCTCATGGATGTTTGGAGCTATGGATCCTGCTACAGGAGTATGCCAGTTAGATCCAAATGTAACGTATACGGCAAGCTTCGATTTGCCAAATGCTCAAGGAGAAGTAACTGGTGATCCATATTTTGGATACGATTTTAGTACAGGTGAGGCTGATATGACATGTATGGATGGCGCAGCAGATGATGTAGACTCTGATACAGGGATTGCAGAATCTTGTTTTGATCCTGCGGATGATGATGCTACTGATGGTGATGATGATAATGATATTGATGCAGGTATCAGTCCTTGCGAAAGCATGGGAGGTACAGTATTCATTGATGCTAATAATAATGGATGTCAAGACGCAGGAGAAACTATGGGCGTCGAAGGTGCAGAAGTAACGATTTGGTCTTGTGATCCTATTACGGGTACACCAGTTGAGTCTGTAGGCTCTACAATGACTGCAGCAGATGGCTCTTGGAATTTTGACGGTGCAGACCCTGCAACAGGGGAGTGTCTACTTGATCCTGATATCACATACATAGTCAGCTTTGATATTCCTAATGGACCAGGAGAAACTTATGAAGGTCATATGTTCAGTAGTGATTCCACAGGTGCTTGCGCAAATGAAGAAGATGCAGATGATATAGATGGTGCAACTGGTTTATCTGATTGCTATAATCCAGATGATGAAGATGGAGAAGATGGTGATTCAGATGAAGATATAGACGCGGGTGTCTTCCCATGTCAAATGATAGGAGGAACAGTATTCTTTGATATGAATATCAATGGATGTCAAGATAATGGAGAAACGGCAGTTACAAGTCCTGTGGGCGTAAGCCTATTTGAGTGTGGTCAAGATCCGACAACGGATATACCGGTAGCAACAACGACTACAATAAATGGAGATTATAACTTCGGTCCTGGATCTCCTAACGAAAATGCAGAAGTATGCTTAGAAGCTACGATACAATACTTTGTAGTTTTTGATATTCCAAACGGACCTGGAGAGGCATACGAAAATTTCGTCTTCACAGAAGGAATGGAGACATGTAATAGTCCTGAAGATGCAGATGATGTAGATCCAGCAACTGGTGAGTCAGAGTGCTATGATCCTACAAGTGATGATGGCGATGATGACGACAGCATTGATGCAGGTATCTTTGGGTGTGAAAGTATAGGAGGTGTCGTTTTCTACGACAACAATAATAATGGTTGCCAAGAAGGTAGCGAAACAAATATTGATATTCCAATGACTGTCAATCTATTCGAATGTGGACAAAATCCTGCAACTGATACACCAGTTGCATCAACCACAACAATAGATGGCGAATATGAATTTGGATTAGACTCTCCTAATATTAATGCAATGGTTTGTTTAGAACCGACTAAGACATACTTTGTAGAATTCGAATTGCCTAATGCAGATGGACAAGCATTAGACGGCTTCGAATGGTCTACGAATGAAGGAATGTGTAATCCTACAAGTCTTGCAGATGATATAGATCCGACTAATTCTCAGTCGCAATGCTTTAATCCAGAGGATGGAGATGCTGATGATGGCGATTCAGATGAGCATATAAATGCAGGTATCTTCCCTTGTCAAGAATTAGCAGGAGATGTATTCTTTGATGTAGATAATAATGGATGTCAAGAAACAGGTGAAAACTTTGTAACAGATGATGTCATAGTTAACTTATACGTATGTGGTCAAGATCCAGCAGTTGATGCTCCATTAGCAACTACTAATACAAATGCTGGTCAATATGAGTTTGGAGAGAATGCTGATGATCCTAATGCGCAGGTTTGTCTAGAGCCAGGTACACAGTACTTTGTACAATTCGATGTCAATAACGGACCTGGAGAACCACTCCAAGGCTATGGCATATCAACAAATTCTAATTTCTGTGTTAACTCAGAAACAACTGACGATACAGATCATACGACTGGAGAAAGTACATGTTTTGATCCAGCAGTAGATGATGGTAATGACGGCGAAGGTGATCAGCATATCGACGTTGGTATTTTTGAATGTGAAGCTGTAGGCGGAACTGTTTTCTACGATTTGAATAACAATGGATGTCAGGAAGATGGAGAAACACCAATAGCAGAAGAAGTGACAGTTACACTATTCGAGTGTAGTGGAGGAGTTGCAGCTGGTGGAACACCTGTCGCAAGTACAACCACTATAGACGGCGAATATGAATTCGGAGCATTCTCTCCTAATCCGGGAGGTATGTACTGTTTAGAGCCAGCTAAAGAATATTATGTTGTTTTTGATATTCCTAATGGAGAAGGAGAATCTTTAGAAAATTGGAATCTCTCAAGTCATGCGGATGCATGTGCTAATCCAGATGCAGCAGATGATATAGATCCTACAACGGGTCAGTCAGGATGTTATGATCCTGAAGATGAAGGTGACGATGATGATAACGATGGCGACAATGCAGATGGAAATGATGACAACCATATAGATGCAGGTGTCTATCCTTGTGAAGAAGTTGCTGGAGAAGTTTTCTTTGATTTAAATAATAATGGCTGTCAAGATGCAGGAGAGAATCCTGTTACTGATCCAGTTAATGTAACATTATTTGAATGTGCAGACGGAGTAGCTACTCAAGGTACACCTATTGCAAGTACGACAACAGTAAATGGTGCATACGAGTTTGGTCCTGAGTCTACTAATGACGGAGCTGATGTTTGTCTCGATCCATATAACACATATTTTGTTGTATTCGACGTGCCGCAAGCGGCAGGTGATCCATTAGAAGATTATCACCCGACGACAGGAGAAGAGGTATGTGCTGATTCTACAGATGCAGATGATGTAGATCCTGATACGTTAGAATCAGAATGCTACGATCCTGCTGATCCAGATACAGGAGATGATGGCGATGATGATATTGACTTAGGTCTTTCACCTTGTCAGAATTTAACAGGAGAGATTTTCCTTGATATGAATGCTGATGGATGTCATGACTCAGGAGAAGGTTTGGTGATGGAAGATGTCACTGTGACTTTATTTGAATGTAATGCAGGGGTGCCAGGTGGAGGAACACCGATTGCATCTACGACTGTCAATGACGGACAATACGAATTCGGACCAGATTCTGATGATGACGGTGCAGATGTTTGTCTTGAAATAGGAACACAGTATTATGTAGAGTTCAGTTTTGATAATGGCATAGGTTCTCCGTTAGAGGGTTTTGATTTTTCTGTTGCTGAAGGCACATGTGCAATGAATGGTGATTCAGATGATATCGATCCATCTAATGGACAGTCTGATTGTTATGATCCAGATGGTGATGATGGCGATGATGGAGACGATCATATAGATGCAGGTATTAATCCTTGTGAGGAGATTCAAGGAGAGGTATTTATAGATGCTAATAACAATGGCTGCCAAGATCCAGGTGAGACATTGGTTATGGATCCTGTAAATGTTTCAGTATTTGAATGTGGACAAAATCCAGCAGTAGATGCTCCTGTAGCGAGTACGCAGACTATAAATGGAGCTTATGAGTTTGGACCTAATTCAACCAGCCCAGGAGGTATGGTTTGTTTAGATCCAGCAAGAGAGTACTTCATTAAATTTGAAATACCGAAGGCACCAGGTTCTCCATTAGAGTTCTATGAGTTCTCAAGTAACGATTCTGAGACTTGTGCTAACGGTAGTGATGCGGATGACGTAGATCCATCTAATGGCGAGTCACAATGTTTTGATCCAGAGAATACAGATTTAGATGATGGAGATGAAGATGAACATATTGATGCGGGAATTTATCCTTGTCAGACAATTGCAGGAGAGATTTTCTTAGATGAAGATAATAGTGGTTGTATGGATAACGGAGAAAGTTTAGTAACAGAAGAAGTGAGTATTACTCTCTTTGAGTGTTCTGCTGGCGTACCTGGCGGAGGAACTCCAGTGACAAGTACGACGACGACAGATGGTCAATATAGCTTCGGACCAGAGAGTACTAATCCTAATGCTGATATATGTCTTGATCCTGCTAAGCAATACTATGTGGTATTTGATTTCGATAATAGCGAAGGAGCACCACTACAAGGTCATAAATTCTCAAGTACAGAAGGTGCTTGTGTGAGTGATGCTGACGGAGACGATATTGATCCATCTAATGGTCAGTCAGGATGTTATGATCCTAACGATGACGATGATAATGATGGAGATGACGATAACCACATCGACGCAGGTATTAATCCTTGCCAAGAGTTAGGTGGAACAGTATTCTATGATCTTAATGGTAATGGATGTCAGGACAGTGGAGAAGGTCCAGTAACAGATGATGTAACCGTAAGTTTATATGAATGTAGTGCTGGCTCTAATACAGGAGGTACTCTGATTGCAAGTACAACAACAGTAAACGGAGAATACCTATTTGGTGAAGATTCAACTCTCGAAGGAGCACAAGTTTGTTTGGAATCAGGTAAGCAATACTATGTGGATTTCGATTTTGATAATAGCCCTGGGGCACCATTAAGTGATTTTGTATTTACTAATGGAGCAGCTGATTGTACTAACGGTAGCGATGCAGATGATGTAAATGATGGTACTGGCATATCTATGTGTTTTGATCCAGATGATTCTGATAATGATGATGGTGACGATGATAACCATATCGATGCTGGACTTATGCCATTAGCTAAATTAGGAGATACAGTATGGCAAGATTGTAATGGTGATGGAGTACTTAATAATGGTGAGCAAGGTATTGCTGGCATTACTGTAGAAGTCTATGATTCTAATAATGATTTAGTTAGAATTACAACTACAGATTCTAATGGAAAGTACTTAGTAGATGGCCTTTATCCAGGTGATTACTATGTGAGAATTCTCTCTGGAGAATATGAATTTACTCTCCCTAATCTGGGTGGAGATAATACTTCAGATTCAGATATTGATGATAGTAATGGCCCAGGTACGACGCCACTGATTACGCTTTCGCCAGGCGAGTGTGATATCAGCAGCTTTGACGCAGGACTCTATAAGTGTGTTCCTATAGGTGAGCTCGTTTGGTTAGATTATAACGAGAACGATATGTGGGATTCGTTTGAGAATGGTATTAATGGTCTTAAGGTTGAGTTATTTAAGTTTATAGATGGCTCATGGGTGTTATATGATTTTACATATACAGGCCACAAACCAGGTACGCCTTCTGATGATGGATATTTCAAGTTCTGTGCAGCACCTGGGAGATACTATCTTAGATTCTTAAATCCGCCAGCTACATTGGTCCCGGCAGTTGCTAATTTTGGTATTAGTGAAGCTACGGATAGTGATGTGACGGGAGCATTTGGTCCTGGAACGACGAGCGAGATACAGTTGTCATGTGGTCAAGAAAGATGTGACATAGGAGCAGGGTATTATAAGATGGGTAGTATCGGAGATAACGTATGGATGGATACCAATAGTAACGGTATGAGAGAATCTTCAGAGCAAGGTCTTAAGGATGTTGTCGTAAGAGCTTATGATAGTACTGGTTCAGTACTGGGAGAATCTGTTACAGATAATAATGGAGAGTATAAGATTGATTACTTAGGCAAGAATAGTTATTACCTTAAGTTTGAATTACCTAACGGTATGGCTGTAACTACACCTAATAGAGGTGCTGATGAATCTATGGATAGTGATGTAGACGGTAGTAATGGTCCATTGACAACTGATTACTATACTATCAGTCCAGGAGAACATATGCCGCATGTTGATGCAGGTGTAGTGTTTGGTGTATTATCAGTAGAATGGCTTGATGTAAGAGTGGATAACAACGATTCTCATCATACATTGACATGGGACGTGGCTAAGGAAACTAATGTTAGTCACTATGAAGTAGAGAGATCACTAATTGGGTTAGATGATTTTGAAGTGATAAGTAAGGTGCTTTCTGAAGGAGATACGCCAGAGCAAAAAACTTACAGCTTTGATGATTATGATGTAATAGAATCAGGAGTCTACTATTATAGAGTTAATCAAGTAGATTTAGATGGAACTACAGATTACTCTAAGATTGTCACAGTAAGTAGAGATGTATTAACGATAGGAGATAATTCTGCGACTATATATCCTAATCCAGTAGTCAATGAATTGACTTTAGAGTTATCTATTACTAGAGAGATAGACGACTTGACTGTCAACATATTTGACGCCCAAGGACGTATAGCTCGAAAGAATGCATTAATGGATATAGGTGTACCGGTAGGAGTTAAAACTTACAATCTAAATGTAACAGATCTCGCTAAAGGCGTCTATTCTATGAAGATTCAATTAGATAGAAGAGAGATTGTCAAGAAATTGATAATTGTAGAATAATTTTATTATTCAAGCTATATAAAATATCCCAAAAGCACATAGCCTCCAGAATTTCTGGAGGCTTTTTTTATTTCCATATTTATTTAAATACTGTAGAAGTGATAGAATAAATTGAAAAGCAATTGAATTTATTTGTTAAGATTTCTAACTGGCTTATGTGCTTAGAAAAATTACTTATATTTGATCACCCACATTTACACTCTTACCCACTTTGTTTTCACGACATTCATATTAGTTCAACTTAAAGTGCCTAATAATGAAAATCCTAGCTCTTGATGACAATCAATCAGATCTGATTTTGTTGACTGAATCTCTCATAAGTATGGGGTTTAGTGATATAAGTCAAACATCCAATATCGATCAAGCCCTACTGCTTATGCAGAACCTTAGTTTTGATATTATTATCTCAGACTACATGCTAACGGGTGGCCGAACTGCTGCAGAACTCTTACAATCTTCTAATTTATCCTCAGATACAAAATTTATTGTTTTGACTAATTATTTTGAAAGTAAAGTTCAGGAAGAACTGAGTAAGTTAAAGCCATGCTTATTTATAAAAAAGGGTTTCGATGATCTTGAATTGAAACAGGCTTTAGATTTTTCAAATAATGTCTTTTTTAAAACGCCTTCAACCAAGAAAGATATCAACTCAAAATTCTTTATTAAGAATGGAGATAACTTTCTGTCTATAGAATTGAGTGACATAAATTACTTTGAAGTGGATGGAAAGTACGTTAAAATAAATTGTAGAGACAAAACCTATGTTATGAGAACAACTTTAAGAAATCTTGAGAGCAGAATCCATAAGATGTTTATACGAGTTCATAGTGCATTCTTAGTTAATGCTTCTCAGATAGAGTCTTTTAGGACATCAACAGGACAGATTTATCTTAAGGACGGTCAATCAATACCTTTTTCACGAAATTATAAGAGTAATCTTATTGATAACATCGTCGTGGCATAACTAAGCGATGGATATTGAACTTATACACCAATCGGGAAGAATACGCTCTATGGTTAAACAGAACAATAGAGACAATTGTTAATTTAATTTATTTGATTGTCAGCTAATTACACATAAAATTTAATTTTAATATATTATTTTTCATACTTTTGCATGGAAAAGTGTATTAAAGCTACTTTTTAAGTGACAAAGCCCTGAAATTCTAAGAAAAAACCCATTCCAACCTAAAAAATAGATAATGGCCTTGTGCCCATAATCGATCTGTGTCGATAAGCGAATTGCTTATTGCATAATTATCTACGTACGTATATAAGAAATTGAGATTATTATGGTCAGGGTTTTCAAAAATTATGTCGCTCATATATTTCGATCAAGAAATATAATACATCAGAGACTACTCATTTTATCGGTATTTATTCTCATGGCAGGAGGTATGCTAGCTCATGGCGTACAAGTAGCCTATTGCATCACTAATAATGGTACTATCCGTATATACATCGAGCACTGGCATGGAAATGTCACAGCTGCTCAGACGGCCAATGCACAAGTACAAATAATTGTAGACGATGGGATGACGGTTAACAATCAATTTTATCCAGCTCAAGGGGTTGTATGGGATACAGCAATAGACGATCTCCCAGATTGTAAGGAGTCAATTGTATCAATATCAGGATGTACCACCGCCTCAGCGGGACGAATAATGAATACTCAGAATGACTGGTCTTATTGGGAATTTACAGCTCCTTCCTGTGGAGGTGCATTGACGCTTACAGTAGCATCTGTGACAGGTTCTCAATCATTTTATTTTGACGAAGGTTGTGGTAATTTATATCCAGCATCATTTACTGCGACTTTTGAGGACTGTGCACCTCCTGTCTTAGATTGTACTGCTAATGATCTTACAGTTGATGTAGATGCAGGATTGTGTTCAGCTAATATAACTACAGGTTTAGATCCTATTATATTGTTTGATGATTGTACTTCTAATGATGATCTAATTATTACGCATGATGTTTCAGGGGCGTCAATATTCTCAGGATCTGGTCCGGCTAACGGCACTTATAATAAAGGAGTATCAACTGTCACTTATACTGTAGAAGATGAGACGGGTAAGCAGTCAACCTGTGACTTTGATGTGACAGTTGAAGATAATAATGGTCCTACCTTAACATGTCCTTCTATGTTGACATTAGAATGTGGAGATACAAGTAATGATGTCCTTATAGAAAACTGGATTGCTAGCTTTTCTGCGACTGATGGTTGCGGTATTATGAGTACTTCTAATAATTATGACCCTACTGCATTTGCTACTATCACCGAAGAGGATGATACAAATCCATTTATAGGTCCACGCAGAAATCCCATAAATATCGGGATGGCATCACTAAGTTTATTTGATCAAAGCGGACTAATCGAGCTTGCATCAGAATGCAAGTACCAGTCTGAGATGAGTATATCAGAGATGTCAGGACAGAACCAGTATGACGTAGCAGTACAGGCTATTATCAGACACAAGGAAGGTATGTCAGAAAACTATTCTGATTTACTAATAACTGATATCGATAGCAGGGTAGTGCCATATTGGGTAGAAAGTTTTAATGATGAGTCAGCGATTATTTGGATGAAAATTCCAGAACTGAAGGCTGACAAGAAGTCAATTTTTAAAGTAAGTTATGGGGAGTGCATCGGTAATGACTATGGGCCTGATGACGTATTCAAAGGAGTTTATAAAGAAGCGTATATTGATGTTGATATATTAGATGATCAAGTTAGAGTACTAACGAAATTATTGATATCAGATCAAAAAAATAAGATCATTATAAATGATTCTGAATCAAGTTATCAATTTTCACTGGGAGCAAGGCCAAGTGGAAATGTGAGTATGGAATTAGCAAGATTAGAAGAATCTAAAATTCCTTGGCCACTTTATTTAGAAGGAAATAAATCCTATGGAGAAGCTTTTTACTTTGATTTTTTTAGAAATAATAAAGATGTAACTACACAAAATATCATCAGAAACAATCATGGCATTACAGTTGTCTCAGATAGATTTATAGATGATGGATTTACTAATATTAATTCTATTGATATTGAGTATCCTGAAAATATAGAATTTATAGCCGTGTTTCCTACGCCATCTGTACTACCTGTAGTAGAAGGAGATTTGTTTTTAGATATAATGGATATAGAGCTCAGAGAGAATGAAATTTTTCAATCTAAAACAGATAACTCAACGGCATATATTAATAAGAGTATGATGGGTTGTGATTGTGTAGCCTCTCAGGGCACCCAGTCATTTAATATCAATGCTATACAAAATACAGAAGACGATGTTGCTTTTTATTCATACAGTAATCCTAACGGTGCCTCGGCTAATACCGGATTAGAAATGAATGATGCAGTTGTATTATTTCTTTATGAGAATACACTCACAGGCGAGATCAGCCTGTTTATTTTGATAGATGCTGCTGGTGGAGGTAATGGTGGTAGAGGATCGGTAGATTTTTTCTGTTTGTCATCTTCTGCAACATTAGATTTTTCAGATGATCCGGGAGAGATATCAGGTATATTCCCGACAGTCACAGCTGACTGGCGTTGGGCTAATTGTTGCACTGATGGAGCTCTTATTGGAAATGTGGGATGTAATAGTACATTTGATTTTTATCCAAATTTTACTTCAGGAATAAATCAAATAAAGTGGGCCTCAGGCACATTAGCCAATCCAACATACACAGTTTTTAATTCGATATCTGAACCAGTAAGAATCTCTTGTGGAGGAGCACAGCCAGCCTGTTGTCCTAACACGAATAGTGTAGCCCTGACTAATGCAACATGTCCAAGTAGTATGGATGGCGCTATAGATGTCACAACTGATCCATCTGGTGCACCCTATAGCTTCGTGTGGTCTAATGGCGCCACAACTGAAGATATCAGTGGACTTGATGTAGGAACGTACACAGCTACCGTCACAGATGTAAATAATTGTACACAAATCATAGCTAATGATATAACTGCTGAAGAGGTGCCTACACTCACTTGTCCGAGTAATGTAACCGTCGCTATGACAGGTTCAAGTGCAACAATAGCGCTTAGTGATTTAAACTATACAGTTAATTATGCATGTCCTGACGATATATCTGAGACTTGTAATGGATGTGGTACGTTTGATTGTGGTGATCAAAATAGTACAGAGTTAGTCACTGTACAAGTGGAAGATGTATTAGGTAATACAGATGAGTGTGTCGTTAGCGTTTTTATTGAAAATATGCCTCCTAATGTGCAGTGTCCATCTGACCTCACCTTAGAGTGTGCAGATACTAACAATGATGGATTTATTGAAGACTGGCTGACAACGGTGTCTGCCTCTGATGATGAGGGTGTAGTTGTATCACTCAACAATAATTATAATCCGACAAGTTTTTCATTTGAGAATGAAGATCAAGAAGAGTCTTCTTACAGAAGAACAGTGTCTGGAAAACAAAATGTAGAAGGCCCTAAAGACTATTACTATGTTCTGAAATCTATAGAGAGAACATTAGCTAAACAGAAAAAATCAATGGCAGCAATGCCAGGACCTATTAAAGGTTCGCAAGTAGTGACCTTTGTTGCGACAGATGAATGTGGGAATACATCAAGCTGTACAGCAACGATTGTTATTAATGATACAACAGCTCCGACAGTTACCTGTCCTGATGATATAACTGTAGAATGTGGAGATCCAAATAACAATGCAATCATAACAACGTGGTTAGGCACGGCAATTTATTTTGATGATTGTAACGGTGATGGTATCATAAGTAATAATTATGGAGCTAATCCTACAGGAGGATGTAGTAGTAACACCGGAGATGAAGTTGTCATCTTTACAGCTGATGATGGATGTGGTAACACTTCGACATGTACAGCGACAGTTAGCATAGAAGATAATTTGCCACCAGAATTTCTGATGAAACCTAGAGACATTACATTAAAATGCGATAGTGAAGTCACCTCCAAAATCAACAATTGGATAGCGTTAAATGGTTTTGGTATGGCAGAAGATGATTGTGCAGCGATATTAATGTGGACAACAGTTGCTGGGACTCAGACGACTCTATGTGGAGCGACATTTACACAAGAATATACATTTACCGTTACTGATGAATGTGGTAACGCTGCTACATCAACAGCAATGGTAACAGTAGAAGATACTGAAGCACCTATCATCACTCCTCCGATGGATATTACTGTAGATTGTGTTGATGGCGATATACCATCAGGTGATCTTTCGGCTTGGTTGATGGGAGTCACTACATCAGAAGATTGTAGTGGTGAGAATGTAACAAATCAGTTATTTAATTTTGTTGCTGATTGTGGTTCTACTGGGGTGTATACATACCAATTTACTGTAACTGATGATTGTAATAATTCTTCTCAAGCATTTGCTACTGTGACCACTCAAGATAATGATGCGCCTACACCAGCATGTCCTTCAGCCTTAATATTAGAGTGTGGTGACCCAAGTATTAGCACTGATATTCAGGCATGGTTATCTAGTGTTACAGGTGTAGGTACAGATGACTGTGATGACGCTATTGTGAATAATGATTTTTCAGGATCACTGCCAGATGGTTGTGGAGCTTCTACTACTGTAACATTTACATTTACAGATCCTTGTGGTAACAATGCAGACTGTATGGTCGATATTACTATAAATGATACTCAAGCTCCAGTATTTGTTAATTGCTCATCGGACCTTACAGTAAATGTTGATGCGGCGGCATGTGATGCTAATGTAATATTCTCAACTCCAGTAGCATTTGATGAGTGTAAAAATCCAGTAACTGTGATGCAGACAGCAGGGCCTAATTCTGGTTCTACATTTCCGCTGGGCGTATCGACTATTGCATTTGAGGCAATGGATGATTGTGGTCTGTTATCTGATACAGATTGTACTTTCGATATTACAGTAGTAGACTCTGGGACACCAAGTATAGAATGTCCATCAAATATTACACGATGTGCAGATGCAGGAGCTTGTGACTGGATGTCAGATGGAACAATAGATCCACTGGCTAATGAAAATTGTACAGCAAGAATAATTACATATGATATAACAGGTGCAACTACTTCATCTGGTAATGATTCAGCTTCAGGTGAGATTTTTGAATTAGGAACAAGTACTTTATGTTACACAATTTCGGATGGAGCAGGCTCAAGTTCATCTTGTTGTTTTGATATACTCATAGAAGATTGTGAGAGTCCAGTTGTGACATGTCCTACTGACATGACAGTAGAGTGTGACGGAGCTGGAAATACAGCAGAAGTAAATGCTTGGTTGCCAGGGGCAAGCGCCGTAGATAATTGTGATATGAATCCAGTTATTACTAATCTACCTTTTAATACGATCTCAGGCTGTGGTGCAACTGAGACAATCATATATGAATTTACAGCCACAGATGCTGCTGGTAATGTTGATGCATGTTTAGCATCATTTATTATAGAAGATACCACAGTGCCTAATATTGATGTAGCTGCGATTGATGATCTTGTAGAGTGTAATCCAGCTTCTAATCAGGCGGACCTTTTTGCTTGGCTTAATACTTTTGCGTCAGCAACTTCATCAGATGATTGTGGTGACATTACATGGTCTCATGATTTCAGTATGTTGTCAGATGATTGTGGTGATACGGGCATGACGACGGTAGTTTTTACAGCTACAGATGAGTGTGGAAATACTGCGACGAGTTCTGCAGATTTCATTATAGAAGATACTTCTGATCCAGAAATTACTTGTCCAGATAATATCTCCCTCCAGTGTAATGGAGATGACAGTGATGCAGTAATCACCAATTGGCTTAGTTCTGCGGCTGCTACTGATGGCTGTGGTAATGCTATGATATCAAATGATTATCCTGGCGTGAGTTCTGCGTCATGTGGAACGACGGGTTTCTCTACCGTTACCTTTACAGCTACTGATGATTGCGGTAATACGGCAACATGTTCTGGGATAATAACAATAGACGATACAACAATTCCCGATTTCTTACTTAGACCTCAGGACATGATTGTAGAATGTGATGGTGCTGGTAATGCGGCAGATGTTGCATCTTGGCTTGCAAGTAATGGGGGAGGGATAGCTTCAGACAGATGTGATAATTCAGTGACATGGAATAATACATTGTCTAGTTCTACTACTGTATGTGGTGAGAGTACTGAGACGATATATCTTTTTACAGTTACGGATGATTGTGGTAATGCAGCGACGGCCCTTGCGACGTTTGTGATAGAAGATACAAGTTTACCAACAATTACTGTACCTGCTGATATTACTGTTGAGTGTGATGGAGTCGGTAATGTTACAGATCTTACTGACTGGTTAGAACAAGTAGCAGCTAGTGATTTATGTTCAGCTACGGTTGCAACATCGAATCAATTGTATAATACTATATCAGCTTGCGGAGGTGGCTATTCTGAGACTTATATATTTACGGGAGTAGATGAATGTGGTAATGATATCTCAGAGTTAGCAACATTTACAGTGGAGGATACTTCTAACCCTATGATTGTATGTCCAGATAATTTGGATCTTTCGTGTGGTGCTGACTCTAATCCTACATTGATTAATGCTTGGTTATTGACGGCTATACCTACTGATGACGCGTCTTGTAGTGAGGTGACTTATACAAATGATTATGACGGAACACTACCCGCGAATTGCGGAGGGTCACTTACAGTGACATTTACAGCAGAAGATGAGTGTGGTAATGTAAGTACTTGTACAGCCGATATCACAATGGACGACGTAGCAAGTCCAGATTTTATAGGATGTCCAGAAGACCTTACGATAAATGTAGATGTAGGAAATTGCGGGAGTAATCCTATTTTTTCTACACCACAGGTTATTGATAATTGCGGTGTTACCGCTGCTCAGACTGCAGGTCCAGCTTCAGGTACAACGTTTCCTGTAGGTACATCAAGTATTGAATTTACTGCGACTGATGAGTGTGGTAATACGGAAGTATGTGCCTTTGATATTACTGTAATTGATTCTAGTACGCCAGATATTGATTGTCTTGATAATGTAGAAGCTTGTGTAGATAATGCATGTATGTGGACGAGTACAGATATAGGCCCTATCACAGGAAATGACAACTGTACAGAATATACGATAACATATAATATTACTGGAGTGACAACAGCCTCAGGTATGGATGATGCATCGGGTACATTATTTAATTTAGGAACGAGTGTGCTTTGCTACACCATAACAGATGCGAGTAATAATACAGCAGTTTGCTGTTTTGATATATTAGTAAGTGATTGCGAAGCTCCAGAAATAACGTGTCCGATGGATATGACAGTGGAGTGTGATGGTGCCGGTAATCCGAGCGATCTAATGGCTTGGTTAGGGACTGTAAGTGCAATCGATAATTGTAATGACAATGCTACATTATCAAATTCAGAAATAAACAATATTTCAGATTGTGGAGGAAGCGAAACTATGGTATATGAGTTCTCTGCTGAAGATGAAGCTTTGAATGCTGCATTCTGTACAGCTTCATTTACAATAGAAGATACCACAGTACCTGATGTAGATATGATGGCTGCAGATCTTACTGAAGAATGTAATGGATTCAATAATACTACAGCATTAGTAGCATGGCTTAATGGTATCGGTGGTGCATCAGGTAGCGATGTATGTAGTGGTGTTAGCTGGACACACGATTTTGATTCTCCTCTTACGCCAGTTTGTGGTGCTTCAGGAAATAGGACTGTCATATTCACAGTGACAGATGATTGTGGTAATTCGGCTACAAGTTCTGCGGATTTCATTATAGAAGATACTACAGCTCCAGATCTTTCATGCCCTCAAAGTATTATTTTAGAATGTGGCGATTCAGCTAATGACGCTATAATTTCTACTTGGTTAGCTACAGCTGAAAGTACAGATGATTGTGGTGACGTCATTGTCAGTAATGACTATCCTGATGAGTATATGTCTGTTTGTGGTGATGCAGGGATATTTACAGTAACATTTACATCTACAGATGATTGTAATAATACAACAACTTGCGTACGCTCTGTAACAATAGAGGACACTTCGGCTCCTTTTATAACTTTAAGATCGACAGACTTAGAACTTGAATGTGCAGACCCAAATAACAGTTCAGACTTATCTGCATGGCTTGCCTTAAGTGGTGGAGCAACTGCGGAAGATGACTGTGATGCAAACTTGACTTGGACGAATACTCCATTAGCGACAATATCTAATTGCGGAGGTACAGAGGAGACGCCATATGTATTTACTGCAACAGATGCATGCGGAAACTTCTCTACAACTGTCTCTGTCTATAGAACCATAGATACAACACCGCCTACAATTATGGCCCCTGCAGATATAACTGTAGAGTGTGATGGTAATGGAAATATAGCTGACCAGAATGCTTGGTTAGCGACAGTAACAAGTACGGATGATTGCGGATTGACAACAAATGAATATGTTCTGTTTAGTACAATTGCAATATGTGGAAATAATAATAACAATGTATTCCAATTTATTGCAACAGATGAATGCGGAAATCAAAGCACCAGCTTGGCTTCATTTACAATAGAAGATACAAGTTCTCCGATAATTAATTGTCCGGCTGATCTTAATTTAGAGTGTGGAAATTCTGATAATGATCAGATCATACTCGCGTGGTTAAATGATGCGACGAGCTCAGATTTATCGACATGTAGTGACGTGACGATTACACACGATTATCCAGGTTCTCAACCTGATCCATTGACATGTAATGGAGGTGTGGGGACAGTGATTACTTTTGTGGCTACTGATGACTGTGGCAATTCTGAGTCATGTCAAGCTACCATTACGATGGACGATACGATAGATCCGTATTTTATAAATTGTCATGATGATGTAACTCTCCCTGCAGATGTTAATTCTTGTGAGAGAAGTGTACTTTATAGTACTCCAGTGGCTTTTGACCAATGTGATGATATGGTCGATGTGACATTGACTGCAGGATTAGCAAGTGGTTCTATGTTTCCAGTCGGGACGACAACAGTAACTTACTTAGCTACCGATGACTGTGGCAATACATTTGAATGCACTTTTGATATTACCATCGTAGATGGAGAAACTCCAGAGTTAGATTGTCCAAGTAATGATGTTGTAAAATGTACCGATACAGATGTATGCACTTGGATGGCAGATGATGATGTAGATGCAACAACCGAAGATCAGTGTGGAATAGAAAATTTATACTACACGATAACTGGAGCTACTAACATTAGTAGTCCTACAACTGGTGTTAATAATATAAGTGATGTTCCTGAGATTTTTAATATTGGAACAAGTACTGTAACTTATACTATCGAAGATGAGGCTGGCAATATGAGTACATGTGAATTTGATGTAATTATAGAAGATTGTCAGGATCCACTTATTACATGTAATGATCAATTAGATGTGGCATGTGGCACCGATGATGTCGCAGCTTGGATGACAAGCATAGAGGCAACAGCTACAGATAATTGTGATGCGATGGCTGACTTGACGATATCTAATGTCTTAAATACTGATATCAGTTCATGTGGTAATAATTTTGATAGAGTTTACGAATTTACGGTGACGGATCTCTCAGGAAACTCAAGTTCTTGTCTTGCACGATATAGTACTGTAGATAATGTGCCACCAGTAATTACAGATGCTATTACAGAAAGTTATGAATGTGATGGTACAGACAGGTCTGATGACTTGACAGCATGGCTTAACAATAATGGCGGTGCCACATTTAGTTCTGATAATTGTAGTACGGATGTAGAATGGTCCAATAATTTTATAGGTGGCCTTGTCCCTACATGTGGTAACACTGGTGCTGTCACGGTAGTATTTATAGCTACAGATGATTGCGGTAATACTTCTACGACTACTGGGACATTTGAAGTAACAGATAATACAGAACCTGTATTGACTTGTCCAGAAAATCTTTCATTAGAATGTGGTGGTCCGGATAATACTAATACGATAACAAATTGGTTAGCACTTGCTACTGCTGATGATGCTTGTTCAGGAACACTCGAGGTGACTAATAATTACAGTGATGTATTTGCTGATGGTTGTGGTGCTTCTGGTACTTATACTGTCACATTTACAGCTACAGATGATTGTAGTAATAGCAGTACATGTAGTCGACAGATTATTATTGCTGACACAGTCGATCCTGAGATTGAAATAGGAGCATCAGATATTATCTTAGAATGTGCTGATACTGGTAATACAGCCGCGATTGCAGATTGGGAAATGAATAATGGAACAGCGGTTGCTACAGATGAATGTAGCGATGAAGCACTAACATGGACTATAATAAGTCAAGATGAAGTTACTGAATGTGGTGCTAGCTCATCGACATTATATACCTTCCAAGTAGAAGATAATTGTGGTAACACGAATACGACTCAGGCGAGTATTATTATTGAAGATAATACCGATCCTATTCTTACACTTCCAGAAGTAACAACAATAGAGTGTGGTACAGAGACTGCAACAAGTTTATCTGACTTTATAGCAGAGGCTACTGCCACCGATGATTGTGGTGTGGCTAATGTAGACGCCGTTATCTGGAATACGATTAGTGCTTGTGGTAATACGAATACAACTGTGTACTTATTTACAGCAACAGATGCTTGTGGTAATCAATCTACTGGCTTCTCAGAATATATTATTGAAGATACACAAGAGCCCGTTATTACATGTCCTACTGCAGAATTGTCTCTTGAGTGTGGTAATCCTAATAATCAATCACTCATTGCTTCTTGGATAAATAGTGCTGTGGCTACTGATCCAGATATGTGTAATTCAGTAACTGTGAGTAATGATTATCCGGGTGGCTTACCGTTTCCGTTAGAGTGTAACGGTGGAGCAGGTATCTTAGTAACGTTTACAGCAACTGATGATTGCGACAATACAAGTAACTGTATGTCTACAATCACGATGAATGATACAGTAGATCCTTTCTTTGTAAATTGTCCATCCGATATTATTGTGAGTATAGATTCTGATGCATGCGATAGTAGGGTGATATATCCGACGCCAAATGCAGCAGATGCTTGTGCCGATAATCCAATAATTACATTTATTGATGGGATAGAGAGCGGAGAAGTATTCCCATTAGGGGTAACGACTATAACCTTTGAGGTAGAAGATGCTTGTGGAAATATAGCAAGATGCGAATTTGATATTACTGTAGAAGATACAGATGAGCCTGCCATAGAATGTCCTGTCAACGATGTAGAAGTTTGCGCAGATATCGGAGATTGCTCTTGGTTGAGTGATGATTCTACAGATCCTATTATTGCTGATAATTGTATGGGCTTAACACTGACATATGATATCGACTTCTCCGATGGATCTGCGACCAGTGGGACTGGTACAGTATCGTCTAATAATATTATTTTTCCATTAGGTACAAGTACGATTAACTACACATTGATAGATGATGCAGGCAATGATAACTCTTGTGCTTTTGAAGTCACAGTAAGAGATTGTGAGAATCCAACTATTACTTGCATGGATGTCGCGGATGTAATGTGTGGTGAACAAGATATATTCAATTGGTCCAATGATACTGCAGCAACAATGATGGATAATTGTGATGCTCTTTCTGACTTATCATTTACGTCAGAAATACAAACTGACTTTAGTAGTTGTGGAAATACGATAGATCAGATTTATTTATTTACAGTAACAGATCAAGCTGGAAATCAAGATGCTTGTACTGCGAGATACTCTACCGTTGATCTTATAGCACCTGTCATCACGGATGCTATTGATGAGACTATAGAATGCTCGATGGATGAGAACTCTGATAATCTTTTAGCATGGCTTAATAATAACGGAGGAGCTACATTTGTTTCTGATAATTGTGGTAATGAAGTTAGTTGGACTAATGATTTTACTACTTCGTTAAGTGATGGTTGTGCATTAACTGGCACTGTCACAGTTGTATTTACCGCCACTGATGATTGTGGCAATACAAGCACAACTGCTGCTGACTTCACTGTAGAAGATACCACCGAACCTGTCATTACTTGCCCTACAGATATTTTCTTAGAATGTGGAGCTGATGAGAATAGTAATGTTATCATAACTTGGTTAGATAGAGCAGAAGCAACAGATAATTGTGATGCCAATTTGAATATTACTCATGACTTCGGTTCTGTTTTCTCAGCTGGCTGTGGTTTGACTGGTATCCATGATGTTACATTTACTGTAAGTGATGCATGTGGTAATTCTACTTCTTGTCACTCTACAATCTCACTTGATGATACAACTAATCCGACTATAGATACAGCACCTTCTGATTTAGAATTAGAATGTGCAGGAGCAAATAATGCAGCAGAAATTTCTAATTGGGAGATGAATTTCGGTGGAGCAATAGCTTCGGATAACTGTAGTGATGACCCATTAGTATGGGAGATCGTTAGCCAATCGGCAATCGGAACATGTGGGGATAATACTTCGACAGAATATATATTTAGTGTTACAGATAATTGTGGTAATAGTACTACAACTTCAGCAAGCGTCATCATAACAGATACAACCGATCCTGAACTGACAGTACCTAATAGTCTAACTGAAGAATGTGAAAACATTACTCTGACTAAAGCAGATTGGATTGATTCTGCAACTGCAACAGATGATTGCGGTACGGTTACTATTGCAGCACAATTGTGGAATACAATAAGTGGTTGTGGCAATACAGAAACAGAACAATATTTATTTACGGCAACAGATGCATGTGGTAATCAGTCCACAGGTTTTTCAGAATATACAATAGAAGATACGACAGGTCCTATTATCACTTGTCCTTCGGATTTAGTATTGGAATGCGGTGATCCTAATAATGCAATCTTGATTAATAACTGGTTGCAGGCAGCGATCATAAGTGATGAGTATGATTGTAATAACGTAGGACTATCTAATGATTATAATGGAGGTCTACCATCGCCATTGACTTGTAATAGTGGTAGTGGTATGATTATAACATTTGTGGCAACGGATGATTGTGGGAACTCAAGTTCATGTACAGCAAGCATTTCTATGAACGATACGGTAGTACCAGAATTCACTAATTGTCCATCTGATATGACTGTAAATGTTGATGTCGATCTTTGTAGTAATAATGTTATCTACAGTACGCCGGTGGCCATAGATAATTGTCAGAATGATCCTGATGTTAACTTTGTAAGTGGTATTACAAGTGGGCAGACATTCCCATTAGGAACAACTACAATTACATTTGAGGCAGAAGATAATTGTGATAATACAAGTCTATGTGTATTTGATATCACAGTCGAAGACAGTGACACGCCAAGTATTCAATGTCCAAGTAATGACGTTGTCGTTTGTAATGATGTAACAATGTGTACTTGGGAAAGCAATAGCGAAGTAGATCCTGTAATAGCAGACAACTGCACTGGATTTATTCTGACTTATGAAGTTGTTGGGAATACAAGTGCAACAAGTTCTACAGCTGGAATTAATACACTGGATGGGGACGGAATTATTTTTGAATTAGGAAATAGTATTGTGACCTACATAATAGAAGATGGTGCAGGAAATATGAGCTCATGTTCGTTTGATGTTATTGTAAATGATTGTGAGTCTCCTGAATTAACTTGTAGTGATATAACTTCTGATTGTAGTGCTGAAGATGTGATGGCTTGGACATCAACAATAGGAGCTACTGCAACAGATAACTGTAATACAAATGCAGAATTGGTAACGATAAGTCAGCTCATAACAGATATAAGCAGTTGTGGTAGCACCATCAATCAGGTATACTTATTTACTGTAGAAGATCAAGCAGGCAATACTTCTGATTGTAGTGCTACGATAACAACAACAGATACAACAAATCCTAATATTACAACACCAGCAGCGGACGTCGTATTAGAATGTAGTGATGTCAATTATGCAGGTATACTCATTGCTTGGTTATCAAATAATGGTGGCGCTGAGGCGACTGATGAATGTAGTTCGCCTTTAGTATGGACTAATGATTTTGGTGGTAATCTTAATGAGTCTTGTGGCTTAGTAGGTGAGACCAATGTTGTATTTACAGTGACAGATGATTGTGGCAATTCCAGTACGACAAGTGCTATGTTTATCATAGAAGATAACACTGCAGCAACTATAAATTGTCCAGCGGATATTGTAGTCGAATGTGGTGAGCCAAATAATAATATAATTATAAGTACTTGGCTTAATGGTTCATTAGCACAAGATAATTGCGGTGGTGTAAGTGCAACTAATGATTACATGAACTTGCCAGAATGTGGACAGACAATTGATGTTACGTTTACTGTAACGGGTAACTGTGATGGCGAAGTAGTACAATGCGTAGCCACTATTACAACTGAGGATACACAGAAGCCCGTTATCATGACACCACCTCAAGACCTGTTTTTAGAATGTGATGGGGCAGGCAATGATTCAGAGATACTGATGTGGATTGCTGACAATACAGCTAATGATCCATCACTAGGTATGTCAGCTCAGGATAATTGCGCTGGAGTTTCAATTATGTCTGCTGAGGTGATGAGAACGGATGGATGTGGTGAGTCTACAATCATTTCATACTTATATAGTGTGACAGATGATTGCGGTAATACAATTTCAGAAGTCGCTAAAGTACATATCACAGATACAGAAACTCCAGTACTTAATTTACCTACGGCACAGTCTGTAGTTGAATGTGATACAGATGTTGCTTTATCATTATCTACGTGGATTGCTTCAGCAACTACTTCAGATATCTGCGGAGGAAGTACGGTGACATATACGCTGTTAGGGCAGTCCGATCTATGTGAGGGTGTAATTTCTAAGACAGAATTTTTATATCAATTCACAGCAAGAGATAATTGTGGCAATGAGACAGTTGGGATAGATGTGTTTACGATAGAAGATAATGTAGCTCCAGTAATAACTGCACCTGCTAATCTTGAATTATCATGTGGTGATGACGTAGGCTCAGCGATTGTCGCATGGCTTATGGATTATGAAGTAACAGAGGCATGTCAGACATATACAGTGACCAATGACTTTGATGGAGTAGTTCCATCAGCTTGTGGTGGCTCAGAAACGATTACGTGGACAGTAACGGATGAGTGTGGTGCCAGTAGTACAGCTTCGGCTATGGTCATAGAGTCAGAGGATGTTACTCCACCGACAATCGATTTTTGCCCTGCAGATATTACTTTGGTGACAGAGTTTGGACAATGTGATGCTGTACTTAACCACTCTACGCCTACGGCTTCAGATTGTAATCATCCGGTGACAATAGTAAAAACTGGAGGCCCTGCTATCGGTACGATGATTAATGCAGGTGAGACGGTTACTATTGAATTTACAGCAACAGATAATTGTGGAAATACTTCTATATGTGCATTTGATGTAACAGTTTTAGATCAGCAATTACCGACGATATCTTGTCCTTCTAATGATGTCATTAAGTGTAATGATGAGTTGACTTGTTCTTGGTTAAGTGATGATGATGTATCGCCTATTAACTTTTCAGATAATTGTAATGATGTCGTTGTGACTTATGATTTATCAGGAGCTACAATATCTGTTGGAAGTAATGATGCAGCAGGAGAAATATTTAACAGCGGAACGACTACAGTCGTATATACTATAAGTGATGAGAATGGAAATAATGCAGTCACTTGTACATTTGATGTACAAGTCAATGACTGTGAAGATCCAGTATTTACCTGCAGTGATGCATTGAATGTGAATTGTGGAGAAGATGATCTTGATGCTTGGATGAATGGTATAGAAAATTCAATTACAGATAATTGTACAGGTGATGTAGATTTTGATGTATTAATTTTAGCAGATGTAAGTTCTTGCGGTAATACTTTCGAAAGATCTTACCTATTCACAGTAACTGATCTCGCTGGTAATACATCTACTTGTAATGCTACTTATAGCACGACAGACAATGTGCCACCTACAATAGATCAGGAAGCTCAAGATTTAATCATCGAATGTGATGGCAGCAGTCAGAGTATCTTCTTGATATCATGGCTTAATAGTAATGGAGGTGCAACAGCGTCTGATGCATGTAGTCAGAACATTACTTGGACAAATGACTTTACTGGAAATGTAACTCGAATTTGTGGTTCTGCAAGTGAGATCAATGTGACATTTACAGCCACAGATGACTGTGGTAACTCGAGTGAGACTTCAGCAGTATTTAGAATAGAGGATACTACAGATCCGTTACTAAGTGTACCAGATAATTTGATATTAGATTGTAATAATAATCTCAATTCATTCCTAATTTCAATTTGGTTGAATGGTGCCACTGCCAGCGACAACTGTCAAGCTACTGTTAATGTGACTAGTGATTTCCCTGGGGTGATTACAGCCAATTGTGGAATGACGGCGACCCATTTAATAACATTTACAGCAACAGATAATTGCGATAATAGTACAACAGCGACTTCTCAGATTGTCATACAAGATAATGAAGAGCCTACAATTGTAAGACCTGCTACTGATCTTGTTCTTGAATGTGCAGATAATTTTGAGTCAGATATCGATACGTGGGTTATGGGACAAGGAGGAGCTATGGCAACTGATAACTGTAGTGACGAATCATTAGTATGGACATCAGAGATTATACAAACTAATCTGACTTGCGGTACTGCTGGCGAAACGACGTATATGTTTACGGTTACTGATAATTGTGGCAATACAAGTACAACGACAGCAAGCGTGGTGATTACAGATACAACACCACCAGAATTAACAATCCCAACAGATGCGGTAGAAGAATGTGGAGCTGTTGTAACTACAGTGGAGCAATGGTTGGATTTAGCTTCGGCAATGGATGCTTGTGGTGAAGCAACAGTAGAGCATCTATTCTGGAATAGACAAGACGGATGTGGTTCTACTTATTCAGAAAGATATTTATTTACAGCAACGGATGATTGTGGTAATTCTTCGACTTCATTTGCAGAATATAGAATCGTCGATACACAGTCGCCGATGATAACCTGTCCGCAAGATCTAATCTTAGAATGTGGAGATCCAGATAATTCTATTGCTTTATTAGCATGGTTAGAAAGTGTGACGGGTACAGATGTCAATGATTGTAGTGAAGTGTTCTTTGATTATACGGCACCTGCTAGCTTACCTGCTATGGATTGTTCTGGTCAGACATTTACAACAGTAGAATTCTTAGCGACAGATGCATGTGGTAACACGAATACGTGTACCGCTGACATCTATATGAATGATACACAAGCACCAGTATTTGTGAATTGTCCAGTAGATATTACTGTCAATGTAGATGTAGATTTATGTGGTGCTAATCCGCTATTCTCTACACCAGTTGCAGATGATGCTTGCTCTGTAGATGTCACTCAGACAATGGGGCCAGTCAGTGGTAGCACATTTGATGTAGGAGATTCAACAATCGGTTTTGTAGCAGAAGATGCATGTGGAAATACTGCAGAATGTACATTTACTATTACGGTTATTGATTCTGATGTGCCGATGATATTATGTCCATCCAATATGGTGATCGTAGATACAGATCCAGGAGTATGCACGTGGACTTCAGGTGACAAGGTTAATCCTTCGATATCATTTGAGAATTGTCCAGACCAGATTATAGAATATACTATTACTGGAGCGACAACAAGTAGTGGCAATGATTCAGCTATGGGAGAAGTATTTGCTTTAGGAGATAGTGAAGTTTGTTATACGATAACGGATGCATCTGGTAATACATCCTCTTGTTGTTTTAATGTACAGGTAGTCGATAACGAATTACCAGAGATCATATGTCCTAATGATACATTGGTTGTAGCGACTACAGAAGTCAATGGTGTCTGTGTAGCTAATTATGAATGGACTCATCCGAGTCCAACTGATAATTGTGGTATAGATTACATGAATCTTAATATTGAATTTCCAGATGGTACAGACGTTGATATTGATAATGTTACGCCAGACAGTGTTCAGAATTATGATTTCCCTGCAGGATATAATACACTTGTGTATACGGTGTATGATGTGAATGGTAATTCTGCGACTTGTGATTTTGAAGTAGAGATATTAGGCATCAAGCATGAGAAAACGATTGCCAGAGTTACACAGAATCTCGATGATAGCTATTGTATAGAATATAATGTCAGAGTATATAATACTGGAGATAATGTAGGTTTTTACAGCCTTACAGATAGTCCTATGTTTGATGATGATTTTGTCATGTTGAGTGCAGAATATACATCGAGTGTTCACTTGACAACGCCATTAGCATTAATCAATCCTACAGGGTCTTGGACACTGGCAAGTCAGGTTCCATTGATTGGTTATGATTCTCATATTTATACGATAACGACCTGTGTAATTATGGATCTCAAAGATCCTAATACACCTGGTGATGGTCTCTATACATTATGTGATGATGACTCTGATGGGACTCTGGAAGCAGGCGAAGGTCTCTATAACGAAACATTCTTAGACGCTAATTCTGATGGCACTGTTGACCAAAGAGATACCGTATGTGCAGACATACCATATGTCACTCATGAAAAAGATTTTGTGGGTTACACTTATGATCCTTTAACTTGTAGTTACAATGCTCAGTTCAAAATCACAGTTCAGAATATTGGTGGAGAACCAGGTAATTATGACTTATGGGATCAGCCTTTCTTTGAGGATGATGTGGTGATTAATTCAGTGAGATATACAACGGATGCTATTGGTCATATCACTAATGGTACACCTCAGGTTCTCGCAGGTACAGGTCCTTGGGATCTTGCGGAGGATCAAGCCATAGATGACGGCCTTACTCAATGTTACTATTTAGATTTTAATGTATCACTTAATCTCAGTGATCCAAGTACAGCTGGTGATGAGATATATACATGGTGTAATTCTTCTCTGGGTAACCTGCCACAGGCAGGAGAAGGCTTGTATAATGAATCATATTTAGATAGATCTAATGATGGTACTCCTGAAGAAATAGAAGAAGCATGTGGAGATATAGAAATTGTTGATTTGGCATTAACTAAGAAGTTAGTTTCTCAAGGTCCGTATGCTTACGGCGATATTATAGAATTTAGTATTGAGGTATTTAATCAAGGGAATATTCCTTTACAGAATATTCGTATCAATGATTATGTGCCTATCGGCTATTCGTACACTGGCGTTACTAATGATCCTAACTGGTCAGAAGTGAGTCCGGGTAATTTGTTATATAATAATATCAGTTTCCCTATTGCGCCTCAAGATTCAAGAATGATAAGTCTCTTCTTAAGGTTAGAACAGACAAGTGGCGGATATACCCATTGGGATAACTATGCAGAGATAGGCTATGTAGAAGATACGAATGGAGAAGACAGAACTTTAGATGATGTGGATAGTACGGCAGACAATATCGATGGTAATGACAACATGGTTGTGCCTCGTGGTCCTAATGATGATGTCGTAACAGGAGCCGGTCCTCTCAAGGATCAAGATGAAGATGATCATGATCCGGCAGGACCAAGAATATTTGACTTAGCGATAAGAAAGACTTTCGATTCTGCTAATTCTGTGTATGCTTATGGTGGAAATACGAGATTTATAATTGAAGTTTTCAATCAAGGTAATCAAGATGCAAAAGATGTTACAATAACAGACTACTTGCCATGTGGATTGACTTTTAATCCTAATTCTAATGTCAATGTTGCAAATGGTTGGGTACATGATTTGGCTACTAATCAAGTCGTTACGGTCTTGCCTAATATCTTAGTGCCAGGGTCATCAGTAATGATTGAAATCGATTTAAATCTCGAAGCGTGTTATACAGCTGATGCTTGGCTCAATGAAGCAGAGATATCAAGTGCCGACGATGCTGATCCTCTGACGGTAGATCTGCCAGATGATCTTGATAGTGATTTAGACAGTACTAATGGCAATGATAGTGGTGGTAATTCTGACGTGACAGGAGAAGACGACGAGATCAATGATGATGGTACCACTGATGAAGACGATCATGATATTCAAGAATTAGGCATTTTTGATTTGGCATTAAAGAAAGTGATCGCTAACTCTGGTCCTTACGCAATAGGGGATATAGCGACATTTGAAATTATAGTTTACAATCAAGGAAGTGTACCAGCTACAGATATCGTTTTGACAGACTACCTTAACTCAGGATTTGCATTTGATACTAATGCTAATATTGGATGGACGCAGACTGGAAATATTGTACAAACATCGATTAACACAATCTTACAACCGACAGATTCTATTATCGTACCATTAAGCTTAGAAGTGGTTATAGATAACGATCCAAGTTTTGAAGATTGGTTTAATTATGCAGAGATAGAGTCTGCACTCGATACACTTGGGCAAGCGACTAATGATATAGACAGTAATCCAGGAAGTAATGCGGACTACGAGACTGATGTGGTGCCTTGTTCTGATGATGATAACAATGTGTTTGGTCATGGGCCTAATTGTCCGACTTGTCCGATACAACCACAAGATGAAGACGATCATGATCCAGAGAAAATATTTGTGATTGCTCAGATAGGAGATTTTGTATGGAAGGATATAAATGGAAATGGAAGACAAGATCAAGGAGAGCCAGGCGTACTAGGAGTGACTGTTAATTTATTGTCATGTGATGGTAGTGTCATTGCTACAGAGGTGACTGATGGAAACGGGTTCTACTTATTCGACCAAGTTATACCGGGAGATTACATTGTTGAGTTTGATATATCTGATTTATTAGCAGGTTGTGACTTTACGTATCCTAATCTTGGATTGGATGATATCGATAGTGATGCGGATGAAAACGGAAGAACGGAATGTATCACAATTATTGCTGGAGAATACAATCATACCATCGACGCAGGTCTAATACCGTTAGCATCTATCGGTAACTATGTGTGGCAAGACTGGAACGGTGATGGTATCCAAGATCCTAACGAGCCAGGCTTAGGAGGGGTAGTTGTTAGTTTGTATGACGAAGATGGATCATTAGTGGGAACATTGAATACAGATGCAGATGGTTATTATTGCTTTACGAATATCTACCCAGGTAATTACTATTTAGAATTTGGAAGTGTCGGAAATCTTGGCATTACAACAGCTAATGCTGGATCTAATGATAATATAGACAGTGATGTCGATGGTAGTAATGGACCTAATACAACAGCAGTAACGACTTTAGGTCCAGGCGAAAACGATAAGTCATGGGATGCAGGGTATTACTCTTGCGTCAGTATAGGCGAGCTCGTATGGTTTGATTACAATGAGAACGATATGATTGATCCTAGTGAAAATGGTATCAACGGAATGAAAGTAGAATTGTATCGTCAGGTGGGTGCTACATGGGAATTACATGATGTACAGTATACAGGCCATAAGCCTGGAACACCTTCTGATGATGGTTATTTTAAGTTCTGTACTCAGCCTGGAACATATTATCTTAAGTTCTTGAATCCACCGCAGACTTTAGTTCCTGTTGTGCCTAATGTAGGCATCAATGAATTATTAGACAGTGATGTGACAAGGGCATTTGGACCGGGAACAACGGATGCATTTACACTATCATCAGGTGGAGAAAAATGTGATATAGCAGCTGGATATTATACGATGGCAACTCTTGGTGACAATGTCTGGTCAGATGATAACAGCAATGGATTACGGGATTATGATGAAGTCGGAGTACCCGGGGTTATTGTCAGAGCTTATGATATAGAAGGTGCTATGCTGGGCGAAGCAGAGACGGATTTCAATGGAGAATATATCATAGACTACTTAGGAAAGAATAGTTACTATTTAGAGTTTAACTTACCTAACGGACTGGCAGTAACTGAACCTAATATGGGCAATGATGAAACAATCGATAGTGATGTGGATGGCAGTAATGGACCTATGACTACAGATCTCTATACTGTGAATCCAGGTGAGCATATTCCTAATATTGACGCTGGTGTTGTCTTAGGTGTGCTATCCGTAGAATGGTTAGATGTCTCGGTTGAGAATAATGAAACTCATCATTCTGTATTATGGCAGCTTGCATCAGAGACTAATGTCAGTCATTATGAGATAGAAAGATCACTTGATAATATCAGTAATTTCGAAACTATAGGTAAGGTATTATCGCGTGGAGATAGTGAGTCAGAAGCTACATATTTATATGAGGATTATGATGTACAAAAATCAGGTACTTACTATTATAGAATACGAGAAGTTGATCAAGACGGAAAAAATAACTTATCTAAGATTGTTGCTGTAGAAAGAGATGATGTGATAATTATGTCTCATAAGAATAGTGCAGATATCTATCCTAATCCGGTCGTTGATGAATTGACATTACAAATTGATATAGCTGCTACTGTAGATGACTTAAATGTCGATATATATGATGCTCAAGGTCGATTAGCTAAGGCTAATGCAATAATAGATGTGGATATAGAAGCAGGTCAGAAGTCATATAAATTAAATGTAAGAGACTTTGCTAAAGGCGTCTATTCAATGAAAATTAATCTTGATAGAGATCAAATAGTTAAGAAATTAATTATCGTAGAGTAATAGAGAAATTGATTATTAATATTAAAGACAACGGCAAGGATGAAAATTCTTGCTGTTATTTTTTTATAAGATCTTTTTGCTAAATCAAATTAGCCAGTTATTTGAATAGAACTATAGCCCTGCGCATTTTTATTTAGTTGTATCTGCACATGGATTCTTTCTTTGAGTGCTTCGACGTGGGAGATGATGCCTACAGTTTTTTGACTATCAGATTGTAATTTTTCTAATGTCGTCATGGCAGATTCTAATGTGTCCTGATCTAATGTTCCAAATCCCTCGTCAATAAAGAGACTTTCTATAGCCGTATTTTTAGATGCCATATCAGATAGGCTTAATGCCAGAGATAAGCTCACGAGAAAACTTTCACCACCTGATAGTGTATTGACCGATCGTGTCGTATTACCTTGGTATTGATCTACAATGACGAGTGCATCATCATTGCCTGGCATATCGAGGAGATATCTGTCGGATAGATTGGTCAGGCGATTATTAGCGTAGACAAGAAGATTTTTTAATGTAAGGCCCTGAGCAAAATTAGAGAAGCTATTACCTGTGGCATCACCGATCATATCTTTAAGTAATGACCACTTATGGTATTCTTGAGTGAGTTTTTGGATTTGCTTTTGTTTAGCTTGGATTTGCTTTTGATCTTCTTCGTCTCTTTGGAGTAGAGCAGTGAGTTCTCCTTTTCTTTTGAGGTTGTTGTCTTTGATTATTGATTGATCTTTTATGAATGTATTCAAAGTATCTAATGCTATCGTTGGTTTGTTGTCTTCAGCTTTTAGTTTGTTCTGTTCTTCTTTTAAGTTTTTTATTTCTGTTTCTATACTTGATTTTTCGTGATTGAGTTGGTCCCTACGAGATGTTATAGAATTAAGTTTTTTTTCTGATAATATATTATCACTGACTTCTGAGATGGAGCTGAATCCTATTTGAGAAAGTTTGGGTTTAATCTCGCTTTCTATCTGTGATGCCAATTTCTGATTTCTTAATAATGATTCACTAAAAGTTTTAATATCCGCATTCTTAGCGGTAATCAATGTTTGGTTAGTCTCAAAATCTTTTTGGATCTTATTAGCAACAACGCTTACATCCTCTCCATCAAATTTTTCTCTTCTCTCAAGATTAAGTTTCTGATAGGATTTAGTGATCTCGGCTAAGTTTTGGTAGCTTTCTATAAGGTCTTTGTTTATTTGTACTTCTTGTATTGCATCCAATGCCTTTTCTGTTACTTCTACTTCCTTTGTCTTTGTGATTATAAATGCATCCAAAGATTCACGTTCTATTTTTTCAGGTATTGATAAAGAGGCAATAGCCTGGTCATTTTTTTGTTTTAATTGAGCAAGTTCTTGTTCGTTTGTCTTTTGACTTGCTATGAGTAGTTCTATAGTGGTATTCGTAGATGTATATTCTTTTTGATGCAATTCCAGTTCTTTGTTATTGATCTGAGCTTTTTCGATGCTATTATTAATCTGCTTATCTATACTATTTTCTGTTGCATCAGGCGCATGCTCAGAATAGGGATGTTCTAATGAGCCACAGAGTGGACATGGGTCTCCTTCAGTAAGATCTGATCTTAAGGATTCTAACTTAGCGATTTTTAAGGCGTCCTCTTTTTGTTTTCTTAGGAGTAGGATGTTTTCTTTTAAGCTCGAATCTAATTTCTCGCATTTCTCTATGAGAGGTTTCAGTTTTATAATATCAGCTTTGTGTTTTTTAAGATCAAGAATATTCGTTTTAGCTTTTGACTCTATTGTGCTAATGTGTTCATAATTATGTTTGATGTCTTTTAATATTTCAATTGATGTTAGTTTCTCTTTGAGTTGTGATTTTATTTCATTGATTTGCTCGTCATTCTTTATGTCTGAAGCACTGATGATGTTTTGTAGTTCTTGTGATCTTTTATCAAGTATTGATATAGCCTCTTCTGATTTTATACCTTGAGCTAATTGTATAGGGTAGTTCGATTTTATCTTTTCATTTCTTTGACGTTCCTCTATTCCTTTTGTTTTTATGTTGAGCAGATCTCTGTCCATGTTGTTGATCTCTTTTTCGAATGCACTCATTATTTTCTTAAAGGAGGCTTCGTTAACTTCAGTCTTTGTAAGCGTTTGCATCTCATCTATTGCAAGCTTAAGACCTTGTTTTGCATTCTTTAGATCTGTTTTATATTCATCTAAGTTCTTTTGACTTTGGATAGCATTCTCTTTTGCAGAATTATAAGATGCTAACGGACCTTGAATGGGAGAGAGCTTGGTATGGAGATCTAATTTTTTCTGGTATGGAATGAATTCATTTAAGTTCTTTTCTAAAAGCTTTTTTCTTGACAGGACTTTATCTAAGCTCGTATTTGTCTGTGCTAATGTTGTTTTGACTTGCGCTATCTTCTGGGCTTCCTTCAGGAGCACATCTAATTCTGACTGCTTTTCATCTATTGCTGCACTCTCTTGCATGTATTGATTTCTACCCTCTTCTGATAGTGTTTTTATTTCGCTGATAGCTGCATTTTCTGTATCAAGTAGCGCTTTAGTGGCCTTCCATTTCTCATAGGCTTTGATACCTAATTTTC
>CAZBXL010000043.1:0-1524 GCA_964495785.1 uncultured Saprospiraceae bacterium | reverse complement strand
GAAGTATAGATCATACCGCGGACTTCATATTCTACGGAAGCAGAAGCCTCGGTCATGTGATGTGTTACGACAGAGCCAGAGTTGTTAATTTCATTTTTGGATATAGACTTAGAGAATCTTGGAATCTTATTAAATAAGGCTAATGTAATAACATCGAGAAGTGTAGATTTACCAGATCCTGTAGGACCTGTAATAGCAAATAATCCTGCTGATGCTAATGGCTCTGATGTAAAGTCAACAACATGCTCTCCTTTGAGATTATTTATATTACTGAATGTGAGTTTTCTTATTTTCATATGCCCTCTGATTCTAAAGTCTCATCTAATAACTCGCTGAATGCTTCTTCCAGTAATTGTCTATCTTCTGATTCTGTGCTTCGCTGATCGAGCATTTTTTTAAATACATCAAGAGGCGTAATGTCATCAATGTGTGTGCCCTCGGCAAATAATTCTGAAGTATCCTTACCACCCTCTAAGAATGTGACTCTACTTTTTAGAATTTTAAATTTCTCTTGGTCAGCGTAAGAAGATACAAGACTATCTACGCGTGAGATAGTGATGGGATTAAAGTTCTCTTCTATAACATCCAATTCTACAAAGGAGGGGAGTGTGTAGTTAGGTGCATAGGATTCCAATTCTGCAATGACTTCTTGTTCTGTACCTTTTATCTTACGGAGTTCTCTGTTCTTAGGAACTGTGACTATTTGTGGATCTGATATTTTTCCGTCGTCTACATTTACAATAACAACAGATTTCGTATCCTTCCTTTCTGAAAAACTTAATGCTATCGGAGAACCGGAATATCTAATATTTTGATTTTTGCTGACGATCTGTGGTCGGTGTATATGACCTAAGGCTACATAATTATATACATCAGAAAATATAGCTGCATCTACTGCAGCTGCATTGCCTATATGAATATCTCTCTCACTCTCGCTTGTAATTGAACCTGATGCATAGAGATGTCCCATTGCGATGACGGGTGTGTTAGGATATTTTGAGAGGCATATATCTGAGAGCTGTGCATAATGCGACTTGATGCCTTCTCTTATAGCCTCTGTTCTGTTCTTGTATTGCTTATCTGTATTCTGGTTTCTTAGATCACGATCCCTTAGGAAAGGAACAGCAGCTACGACAAGTGTTGTATTACCTTCAGCATCTTCTATGGGGATAAGTTCGTCTTCAATACTATCTGCAGCACCACCTATGATATTGATATTAAGGTGTTGTAATATTTTCTGTGGTGCATTCAGTAGCCCTACGGCGTCATGATTGCCACCTGTTATGATGACTTTAATGTCAAATCGGAGTAAGCGACTTAGAAACTGATAGTATAATTCTCTGTCTTTAACCGCTGGATTGGCTAAGTCAAAAACATCTCCCGAGACTAAAAGAATATCAATAGCTTCAGACTGTATCGTCTCAATCAACCAATCAAAGAAAAGCACCAGCTCTTCTCTGAGCTCTTGTTTATGTAGTATTTTACCTATGTGCCAATCGGCTGTGTGTAGTATTCTCAAGGACG
>CAZBXL010000042.1:10934-34924 GCA_964495785.1 uncultured Saprospiraceae bacterium | reverse complement strand
CCTGATCGTCCTCCTCCTGAGCGTCGACTACCACCTGATCTTCCGCCACCAGAACGACCTCCTCTATTTCCGCCACCTCCTCGTCCACCTCTGCCGCTGCCGCGACTATTAGGATTCCATTCTGGTGAGACACCAATCTCAGGAGGCAACTTCATCTTAATGACCTCTTTGTCTATCAGTTTTTCTATCTGAGCAAAGTTTCTCATGTCATCAGTATTGATAAATGTGATGGCTACGCCTGACGTGTCTGCACGAGCTGTACGACCTATTCTATGTACATAATCTTCTGCGTCACTTGGTGTTCCATAGTTAACCACAAGGTTGATATCTTTGACATCTATACCTCTACTGATGACGTCTGTAGCGACGAGTATACGAGTATCTTTAGATCGGAATCTAAGCATAACTTTCTCTCTCTCACTCTGATCAAGATCTGATGAGATTGCTTCTGCGGCAAGCTTAGCAGACTTTAACGCTTTGGTTACCGCCGCTACATTCTTCTTAGTTGAACTAAATATGATAATGCTATTATATGCGGGCTTATCTTTTATCAATTTGACAAGTAAAGGAATCTTATGCTCATCATTGACCAAATATGCAGCCTGTAATATTTTAGCATTAGGTTTGGATATAGCAATTTTTATTTCTTTTGGATTGTTCAGAATTGACTGACTCAGTTTGATTATTTTTTGTGGAAGTGTAGCACTGAATAATAAGGTCTGTCTCTTAGGTGGCAGCATCTTTATAACAGACATTATATCATCGTAGAATCCGATATCTAACATTCTATCAGCTTCGTCTAAGATAAGATAATCTACCGTCTTACAGCTGAAGTATTTATTATTGATAAACGAAATCAACTTACCGGGTGTAGCGACGACGATATTAACACCACTCTTAAGTGCTTTTTGCTGCGTCACCCAATCCTGACCATCACCCCCTCCGTATAAAGCAATAGAAGAGACGTTAGTCATATAAGAAAAAGCTTGTATTTGGTTATCTATTTGTAGAGCTAACTCTCGGGTTGGGCATATGACCAAAACCTGTGTTTTGCCATTATTATCTCGAGATAGTTTATCTATTATAGGCAATATAAATGCAGCAGTCTTTCCAGTACCTGTCTGAGCGGAAGCAAGTATATCGCGACCTTCCATGATATGAGGAATGGACTGCTCTTGTATCGGAGTTGCATTCTCAAAACCCATGTATCCTAATGCCTCTAAAATTACCTCTCCAAAACCTAATTCTTCAAATGTCATATTTTATTTTTATTTGTCAGAGTGACAATCAACTCTGAATGATGGTTGATACTAACTCTTAACAAGCTCAAGATACTCCAATTCTGTCAATATCTGCACGGTGCCTAATGCCTCCGCTTTTTTTAACTTAGATCCAGCCTTCTCTCCTACAACCAATATGTCCAAATTAGAACTCACTGCTGAGATATTTTTAGCACCATTTTCTTCTGCCATAGCTTGTGCTTGCTTACGCGTCATCTCCTTTAATGAACCCGTAAATAATATTGTCTTACCTAACAAAGCTGCACCTTCTTTTATAGAACGTGGCTTATCAGCTTCGGTTTGTAATATATTCACACCGTAGGAGGACATCCTCTCAAGTAATTCTATATTTTCTGGAATAGAATACCATTCAATAACATTCTCTGCCACAACAGGTCCTACATCCTTGATGTCTACAAATTGTTCTATGGTCCAGTCTTTAAGGTCCAAGGCTGATGAAATATTTTGAGCAATGAGCTTACTTACTTTTTTACCCAGGTGGTGAATACTCAGACTATTAAGTAATCTATGCAAAGGATTCTTTTTTGCCTTATCTATAGCTTTCTTAAGATTATCCGCTGACTTCTGACCGAATCCTTCAAGCTGGCTAATCTTATCATAATCCAAATTATAAACATCAGAAATATCTGATAACCAACCCAAATCACTAAACTTCTCTACATAGGATTTTCCAAAGCCATCGATATCCATAGCTGCTTTAGATACATGATAAATAATACGCTGCAGATTCTGTTCTTTGCAGTGTGGATTCTCACATCGCCATGCCGCTTGATCTTCCGACTTTTGTAATTCCGAATCACAAAAAGGACATTGCGAAGGAAACGTTATAGTTGTTTCTTTTCCAGTTCGTAATTCGTCTATAGATTTTACGATATAAGGTATTACATCTCCAGCTCTTTCAATGATAACTTTATCACCTATTCTGAGATCTTTTTGCTTGATAAATTCTTCATTGTGTAATGAAATGGACGACACAGTTACACCAGCAAGATGAACAGGTTCTACTTTTGCAACGGGTGTAATGGCTCCAGTTTTACCTATCTGATATTCGACGTCGTTTAAAGTAGTCGTGGCTTGTTTTGCCTTAAACTTATAAGCTATAGCCCACCTTGGATGATGTTGAGTAGAGCCAGCTTTATTTTGTAAGGAGAAGTCATTGACTTTAATCACAGCTCCATCTATTTCGTAATCATATGCTTCTCTATATTTCTCCCAGTTCTGAGTATGCAGAAATACTTCTTGAATATCTTCTGCTACGCTATATTCATTTTTAGGAATATTAAATCCTAATTTTTTAAGAACATCAATGGCTTGGCTATGCCCCTTTAGTGCATCCATCATATTCTGTCCCTCAGCATCAGTTGCAGATGCGACTTGAAATATAAAAACTTCAAGACCTCGCTTACGAGACTCATTGGCATCCTTCATACGTAATCCTCCGGTGGCTGCATTTCGAGGATTAGCAAATATCTCAAGACCTTTCTCTTCTCTTTCTTTATTTTTTTTCTCAAAAATCGATTTGTTAATTACAGCCTCACCTCTCAACTCTATACGTGTTATTCCATAATCAGAAAAACGTGCTGACAATGGCACTGAGGGAAGTGTCTTGGCATTAGCTGTGATATTTTCTCCAGCGACTCCATTACCACGAGTAGCGGCTCTTACAAGTAGATCATTTTCATATACCAGTGCTATACTGCCTCCATCTAATTTTGGCTCTACATAATACTGTATTTTTTTTGCAGGATCTATCTGACATAGTTTATGTATCTGCTTATCAAATTCTAACAAGTCTTCATAGTTATAAGAATTATCCAGCGATAACATAGGCGTATAATGATTAACAAGAACAGTATCTTTTGTAATATCGCTTGAGACTCGCTGAGTGGGAGAATCAGATCGTTTGATCTCAGGATCAGATGCTTCAATAGCTTCTAACTTCTTATATAAGATATCATAATCAGTATCAGATATAACTGGACTGTTATCTACGTAATATTTCCACTCATGATAATGTAGTAGCTCGACCAGCTGATCATAGTCGATGTTATAATTCTCATCTTTAAGTACCGATTTAGATAACTCAAAAAATGATATATGTTGAGATTTAGTATACATAGTACAATTCTAATACATATTATTCTGAGTGTAAATAAAAAACCACACTATTACGCATTCAGATATATAACCTATGGCCGTTTCCGAGGTATATGGCCATATGTGCCTCATTATGAGATAAGATAGAAACAATATTGAATAATAAGATAGTTAAATATTAAAGAATAATATATATATAAAATTTAATTTTTAATTTCGCTTAATATCTAACTAAATTTCAAAAAAATGTTTAAAGAATTTAAAGAGTTTATCCTTACGGGAAATGTAATTGATTTTGCTATCGCAGTTATACTTGCAGGAGCAGTAGGCTTAGTTGTTAATGGATTTGTTAATGACATCATTATGCCAGTTGTTGGTCAATTTGCAGGTGGAGTTGACTTTGCTGATATGAAACATGTTTTATCACCAGCTGAAGTTGCTGCTGATGGTACAGTTACTAAAGCAGAAAATGCAATAAGATATGGTGCATGGATTAATTCAATCATTAACTTAATTATTGTAGGTTTTGTATTATTTATGATTGCAAAATCTAAAATTAAGTTCATGGGTGCAGCTCCAGATCCAGCTCCGACTGCTGATCAAGAATTATTAGCTGAAATTAGAGACGCTCTTAAGAAGTAATTGAATTAGTTACTTTTTGAAAATAAATAAAGCTGTTGCATTAATAATGCAGCAGCTTTTTTATTTCCACTATCAATTATCTACTTTTATTTCATGCCATTAATCTACGATCATTGCAACTTAAAAGACACCCGTGTAATGGTATGGGAAACGACTGAAGAAGATTCATTTTTCTTATCTGAGCTTAACCTTACAGAAGAAGAACATCTTAAATATAACTCGCTGCGTCCATTCAGAAAAACAGAATGGCTCACAAGTAGATATTTGTGTAAGCTAATAGATAACCACAGTCATCGCAGATGCATAATAAAAGATACATATGGTAAACCAAGCATTGAAGGTTCTGATTATCACATATCGCTGAGTCATTCAAAAAACCGAGTAGCACTAATTAAATCCCCATCACTCGTAGGCATAGATATACAAAAGCAGGAAGATAAAATTTCAAGAATCCAGCATAAATTCATTTCTCCAGAAGAATATGATCGACTTGATGTAGATAATTTGGACAGCAGCTTTCATATATTTTGGGGTGCTAAAGAATGCATGTATAAAGCTTATGGCAAAAAAGAGATTAAATTTAAAGAGCATCTACACCTTTATCCATTTCAAATTCACAATCCTCAATTAGAAATAAAAGGATGGCTTAATAAAAATAATATCCATCAAGATTACGATATATATACAGATAAGATTGATGATTATTACCTTGTCTACTCAATTCTCAATAATGAAGTTTAGATTTATTTTTCTCATCCTATTTATAGTTTTTCAAGCTTGTAAGTCAGATACCTCACAAGTGGATCCGCCTGAAGCATCATTATTCAAAGAGGAGATCCCGCAAGATTTCTTAGGGTTTTATGATCGCTTCCATAGTAATATCGATTATCAAATGAATCATATCATTTTTCCCCTTCAAGAAAAATCTGATTCTACCTTATGGCAAAAAGATGAATGGCTTATGCATAAACCATTCGATACACAGGATGGAGAATTTTCAAGATCATATACACATCTTAATGGTATTGTCGTAGAAGTTATTCAGGATCAAAATGGCTTATTCAAAGTAGAACGACGATTTAGCAAATCTCGGGATGGCTACGACCTCATCTACTACAAGATTACCAATGCATTTGAGAACTCAGATTTTAAAGAAGAAAAATAATTCTAACTCACCTCCTCTGCACTCATTTCATAAGACTCTATAGGCGGACAAGTACATACAAGATTTCTATCACCATAAGCATTATCTACTCTAGCTATCGTAGGCCAGAATTTAAATTTGCTACGTAGTGACTCTACAGGATAAGCCGCTTGACTTCTACTGTATGAATGATGCCACTCATCTGCTGTGATCTCATGTATAGGATGTGGTGCATTATGGAGGACGTTATCCTCAGCGTCTACCTTACCATTGATGACTTGATCTATTTCTTTCTTGATACCTTTCATGGCATCTACGAATCTGTCCAGTTCTGCTTTGTCTTCACTCTCAGTGGGTTCTATCATAATAGTACCCGCAACTGGAAAACTTAATGTCGGTGCATGAAATCCATAATCGATCAGACGCTTAGCGATATCTTCAGCTGTTATGCCGTGCTCCTTATACATACGTAAGTCTATGATCAACTCGTGAGCACAGTAACCCTTGTTATTAGTATATAGAACTTCATAATCATCCTTGAGGCAAGCTTTGATATAGTTCGCATTAAGAATTGCGAGCTCAGTAGATCGTCGTACTCCTATCTGACCTAGTAATCTGATGTAGGCGTATGAAATCAATAATATGCTTGCACTACCCCACTCTGCAGCAGATATTGGCTTGAGTGCTGTAGACTTATTATCAGCATAAGGATGTCCTGGTAAGAACGGCAATAGTTTCTCATTGACACAGACAGGTCCCATTCCTGGACCACCACCTCCGTGTGGAATACTAAATGTCTTATGGAGATTCAGGTGACAACAATCAGCATGTATAGCTCCTGGAGATGTGAGTCCTACTTGTGCATTCATATTAGCGCCATCCATATAAACTAATCCTCCAGCATCATGTATACGGTCACAAATCTCTATCACATCTTCTTCGAATACGCCATGCGTAGATGGATATGTAATCATGATACCAGCAAGATTATCCTTATGAGTTTCTATTTTTTCTTTGAGATCTTCGAGAGAAATATTACCGTCATCATTACAAGCTGTGATGACAACTTTCATACCTGCCATGACTGCGCTTGCAGGATTAGTCCCATGAGCAGAAGAAGGGATGAGAACAATATCTCTATGTGTATCATTATTGGCTTCATGATATGCTCTTATCATCATTAGGCCAGCATACTCACCTTGTGCCCCAGAGTTAGGTTGTAGCGTACATCCTGCAAATCCTGTGATAACAGATAAGTATCTCGATAACTCATCAAATATCTGCTGATATCCTTGCGTCTGATCTGAAGGTGCAAATGGATGTAATGCTGAAAATTCAGGCCATGAGACAGGCATCAATTCTGTAGCAGCGTTGAGTTTCATTGTACAACTTCCCAGAGGTATCATAGAGTGGACTAACGATAAGTCTTTATTCTCTAAGGACTTAATATATCTCATCATCGTCGTCTCAGTATGATATGAAGAGAATACGGGATGCTGTAAGTAATCAACTTCTCGAGTCAAAGTATCTGGAATACCATAATTGATACCATTGCTATAGCCTTGATCTTGATTGCCATCAAATGTATATATGATGTCATCAATATCTTCTTGAGTTACAGTCTCGTCTATGCTAATACTTAATGTATTACCAACTATATGATAATTAATCTCTTTTGCGATAGCTCTTTTTACAATCTCTTCTTTCTCTTCATCATTTAGATCAATAGTCAATGTATCAAAAAATGTATTATTGACAATTTGATAACCTCTTCCTTTCAACTTGATGTGGAGATCCTTAGTGATGCCATAGATTGTTGATCCTATGTTTCTGATACCATTAGGACCATGATAGCAAGCATACATCGATGCCATAATTGCTAATAGAGCTTGTGCTGTACATATATTAGAAGTAGCTTTTTCTCTCTTGATATGTTGCTCTCTTGTCTGCAGTGCCATCCTCAGAGCCATATCCCCTAACCTGTCCTTAGACACTCCGATTATACGACCTGGAATCTGTCTTTTGTATTTTTCTGATGTAGCAAAGTATGCCGCATGTGGACCGCCAAAACCCATAGGTACGCCAAATCTCTGTGTTGTTCCCACAACAATATCAGCTCCCCATTTTCCAGGTGGCTTGAGCATTGTGAGACTCATAATATCAGCCGCAACAATGACCATCTGATCATTATCCTTGAGCTTAGAGGTGAATGTTTTGTAATCTTGGACTTGACCCACAGCATCTGGATATTGTATTAATGCTGCAAAGTAATTCTCATCCAAATTAGCCTCATTCCAATCACCAACTACAACTTCTATATCTAAAGGTATGGCCCGACCCAAGACAACATCTACTGTCTGGTCAAACACATTTTGATCTACAAAGATTTTTTTTCTTTCTACCTTTCTTTTGTTCTTAAGATTATAAGCCATTATCATAGCTTCTGCAGCAGCCGTACCTTCGTCTAATAATGATGCATTAGCTAATGGCATTCCTGTAAGATCACATACCATTGTCTGAAAGTTCAGTAGAGCCTCAAGACGACCTTGAGCTATCTCCGCTTGGTATGGTGTATACTGAGTGTACCAACCTGGATTCTCAAATATATTTCTGAGAATTACGGAAGGTGTGAGTGTACCATAGTACCCTTGACCTATATACGATCTGTATACTTTATTTTTTTGAGCTATTTTCTTTAATGCTCTGAAGTATTCATGTTCGCTTAAAGCCTTCGGTAGATCTAACTCTTCTTTAAGTCTTATAGAAGAAGGTATTGTATTAGAAATGAGGTCTTCGATATTATCGTTACCGATAACATTGAGCATATCTCTGATTTCATTTGAGTTAGGGCCTATGTGCCTTTCTTGAAATTGGTTAGATCTCATGATATTGATTACTTGTGAGTATATGATAAAGTTAATCTAAACTTTACTATAAATGTAGATAAACTTTATATGTTCAAAGCAACAATAAAACTAAAATGATTAGAGCTTGTGATAAAAGATTATTTCAGTCCGAAAGCTTTCTTGACCTTAGTAACATAGTCCAATTTCTCCCACGTAAATGTCTCTACAGAAAGCATCTTTTTCTTACCAGATCCATCTACAAAAGTTAACTTTTTCTTTTCTGATTTTCTACCCATGTGCCCGTAAGCTGCAGTCTCAGAATAGATAGGTGATCTTAACTTAAGTCTCTTTTCTATAGCATAAGGAGTCATATCAAAAATATCATAAACTACATCTGCGATATCAGAATCAGACATATCAATATTAGTCGTTCCATATGTATTGACATATATATTAGTTGGTTTAGCTACGCCAATGGCATAAGATACTTGTACGAGTACCTCACTACATAGTCCAGCAGCGACTAAGTTCTTAGCTATATGTCTTGTAGCATATGCTGCCGATCTATCTACCTTAGAGGGATCTTTACCAGAGAATGCACCACCTCCGTGAGCTCCTTTGCCACCATATGTGTCTACAATAATCTTTCTGCCTGTCAGACCAGTATCCCCGTGAGGACCACCTATTACAAACTTACCAGTTGGGTTAACGTGATACTTAATTTTTCCTTTAAAAAGCTTTTTTATAGAGGCTTTTACCTTTTTCATTACTCGTGGGATAACGATAGTTTGGACATCTTTTTTGATCTGAGCAAGCATCTTTTTTTCAGGCGCAAAATCATCATGTTGTGTACTAACAACAATAGAGTCTATGGCGATAGGCTTATGATCATCAGAATACTTGATCGTCACCTGCGATTTACTATCAGGTCTGAGATACTTCATCTTTTTGCCTTCTTTTCTTATTGCAGCTAATTCTATTAGAATCTTATGCGATAGATCCAATGCCAAAGGCATGTAGTTATCTGTCTCAGCTGTAGCATAGCCGAACATCATCCCTTGATCTCCTGCTCCTTGATCTTCTTTTTTCTTTTTATCTACACCTTGATTAATGTCAGGTGACTGCTCATGTATGGCAGAAAGAATACCACATGAGTCTGCGTCAAACATATATTCAGACTTTGTATAACCTATTTTTCTGATGACTTCCCGTGCAATATTCTGAACATCTAAGTAAGTCTTCGTCTTTACTTCTCCTGCTAATACAACTTGGCCTGTAGTCACAAGTGTCTCACAAGCAATCTTAGAATCTTTATCAAAAGCTAAAAAATGATCTACGAGAGCATCTGATATCTGATCAGAAACTTTATCTGGATGTCCTTCAGAAACTGATTCTGATGTAAATAAGTATGCCATGAGAAGTATGTTTTTTTATTAGTAAATTTTAATTGTTGCAAATGTCTTAAATTATTGAAACTTCGAGTAGTTTTTGACCCTCTAAATAGGCCGTGAGCTGATCTCCTTTTTTAACTGGACCGACACCCTCTGGAGTACCTGTATAAATAAGGTCTCCTGCTTCTAAAGTAAAAAATCGAGAAGCATAGGATATAAGGTGATCAAACTTAAATATCATATCCTTTGTATTGCCATCTTGAACTATGTCGTCATTGTGATGGAGTTGAAATGTCATATTTGATAAATCATAATCAGCTTTAGAGAATAAGTCACTTATAGGTGCTGATTTATCAAAAGCCTTAGCCACTTCCCAAGGATGGCCTTTAGACTTGCATTGAGCTTGGATATCTCTTGCTGTAAAGTCAATGCCTAAACCTATTCTATCATAACTTTGATTGGCTTCCGCTTCAGATATATTAGTGACTGTCTTACTTATTTCGATCACCACTTCAAGTTCATAATGTAACTCTGAAGTAAACGAAGGATAAGGCATCTGACCCGTATAATTGAGTGCAGAAGCTGGCTTCATGAATATCATAGGGGCAGAGGGTACGGAACTGCCCATCTCGCTAGCATGCTTCGCATAATTTCTACCTATACAGATGATTTTCATAACTAATATTTCACGTTAAGTAATCCAGCTAAGTCTTTTACTTCCCTTAATGTCTCTTGTGCAATTTTTCTAATATTATTACTTGATTGCTTGATCCTATATTTGACTTCTCGCTTATCTTGAGTAATTCGTTCTTTATTCTCTCTAAACTGTGAGCTCATACTGACGAGTGCTTCTCCCACACCTTGTTTTAAATCTGCGTATTTAAGATTTTGATTTTTATAATCTGATAATAACTGATCATACACTTGTGTACTACCGGTAGCCTTAAGTAATTCAAACAAGTTTTTAACACCGTCACTCATCACATTAGGATCTGCGTCCCCAGCGTCTGTTACAGCAGACTTGATCTGTTTCATTATCCGAGCATCATCAGAGAACACACTTATGTTATGCTTCTCCCCAGCACTCTTACTCATCTTACGCTTAGGATCTGCAGTAGACTTTATTTTAGGTGTCTCTGAAAATAAAGTCTCAGGAAGAACAAAATATTCCTTTCCTACTTGATTATTAAATCTATTGGCGATCTCTCTGGTTAATTCAAGATGCTGTTTTTGATCTTCACCAACCGGTACATAGTCCGCTTTGTATATTAATATATCTGCAGCCTGAAGCACTGGATAGTCATAGAGGCCAACGGAGATAAATCCACTTTTCCCTTCACTACTCTGTAGACTCTTATCTTTAAACTGAGTCATATTCTCTACTCTACCAAATGAAGCAAAATTGTTAAATATCCAGCAAAGCTCAGTATGCTCTGGGACCAATGATTGTATAAATAGATTCTCTTCTTTTATTCCTACTGCTAACAGATTATATATCAACTCCCAGGTATCCTGAACTAACTTCTTAGGATTATAAGGCATAGTCATCGCATGATAATCTACAACACCGTAGACACACTCATACTGATCTTGGAGTTTGACCCAGTTTTGGACGGCTCCAAAATAATTTCCAAAATGCATATCACCAGTCGGCTGAATACAGGAGAGAACTCTTTTCTTATCTGACATAAACACTTGTGTTATTTGGAAGCAATTACTGATATCTCAACATTGACAAATTTTGGAAGATTAGCAACTTCTACAAGCTCTCTCGCAGGTGCTGTTGCTTCGTCAAAATATTGAGCATACACGCTGTTAATCTTGGCATAGTCATTCATATCCTTTACAAAGACAGATGCTTTTGCAACATTATTGAAATCCAAACCTGCCTCATTGAGGACAGCTTTCAAGTTTTTCATTACCTGAGTTGCTTCTTCTTCTATTGATCCTTGAACTAAATCACCAGAAGATGGATCAATGGCAATTTGCCCTGAGACGAATAGGATGTTACCTACCATTACTGACTGGTTATATGGGCCTACGGGAGCTGGAGCATTGGTCGTATTTATTATTTTTTTCATTTTTTATTAATTTGGATATAAAAAAATAGCCCTTTATAAAATCAATTATAAAGGGCAGTTATATTTTTAGCTTTTAGTCTGAGGTAGACTAATCTTCTTCTACGTCAGCTGCTATGAGTAATTTTCCTTTATAGAACATCTCACCATCGTGCCAGTAAGCTCTATGGTATATATGCGCTTCTCCAGTCTTACTACATACAGCTATAGGAGGAATAGTCGCTTTCTTATGCGTTCTTCTTTTTCTTTTTCTTTGCTTGGATATTCTACTCTTTGGATGTGCCATAGCTTCTTACTTAGTTTTTATATTAATGCCTTTCAGTGCTTCTCCTAATGGATTTGGCGCTGAGTTATTCTCTTTTTTAATAGTCAAATGCTTTAAAACATCTTCATCACATGGCTTAGGGCTGAGTTCATCACAGTCAATTACTTTTATGATAGGCATCGAAATGATGAGATTATCATATATGTACTTAGCTACATTGATTTCATTTGTCTCGGGATGAATGTAAATAACATCATCCTCTTCTCGTTCTAATTCATCAAACTTTATGATAATCTCAAACGAAAAATCAACAGGAAAATTTATTTCAGCTATGCATCTGTCACATGTAGTTCTGACACTACCCTGAATATTAAAGTCTAATAAATAATTATCATACTTTTTTTCTAACTCAAGTTTAGCTATGAGATCTCCTTTCTTATATGGAGAATACTCAAAGTTGTCAAAGAAACTATCATCAACCTTAAATGTGAAATGATGCAACTTTATATCTAATCCTTTTATTGGAATAGAAAATTGCCTAAGCGCCTGCATTTTAAAGATCTTTTTTATTCGGATTGCAAAAGTAGTAGATTTTATTGCAATAATCCAATGTTTATTATACAAAAAACAAAAATGGGCTACCCAAAGGTAACCCATTCATTATATTATAATTTTATCTATATATGGACTAATCCATTTTAGATACTTTATTAATAGTTCTTGCTGCTGCATCTCTACCTCCAAGGCCAAATGCTATTGCTAATCCTAAGCTTAAGGCACCAAATACTGCAGTTACTATAGTATTGATGATATCTCCACCGATACCTACTGTATTGATTGCCATACTTGCTGCAACGAACATTACTGCGTAGTATGCTATGTTAGCTACTAAATTAGGGTTATCAAAGCTACCTGTCTTAAGAGTTGCTTTAACTAAGTCCTTAACAAAGTCTGCTAAGAACATACCAACGATAAGTAATATACAAGCTACTATGATCTTAGGTATGAATTGTACAACGCTTGTAAGTAAGTCAGATACGACCTCTAATCCTAATGCATTAAATGCTAACATATATACTGTAAGCATAATCATCCAGTAAACTAACTTAGCCATTAGTCCAGCTGCTGATGACTTTACTCCTCCAGCTTTTAATTTCTCAGTCAATCCAATTTTATCAGCGATATCATTAAATTTAATAGTCTTTAGAATTTTTTCTGCTGCCCATCTGATTGCTTTGGCAACAAAACCACCGATTATCCATATGACTAATGCAGCGAATAATTTAGGTAAAAATCCTGCTACTGAGTTAAAAGTTGTTCCTAAAGCATTTTCTAATGCTACTTTTAGGTCTGATACTTGATCCATTATAAATATTATTTGATTAGTTAATTGTTAATTCGTTTAAAATAAGAGCTTTCGCTATTTACACCATTAAGACTTCGTTAACAATGATAAGTAACGCTATGCTTCTCCTAAAATGTTAAATTTTTTTTGAAGACTAACCTTCTGGGCAATCTTCAGGCTTATTTTGTTGTATTATAATATCTATCTTTTGTCCAGTAGCTATGGTGCTCAAAGGATCAGGAGAAGGGAATTGTCTCACGACATATGCTGAATCTCGATTGGTCACTAGTCCTTTAGTTTCTATCTCCCCAATTAAAAGTCTATCAAACCTCGCCAGAGTAAGCACCATGCCTAACCTCTTACAAGTCCAGTTAGGAATAGGAATCTCTGCACCTTCCCTCTTACTTACAACGAATTTTAATTCTGCGCCTTTCTTTATTTTCACACCTGGCTTAGGACCATTCTTTCCCAATATAAGTTCACCATCATACCACACTTCAAGTATATGATTAGGTTCTCCCTTATCTGCTTTCTCAGATTTTATACTTGAACTTATCTGAAGATTGGAAAGCTTAGCGACTGTTCTATCATATTCCTGGCCATACATAGTCGGAATATCGTCTTCAAGAGAATAGGTGTCTGCTGTGTATTTCGTGATGTCGACATATATCTTTCTATTCTCTTTTACTAAAGCCCCTTGATTCGGGTTTTGACTTATAATCTCACCTCCTCTCTTCCCTACCTTGTGAATAGAGTCATTAACTATTAATTCAAAACTCATTTCTGATGCATCCTCTTTTGCATCTGCATAGAGTTGACCTATGTATGATGGCAGTTCTATTTCCTGACCATGATTCGTATACGACTTAAGCCACTGAAAAACAATAAACAGTATAATAGCCACCAAGGCTATCATTAAAAAAATATGCACTAAAAAACGCTTTGCAGTCACGACTTAATTATTAATAATCAACAGTAATACGAATGTAAATATAGCATAATATGATGTGATTGATATTCATATCCATTATAACATAAGCACCTTATCTCTCTTATAGATAGATATCAATTATTATTTTTAAAAAATATAAGAACTCATATAATGGATAAATTAATAATAACATTCTTCTTAATTATCTCTTCTATTTCTCTTACGGCACAAGAAAAGCTAATGAGTCCAGAGATCTACGATATATGGAATCGCATGGAACAGGTCCGCATCTCAAGTAATGGAGAATGGGTTTCTTATACAATAGCTCCAGGAAAAGGTGACAAAACACTGGTATTATATAATACTCTATCAGGTAATGAAATCAGGTATAAAAGATCTCACTCGCCTCAATTTGATTACGATAACAGATTTATAGCCTTCAAAACAAGTTTAGCAAATGATAGTCTGCAATCTCTTAAACTGAAAAAAGTTAAGAAAGACAAATTACCTCAAGACACCATTACTATCGTCTCACTGAATGAGTCCGTAGTTGATAAAATAGCAGAGGTAGAAAATTATGCTATGCCTAAAAAATCAGGTAGCCTTATTGCTCTCAGCCTAAAAGGACAAACTGTAAAAAAAGATAGCACCTTATCTAAAGGTCATAACTCTAATAACGGCCGCCCATTATTGGTTTATGATTTTAAATTAGATACATTTTACAAATTTGACTACGTCAAAGATTATAAATGGTCGGAGAAATCAAATCGACTGTTATTACATTCTACAGGAATCGACAGCGCCAATGTAGATGTCATAACTATCTATGACTTTGAATTAAAAAAGAAACAAGAGCTATGTACACAAAAAGGAAAGTATTTCGATTTAAGTATAAATGATGATGGAAATCAAGTTGCATTCCTAATTGACAAGGATACGACCAAAACTAAACCAAGACATTACGAATTATTTCACTGGACAGAAGGACAAAAATTAGCTAAGCGTGTAGCCGATGATCATCTTCCATTTATAAATGAAAATTGGCAAATAAGTACTCACAGCAATCTTACATTTAGTGAAAATGGAAAGCGGCTTTATTATAACATAGCTCCGATACCAATGACAGAAGATACCTCTGTTGTAGAAGATGATAAAGCTGTGGTCGAAGTGTGGCATTATGAAGATCCCCTACTCTACACTATGCAGAATGTAAGAGCGAAAAGAGAAAAAGAAAGAACGTATAAAGTCATATATGACATAAAAAAACGAAGTCATTATCAACTTAATGACACTACTAATCCAGAATTAAATATAGATCCAAAAAACAGTTCTGATTATATCATTAGCTATAACGAAAGACCCTATCAGAAAGATATCTCTTGGAAAGGCTATGCATATAAAGATTTATATCTCGACAACATATCTAAAAAGTCAAAACAGAAAATAGCAACTAAGATTAATGGTCGTCCATCACTATCTCCTCATGGCAAATACATCACATGGTACTCAAGTGAAGACACGACATGGGTGAGTTATGATATTAAAAATAGAAAACTAAATATACTTACAAAGGGTGGCTTCTATAATGAAGAAGACGATAGACCTACATTCCCTAACCGAAGTGGCCCTATTGAGTGGGTAGGTAAGGATAAACATGTACTCCTCTATGATCAATATGACTTATGGATAACCAATCCTAATGGTAAAAGATCACCTACAAAATTAACCTCTGGTAGAGATACAAAAACTCAATATCGACTTATTAAAGTAGACAGAGAAATTACACATTATCCATCAGACACAACTCTGCTCTTAAAGTCATTTAACACCATAACAAAAGAATCTGGCTACGCATATATCAACTTAGAAACAAAGAAACTTAGTCCTATAGAGTCAGGACCATATAATTATACTACAAGGATTACAAAAGCAGAAAAGAGCGATAAACTACTTTTCACGAAAGAAAATTTTCAACTATTCCCGAATCTGATTTTGACAGATAGTTCGTTTAAAAATCAAAAAGTCATTACTGATATAAACCCCCAACAATCTGAATATCTGTGGGGTGATATACAGCTGGTAAAGTGGAATTCTAAAGACGGAAAAGAAAAAAAGGGCTTGCTTGTTACACCGGAAGGATTTGACCCAAGTAAGATATATCCTATGATGGTCAACTTCTATGAGAAAAGTTCTAATCGACTTTACAATCATAGAGCACCATATCCTCATAGATCTACAATTAACTATACATATTGGGCTAATAAAGGCTATATAATATTCAACCCAGATGTGGACTATACTGAAGGAGAACCTGGAAAAAATGCATTAGATGCTGTGGTAGATGGAGTTAATGCTATGATCGAAAGAGGATTTGTCGACGAAAGTAAAATAGGATTACAGGGCCATAGTTGGGGTGGATATCAGATAGCTCACATCATTACTAAGACTGATATGTTTAGATGTGCCGAAGCAGGTGCTCCTGTCGTTAATATGGTCAGTGCATATGGCGGTATTCGCTGGGGATCTGGTATGAGCAGAATGTTCCAGTATGAACGGACTCAGAGTAGACTGGGAACGACCTTATGGGAAAATCCTAAACGATATCTTGATAATTCTCCCATATTTAATGTTGACAAGATTAACACACCTGTCCTAATACTACATAATGATAAAGACGGTGCCGTACCTTGGTATCAAGGAATAGAATTTTTTGTAGCTCTCAGAAGATTAAACAAACCTGCCTGGCTTCTTAACTATAACAACGAACCACACTGGCCAGTCAAAAGAGCCAACCGAATAGATTTCAATATTAGGTTAGAGCAATTCTTTGATCATTATCTAATGGATAAGCCTATACCTGTCTGGATGGCAAAAGGTATACCCGCTATAGAAAAAGGAATCAATTATGGTTTAGAGATCGAGGATAAACATTAGATACTAATTACCCTCAAACTCGTCTTCAAATCCTGGCTGAGATAACACTTTTTCCAACTTAGCCTTATCGGCTTCTACCTTCGATGGTAGTGGTTGATTATAGACATCGCAGTCCATCTCCAGAAGTTCGCCATCAGGAATTTTGAATGCTGCGCCTTTATTAAGTTGTATACTTGGATCATCTTCTAAGTCTTTCATTAGGTTAAGATAATAAGGTCTTGCCATTTGTCCTCCGTAACCATTAAATCTGGTAAGGAATCTTATCCATGTATTCTCTCCTCCTACCCAAGTACCTATAACCAACTCAGGAGAAATCCCCACAAACCAGCCATCTACGAAGTCATTAGTTGTACCTGTCTTACCACCAAACTGAGATTTTAGTGCATTTTTCTGTCCACTTGCTGCATTTTCTAATAGTCTAACCACTGCATAATTATATGTCTCATCCATAACTCTACGCTCATCAGATATAGGAGAGTACACGAGCTTACCGTTTTTATCTTCTATTCTTGTGATAAATGTAGGTTCATTATAGACACCATCATTAGCGAAAGTAGCGTAGGCACCTGTTAATTCAAGAACTGTCAATTCTGGCGTACCCAAAACGATAGACGGATAAGGTGGCACTTTGTCCTTAGATATACCAAGATCAGCAGCCAGATTTCTAATTAATTCTACATTGCCTAATTGAGCAATCAACCAAGCGGAGATAGAATTCTTAGACTTACGTAATGCATCCATTAAAGTTAGTTCTTCATTACTATACTTGCCATCCGCATTATCGGGATACCAAGCTTTCTGTAACTTAAAATTAGGATCATTGGCTGGGATACCATGTCTTATATCTTTGACTTTTTGACATGGTGATAAGCCTTGTTGAGCGATTACTGTAGCATATAACAATGTCTTAAATGTAGATCCAACTTGACGGTTTGTTTTTACGTGATCGACTTTATAGTACTTTTTATTGACACCACCTACCCATGCCTTGACATACCCAGTTCTTGGATCTATGGCTACAGAACCTATTTGCATATGTTCTTGATGATACTTAATCGAATCCATTGGCGTCATAGTAACTTCTCTTTCTCCTGAATTCGTGTAGTCAAAGACTTTCATTTTTACAGGAGTACTAAATACTTTATTTGCCGCCTTTATTAATTTATTTCTTTGTGTCCTCAATTCATTCCATAATGGATCAGTCATTACTTTTCTGTATTCCTTAACCTGATCACTCGTCCCCCAGCCCTCTCTTACTACTTTCTTTAAGTACCCCGGTTCTTTATCTTCTCTCAGCATTCTGCTTATATCTATATTATCCAATCTTACATTAGGATATTTGGATAAGACTTTAGAAAAAATGTCGGACATATATCTGTCTCGCATTTTGATATATCTATCTGAGGCTCTTCTATGAGAAAGTAAAACATCCTTTCTCTGATTTATTTGTCTCTCAGCTTTTTCTTTATTTTTTTCTTCAGTGTAAGTCCAAGGATCTTTATCTGACCATACTTTATCATACTTCTTTTGGATTTTTGCCATATGCCTGAATGCCACCTCTTCAGCATGTTTCTGTATCTTTCTATCAATTGTGGTGTACACCTTAAGACCATCTTCCCATATATTATAACTCGTCCCATCAGGCTTACTGTAACGGGGTTGCGAGAGTATATTCTTAAGTTCAGATGTCAATGTCGTTCTGAAGTATGGCGCCATACCATCGTAATGAGCCTCTTGCTTAAATGAGGACAGATCTATAGGTTTTACTTTTAGACTTCTATAATCATTATCAGATAAAAAATTGTTTTTAACCATCTGACCCATAACTATATTTCGTCTTTTCATAGCTCTCTCAGGATGTCTGATAGGATCATAGAAACTTGGCCCCTTGAGTAGACCTATAAGTACAGCTGCTTCTTCTACAGATAATTGAGATTGATCTTTTCCAAAATAAGTTCTGGCAGCAGCACCTATACCGAAAGAGTTATACTTGAACTCTGACTTATTAAGATACATGCTTATGATCTCTTTCTTGGTATAACGCTTTTCAAACTGTACGGCAATCACCCACTCCTGCAGTTTCTGCCATACCCTCTTGACAAATGATCTCGATTTATTGGTAAAGAATAGTTTAGCTAATTGCTGAGTGATGGTACTTGCTCCACCTTTACCACCTAAAAATACCACTGCTCTTGTGGTCCCTCTCGCATCTATGCCACTGTGATTATAGAAGCGTTCATCTTCAGTTGCTATCAGGGCATTAACTATAAAAGGATTAAACTCTTCAAAAGTAAGTAGGTCTCTATTTTCAGAATAGTATCTACCCATCTCTGTATTATTTGAAGCATATATGATAGTAGCCTGCTCATACTTTGGATTTTCTAACTCCTCGGTATCGGGCATTTTAGTCTTGGAGATCATGACAAATATTGCTGCCGAAAAAATAAGTCCGACAATAAACAGTAGCCACAACCACTTAATGGATGCGCCTAAAAGCATCATTAAGCGAGAGCCAGAATTCTCACCTGACTCTGCTTTGCCTGTTTTTTTCTTTGGGGCTTTCTTTTTGGTCTGCTTAGCCATTATAATCGCTTCTTATTTTGTAATCAACAAAGTTAACGAAGAATTATACAAATTATAATTAATCGTAATGAATAAAATACTATAAATCAGTAGTTTATTGTTAAAACAACATGTAATTGTGGAATAGTTTGAATTTCTAAATAAATGATGCTGGCTTAGGACCAATAGAAATTCGATTATAACTGATATTCATATAACGGATTATATACGGATATTAGTTTCTTAGATTAATTTTAAATTTTCAAACTCGATTATTCCTTGTTTCAGTTAACCGATAAGATACTCTACCAATACTTCCGAAGGCGGCAACAAAAGATTTTTGCTGTCATGAGTGACCCGGTTGATTATCAACTGAGATTATTAGACAAAATTCTTACGTCAAATAAGAGTACAGAATTCGGTTTAAAGTACAATTTCAGAGAAGTCAAGAACGCAGAAGCCTATACGAAAGCTTGCCCATTGCATGACTATGAGGCTATGTATCCATACATTCAAAAGATGATGGATGATGCTTCTGATATCCTCATCAGAGGTAAAGTAGATTGGTATGCTAAATCATCAGGCACCACCAATGCACGCAGTAAATATATCCCTGTCACAAAAGAGTATCTCAGACAAGGCCATCTAAAATGTGCTTGGGACGCAGCGAGTCATATATACCATGAAGATTCAGATGCCAAGCTCTTTGCCAATAAGAATCTTATTATGGGTGGTAGTCTCGAAAAATTAAATCATAATAAAATATCAGGAGATATATCTGCAATCATACTGCATCATTTTCCTAAGATCGGACGAGGATTTTACACTCCATCATTTGAGACAGCTCTGCTGTCAGACTGGGACGAAAAAATAAAACGTACTGCTCAAGAAACAATCAAAGAGAAGGTAACATTGCTTGCAGGTATACCTACATGGACATTAGTGCTACTCAAAGAAATACTCAATATCACAGGAGCTGAAAACATCTGTCAAGTGTGGCCAGACTTAAGGTCTTATCTCCATGGTGGAGTTGGATTCTCACCTTATAAAAATGAATTTAAAAAATTGATACCTGATTCTAAAGTCAGCTTTAGAGAAGTATACAATGCATCAGAAGGTTACTTTGCTTTACAGAATAATAAAAATGCTGATGGTATGTTACTACTCTGCGATCATGGCATCTATTATGAATTTATACCAAAATCAGAAATCGATAAAGACGAGCCAGAAACGATAGGTCTATCTGAAGTTTTACTACACCATGAATATGAACTTGTCATATCAACAATATCAGGCTTGTATCGCTATAGGATGGGAGACATTATACAATTTGTAAGTATCAATCCATATAAAATAAAGCATACGGGCAGAGTGCAAGAATCGATTAATGTCTATGGAGAAGAACTCTATGTAGGCAACACAGATAAAGCACTCAGTAGCTTATGTGATACCTACGGACTTACTGTACTCAACTACACCATAGCTCCAGCTAAGCTCGGGACAAAAGGAAGACATGAATGGTATATTGAATTTCTAAAAACTCCTGACAACTTAAGTCTTTTCCAATCTGAATTAGACAATGCTCTACGCCAAATAAATTCAGATTATGATGCAAAAAGATCTTATGACTTAGTCATGAGCCCATTGCATATTACTGCACTTGCTTCAGGAACTTTTGAAAGGTACCAAAGAGATAGAGGTAAATATGGTAATCAAAACAAGATGCCAAGATTAAAAGACGATCGTCACATCGTAGAAGAGTTGCTAAGGTATAATTAGCATTTATTAAGCTCCAATAGGACCTAATTCTACCCCTTCTGAGTAAGCAGCTTTGACATTGTTCTCACTGAAAGCTTTCTTGATAAGGCCATTAATCTCAAATGTTGCCGCCCAATAATCATCAGGATTTATATACGGTCTCACGGTCAGAACTATATTATGAGAATCATATGTTTCAATTCCTACAAGCGTTTCTGTTTCTTTAATCACATACTCACTTCGCGATACTGCACTGTTTATTATTTCTTTGACTCTAGGAAAGCTCTCTTCATAGGGCATTGAAATATTAAGTTCAAGTCTGATATTACCTTGTGTAGAGAAGTTAGTTATGATATTATCAGTTACTTGCCCATTAGGTATAATGAGTGTCTTATCATTGGGAGTAATCAATGTCGTATTGAATAATTGAATATTCTTTACTCTACCGAAACTATCTGATACCTGTACCCAATCATTCATTCGATATGGTTTTAAAAATAGAATGGTCAGACCTGCAGCAAAATTACCCAAGAATCCTTGGAGTGCCATACCTACCGCAAATCCTGCTGCAGCTAATAACGCAAATAATGCCGTCAGCTCTATACCTACCACGCTTGCCGCTATGAGTAAAACTGCAACTTTTAATACCGTTGTGATTAAAGAGACCAAAAACTCTTTAAGTTCTATTTCTAAATGTGCTCTATCTAGAGCATGAGCCACAACCTTGCTTAGTTTTTTGACTATAAATAAACCTATGTAGATAACAACAACTGCCAAAATAATTTTTGGTACCATGACGACTGCCCAATCGATAAATTTATCCGCGTACAATGCTATTTTTTCTGTATCCATTTGTATAATTCTACTTGTAATGACGAAAATAATAATAGAAAAACTAAATTGAGCAAATCTCTCTATATATCAAATAAATGTTTGATCTATAGACCTTATATTCATGGTATCATCACCTTATTTCTTCAGTTAGTCACCTTAATCAATTGTATAATAAAGAAATATCTCAGACCATCTCGCATGACTTAGACATCAATATTCCATCAGAATTATCGGATGAAGAAATGATAGATATCATATCGGTAAGAGTAGAACAATTACTTAAAGCTGACCCTGACTTACTGATGAGTTACATGTATAGATTAGATGTATTAGAGAAGAAAATAAAAGCAGCACTTCAAGTAAGTCTCGAACCCGTCCATCTCACATTTGCAAGATTGATATGGGAGAGGCAAAAAGAAAGAATGCAGACTAAAAAAAAATACAAACAAGATCCCATAGAGGGGTGGGACTTTTAAATATAAAAAGAAAATCCTGAGTAAAACATTTAAATCAGAGGGCATCGTATTCAAGAGTCTCAAATACTCAGAGACAAGTATCATTTTGGATATCTATTCGCGAGACATAGGTATACACTCTTACATCGTCAGTGGCGTACGTAAGCAAAAGTCTAAAATGTCTAATGTCTATAATCCCATCAATATTATAAATTACGTGGCTTACAAATCAGAAGACAAGCTTTCTCGAATTAAAGAAGCTTCTATGTGCTACATCTATCAAAATCTAAATTATGATGTTATCCGATCTTCTATAGCCATGTTCATAATAGACCTTGCCCGTAATGCTATCAAGGAAAAAGAGGCAAATGAAGCTTTATATAATTTTTTAAAAAAATGGTTGATTGCGCTTGATGACAAATCTGTTAATCTCACATTTATACCTATTTACTTTTCTATACAATTGGCAGATTATTTAGGATTCGGAATTAATGATAATCTAAGCGAAGAAAATAAATACTTTGACCTTATGCATGGAGAATATATCGACAATGATATAAGGCATTCTCATATAATGAATGAAGATCAAAGTGCTATTCTGCACAAAGTGATTACTCATAAAGATGCCATAAGCATTGACAAGGAAGAAAGAAATATTCTACTCAATAGATTATTAGAATATTATAAATTACACATCGAAGGGTTCAAAGATCTGAAATCTCTTGATGTGATCAGGAGTGTGTTATCTTAATTAGATTAAATTTCTTTAGCTACAGAAAGTAAGAGGTTTCTAGTTTTGATGATACCCTCTTCTTCAGATAATCCATCTCCTTCATATTCTACACCGACGTATCCCTTATAACCAGAAAGCTTGACCAAGGACAACATCCTTTTGTAGTCGATTGTGGTTTCATTTCCCTCTGCGTCAAAATCATAGGATTTAGCACTGATGGCTTTAGCATAGGGTAACATTTCTTTGACGCCCTTATACTTGTCATACTCTTTTATACAGGGTGTCCCCCACATTTCTCCGCCCTCTCTTTCTATACAGAAATTTCCAAAATCGGGAAGTGTTCCACAATTTTTCATATTGACCTTACTGATCACAGAGGATAACCATTGTCCATTAGAAGAATAGCCACCATGATTTTCTACAATGACATTTACATTCTGTCTGGCTGCGATCTCTGAAAGTCTCGACAAGCCTTCTACCCCTGCTGCTGCAACGTCTTCCGATGTACCTTTACCAAAACAATTAACTCGTATAGAATGACACCCTAATGTCGCAGCGGCACTTATCCATTTTTTATGATTCTCAATAGACTTAGATAATTCACTTTTATCAGGAGTAGCTAATGCTCCTTCATCATCTATCATAATGATAAGTTGCTTGACACCTGCCGCTCT
>CAZBXL010000042.1:0-10834 GCA_964495785.1 uncultured Saprospiraceae bacterium | reverse complement strand
CCTTGGAATGGACCAGGTACAGGATCATAAGTCAAAAATTCTGTAGCTCCATATTCTGAAGTACAATAACCCAATACTGTAAGCTCTCTCACCATTCTGAATATGTGAGGCTTATCATTTGATTTTTTCATCTCAGCTACCATTGAATCCAATACTTTCTTTCTCCCTGCTTCATCGCTATCGACAAATGTCTTACCATTAAGCTCCTGTGATTTTGTATCGAATAGAGTTAAGCCTTGTAAGAACATATTTCTTTCCTCTACTGGATAGGCATCAAACATGGCATCTATGAATCGATCTACTTGCGTCGTTTTAGCTCCAGCAACATCAGTCTCAGGGATGATCATCTCCGTAACTTCAGATATAAGTGCATGTTGTTCTTTAGAAAGATGCTTAGGTGTCCAGTCTACCGCAGTATCTGCCTTACATCCATTGAGGACTGCTGTTGCAGCACTAGCTGTCAGCGCATATCCTAATATTAAAGATGATGTTCTGAGTGCTTCTCTTCTATTCATCATCATCTTTTCTTTATCTTGAATTTCCATAATTATCAGTTATCCTTATTCTTAAATTTCATTGTTATTAAGTGCTTTTACAGCATAGTCTGCTGCTCTTGCAGTGAGAGCCATGTATGTCAATGAAGGATTGACACAAGCTGCAGAGGTCATACATGCTCCGTCTGTGACAAATACATTTTTTACAGCATGTATTTGATTCCACTTATTGAGTACAGACGTTTTAGGGTCTCTCCCCATTCTTGCTGTTCCCATTTCATGTATTCCTAATCCCATTTGGAATGGCTTGTTATATTCATAGATATCTTTTAATCCGATCTTATCACACATCTCCATTGATTGCTCGAGCATATCTTTACGCATGGCTTTCTCATTTTCTTTGATATCAGCATCCATAATTAAAGTCGGCATGCCCCACTTATCGACAACTGCTTCATTTAATGATATCTTATTATCATGGTATGGTAGCACTTCTCCAAAGCCAAGAAAAAACATACCCCATCTACCTGGCTGACTTAAAGAATTCTTGAAGTCTTCTCCATAAGCCATCGCTTCTGCAGGCACCATCTTAGACCAGCCTTCTCTACTACCACCACCTTGATATCCATAACCTCTTACGAAGTCTTTCATTTTAGTGCTCTTATTGATATTTCTAAATCGGGGTACATAGATACCGTTAGGGCGTCGACCTTTATAATACTTATCTTGCCACTCATCAGAATAGCCTCCTGCACCTACACGAAAATGATGATCCATCATATTATGACCTAGCTCTCCGCTATCATTACCCATACCGTCAGGAAATCGATCTGACTTTGATTGCATAAGAATGGAAGTAGAGCCTATACAAGATGCATTGAGGAATACTATCTTGGAGAAATACTCTGCTGTCTCTAAGGAATTAGTGTCTTTTACTCTCACACCTGTGGCCTTCTGAGTCTTATCATCATATACCACTTCCGTAACGATGGCATTAGTTAATAAAGTCATATTACCTGAGGCTTCTGCTTTTGGCAATGTCGCTGCATTAGAACTGAAGTATGCCCCATAAGGACACCCACGCATACACCTATTACGTGACTGACACATGCCTCTACCGTTAAGTGGTTCTGTCAAGTGGGCTACACGACCTATGGTCATGATTCTGTCATTATATATCGACCTAATCCGATCTGACACATGTTGTTCCATACAGTTATACTCCATGGGAGGTAGAAATTTACTATCAGGTAGTTGAGGTAGGTTTTCTACTCGACCGCTGATACCTGCAAATGTCTCTACATAATCATACCATGGTGCTATGTCTTTATAGCGGATCGGCCAATCTACAGCAATTCCTTCTTTGGCATTAGCTTCAAAATCCATATCTGACCATCTGTAGGTCTGCCGTCCCCACAACAATGATCTACCCCCTACATGATATCCTCTAATCCATGTAAATGGTTGCTTCTCCTCATACGGCTGATCTGTATCCTTAACCCACCAATGCTTATAATATTCACTCATGGTATAGCCCGTTCTATTCTGAATCTGGTAATCCTTGAGTTCCTCTTCAGTCATTTTTCCAGCTCTCGGCACTTCCCATGGATCAAGATTGGCTGTAGGATAATCTCCGTGTTTTACATCTCTGCCTCTATCTATTACTAGCACTTTAAGACCCTTCTCCGCAAGTTCCTTAGCTGCCCATCCTCCACTTATTCCTGTGCCAACAACTATCGCATCATAAGTTACCTCATCTTTTCCATTAGAATTAAAATTCATAATTTATTATTTATGTAATGTTTTATTTTAGGTTGTACAAATATCAATGGCCTTAGCCAATGCCTTGAATGGATCATCCCAGGTAGGAATGAATTCTTGTGCTATGTAACCATTATAATCAATAGAACTAATCGCTTGAACGATGGCTTTATAATTTAACTCTTGTGTCTCATCTATTTCATTACGACCAGGTACTCCACCTGTATGAAAATGAGCGATATAATCTTTATTCTTTTGGATCGTAGATATAATATCTCCTTCCATAATCTGCATATGATATATATCATACAATAGTTTAAAGTTAGATGATCCTATCTTCTCTACTAAAGCGACTCCCCAGTCTGTATGATCGCATTGATAATCAATATGGTCAACTTTACTATTGAGCAACTCCATTACGATAGTGATATTATACTTTTCTGCAATCTTTACAATAGGTCCCAATCCGATTGCACAATTTTCTAATCCTTGCTCACTGCTGAGTGCTCTCTTATTACCAGAAAAACAAATCACATTGGGAATCCCCTTATCCGCAGCTCTTGGTATTAGATATTTATAATCTTGTAAAAATTGAGGATGTAATGACGGATCATTAAAACCATCAGCAATTGTAATATTAATGCCATTGGACACAGCACATGAAAGTCCTCTATTGAGAACGGTATCCCATTCTTGATGATTAAGTAATTCTATAGAAGATATCCCTATATCAAGAGCTTGATCACATATCTGTTCTAATGGGATATCGCTGTAACACCATCTACATACTGAATGCTTATAGCGGTGATCGATTGAAATGTTAGATGCAAAATCTAAATTGGCAGATATACCCGATGTCGATGTTAATACGGGTGCTATAGCTGTTGCCTTTATAAATTCGCGTCTTTGCATGCTTTTTGGAATAGTAGACTAAGGAAACGTAAGATAGTAAAATAAAAGAATGCAATAAGTGGAGTAGGGGCAAAAAAAAATGGTCGCTCCCCAGCGACCATCTGCAAATTATAATCCCATGAACATATCCTTAGTGAACTAAGAACACTGTTTAATTTTTTTTGGAAAACCAACTCAAAAAAAATAAACTCAATCTCTTTTGGATAAAAATTTAGGCTTTTCCTCGATTCTTATCTTTTTTTTTCGCTAATCATTATTAGCTAACAGTGATCTTGTTCCGAATATACTTCAAATATAAAGGGGAAACTATGCTAAAACAAAGACAAAAAATGAGCTTTGTTATATATTTATTTTTATAATATATAAATGGGACTATTACTATGAAACGTGTGATAAATTCCTTAAAACCCTGTAAAATAAGGACTTTTGATAACGAGTCTGTGCAATTTATATTCAATTATTAACTAATATATTCTTAAAATACATCCTTCTCGTAGCATATAAAAATATTAAAACAAACAAATCATTATAGTCGTTAGTCTATTCTGATGATGTAATCGTCGCAAATTTTGATGGAAAATTGGATTTTGAATAATTTTAAAGCCTTCGATCGCATTAAGTAATGTAAATAAATATAGTGTTTATGAAATTTTCATCTATAATAATAAGTGCATTATTGCTCTGCTTAGGAATCTACATCGGCCTGAAAGTGATATCTCCAGCTGTCGAGAAAGAATTTGTCCCTGAGATGTATAATATCTCTAACAACGATCATAACGAGAATCCACCTCGAGATGTAAGAAGTCATAATAGTGAGAAGTCGCTACTAACTAAGCAAGAAAGTGACGCAGATGCCGATCTTAATTCGGATGAGTTAGCTGTCATAAGTTTATTTGAAAAGGCAGCACCTTCAGTTGTATTTATAACAACATCAACGACACGAAAGTCTTATTACTCCATGGATGTTACTGAGATTCCTAAGGGCTCAGGGACAGGATTTATGTGGGATGATGAAGGACATATTGTAACCAATTATCATGTACTAGAAGGGGGTAATAAGTTTACGGTCATGTTATCAGATCAAACCTCCTACACAGCTGATATTGTAGGACTGGCACCAGATAAAGATCTTGCAGTACTTAAGATCTCTGCTCCTGATGATAAAATCAGACCTCTATCTTCAAGTAAGTCCTCCAATCTTAGAGTTGGTCAATCGGTCTATGCTATAGGAAATCCATTTGGATTTGATCAGACACTCACGACAGGAATTATTAGTGCATTAGGTAGAGAGATTACAGCTATCAACGGTCGAAAAATATATGATGTCATACAAACTGATGCTGCTATTAACCCAGGCAACTCTGGTGGTCCACTTCTTAATTCATCTGGAAAATTAATAGGAGTTAATACTGCGATCTACTCACCATCAGGAGCATATTCTGGTATAGGATTCTCCATACCTGTAGATGTCGTTAAGATGATCATACCAGATCTCATAGCCTATGGTCGTGTGAATAGACCAGTACTCGGTGTAGAATTAATGAACGAAAACTATGTCAAAGCGGATGGTGCTATGATAAGTAAAGTCCTTAAGAATGGCCCAGCATATATGGCAGGACTAGAAGGCATATCTCGGGCCAATAATGGACAATATCTGGCTGGCGATATTATTAAAGCAATAGATGATAATGTGATTACTTCCAATATTAATCTAATAGAAACATTAGAAAAATATCAACCTAATGACATCGTCAACGTAACCTACGAAAGAGGTAACAAAGTCTCTAAAGTAGAGGTACGACTCATAAGTACAGTAGAATAACATCTATTTAATTTAATCATATCGCTTTCTCTTTTTTTGTACTTCTCTATAATCGAATATTCATAAGGGATAGTGTGACAACTGAATTGTCTGAAATTTATTAAAGTCATATTCATCTAAATGAGTGGTACCATGACTGGCCTATAACATTCTAATATTCTCTGATTCATTATATAAAAAGGTAATGCTACCTTTGTAGTCTAACAAAACAGCACATGTATCCAGATTTATCCTATTTCTTTCATGATCTACTTGGCACAGAAGTAGATAACTGGAGTTCTATATTTAAGACGTTTGGTCTTTTTTTAGTATTTACTTTTATGACTGCTCATTATTTGGTCAAGAGAGAACTTCAAAGAAAAGAATCTGAGGGTATACTTGAGCCTATAGAAGTTAAGTCTAATCAGAATCCGTTTACCGATGCAATCATAAATGCTTTGATGGCTTTTGGTTTTGGATTTAAGATCCCTTTTATCTACCAAAACTTTGAAGCTTTTAAAGCTGATCCTGCAGGAGCCATTTTCTCTTCTCAGGGAAATTGGGTGACGGGTATTCTTCTGGGAACGCTAATAGGTATCTATTACTTTTTTGACATTAAAAATAAACCTCAACCAGCTAAAGGTACCATCATGGTATCTAAAGCCAGTGACAAGACGACTAACATCATCATGGTGGCGGCTCTTACGGGAGTCTTAGGATCACGCCTACTTTCTATAATGGAAAACTGGAGTACTTTTATTGCTGATCCAATAGGTCAATTATTTTCTGGTAGCGGTCTGACTATATACGGTGGTCTTATTCTCGCTGGGATATGTGTAGCTCTCTACGCTAAAAAGTCAGGAATACCTATCAAACATATGGCTGATGTAGCCGCTCCAGCGCTGATGCTGGGATACGGTGTAGGTCGTATGGGATGCCAATTCTCAGGAGATGGTGACTGGGGTATCGCCAATACTAACCCAAAACCAGACTGGTTCTTCTTACCAGATTGGGCATGGGCATATGAGTATCCCCGTAATGTCGCTATGGAAGGCAAAAAGATAGCTGACTGTGTCGGTCGATACTGTCAGGAGTTATCACCTCCAGTCTACCCTACTCCCATATACGAGATAGCTGTATCTGTATTATTGTTTTTCATATTATGGTCACTCAGAAAAAAATGGACAACGCCTGGAAAATTATTTTTCTTGTATGTCTTTTTTACTGGACTATCAAGATTCTTTGTCGAGCAAATCAGAGTAAACCCTCGCTACAATGTTTTTGGATTAGATTGGTCTATGTCTCAGACTATATCCGCTGTCTTAATGGTTGTAGGAATTATAGGTATGCTTTTGATGAAAGGTAGTAGTAATGGTGGATCAAAGAAAAAAGATATATATGCTATTCCTGATATGAAAGATCAGAGTACGGTATAAATTATCGAGCTATCTTTTGCAATTTTTCGAAAATCGTATCTGCTGATTTTTTCCAAGAAAATAATTCAAGTTGCTTTTGTCCTTTTTGAATTAAATCTCTTCTTAAGGACTCATCATTAACTATCGTACTCATCCCTTCTGCTATACTTGCTATATTCTTAGGATCGACAATAAGTGCTCCTTCACCTGCGACTTCGGGCATAGAGGATACGTTAGAAGTTATCACAGGGACGCCACACTTGTAAGCTTCTAATATCGGTATCCCAAATCCTTCGAATAATGAGATATAACACATCGCTATAGCTGCACCAGTGATCTTATGGACTGTTGTATCCTCGTTAGATAAAAAGACAACATCTTCTTTATATTTCATTTGATTATAGATAGAAAAAATAGCGTCCGTTTTCCATGCCTTTCGACCATAGATGACTAACTGAATATTATCTGCATTATCATCTGCTGATTTATATCTATCATAAGCTAAGAGTAATCTTTCTACATTTTTCCGTGGGTGTAAAGATCCTACGTAAACCAAATATGGACACCCTTTAGTAAACTTCATCCTTACATCAGCTATCTCTTCTTTAGTCATCATCTCAAATCCTGAAGGCACAGAATTATAGGCCACTGTTATATTATCTTCTTTGACATTATACTTCTCGATGACATCCTTCTTAGTTGCCTCTGATACGGTAATCAAATGATCAGCAGCTTTATGATACAGCGGCATGTATTTTTGATAAAACTTGAGATGACTCCACCTTAATCCTTCTGGATAATGTAAGTAATTGAGGTCATGACTTACCATCAGCGTGGGTATATCCGCTTGCAGGCTCATATACATATCACCTGAATAAAATACGTCGATATTATTGTTTCTCAAGAATTTTGGCAATGACCTCTCAAACCACAAATACCAAAGCAGAGGATGCCGAGAAGGCCACCCAATAACATGAGGAATTACATTATCTGCAAAGATAAATTGCTCATCATAGGGTCTATCAAATAAGAAATGAAATCGAACTTCGGGATGCGACAATACCATTTCTTTAGATGTCTCATAGATATACCTAGCGACGCCCTCCATTCTGTGAGCGAGTAAGAGTCTTGTATTGACAGCTATTTGCAAATTGAGAATATTATCTATCTGTTATTATAGAGACGAAATTAATACTAATTGATAGATCATCGTCATGATATGCTAACCTATAGAGACTTATTACTGCATAGAAGACAGCGAGATTAGGATTCCAAATTCTTTTTGATGGTAAAGTAGAACGTTGTGCCTTTATCTTTCTCCGACTCTAACCATATTGTTCCACCATGTTTAGCTATAATACGTTCGCATAGAGTCAGACCTATACCTGTGCCTTCATACTCAGACTTCAGATGGAGTCTATTAAATAATTCGAATATTTTTTCTTGATATTCCTTTTCTATACCAATGCCGTTATCCTTCACTGCAAACTTAAAGTACTCACTGTCATCAGGTAAATAGTTTACTTCAATAATGGCCACATCTTTTTTGTTGAACTTTAATCCGTTATTGATGAGGTTATAGAAGACCATACCTATCTGTGCACCGTCACATCTGACTTGAGGTAAATCGCCAACTGTGATTTTAGCATTATTATCTTCTATGCGTTTTGATAATCCAGTCAGTTTGGCCTGTACTAACTTCTTAGTATCAACAAGTTCTACATTGAGTTCTTTACCGACTTTAGAATATGTGAGTATGCTTTGAATAAGATTGGACATTCTCTGGACACCGCTTACGATAAATTCGATGTATTCTTTAGTAGAAGCATCTTGAGAATCTTTATACTTCCTATTCAAAAGACTTGTAAATGTACCAATAGTACGCAGAGGTTCTTGTAGATCATGTGAAGCAACATGGGCAAACTGCTCTAAGTCTCCATTAGATCTTTTCAAGTCAATATTAGCTTCTCTAAGATTTTTAGTTCTTAAGTCGACTATTCTTTCTAACTCGATGTTACGTATTTTTATTTTCGAGAGTAATTCTTCTACCTGATTATTTTTTTCTGCTAATTCTTCCGTTCTCTCCTTTACGAGAGTCTCCATTTCTAAATTTCTTCTTCTGACATTATGAGTGTAGAGTTTAAAACTAATGAAGACTAAAAGTAAAGCTGCTAATAGACATAGAATTTTAAAAAGATTTGTTTCTATTATCGCTGCCTTTCTAATTATCGGGAGTTTTAATCCTTCTTCATTCCAGACTCCATCATTATTAGAGGCTTTCACGTGTAGAGTATATTTACCTGGATCAAGATTTGTATATGTTGCTGTTGTTACTCCATTATCTGGATAATTCCATTTGCTTTCAAAACCCTCTAATCTGTAAGCATATTTATTCTTCTGATTATGTATATAGTTAATCGCAGCAAAATTGAAAGAGACATAGTAATCTGATCGTTTCAATTCTAATTCATCAAGTTCGTAACCAGAATAAGTTCTCTCTCCATCTGAGCTAAGAACTTTAATATCTGTCACATATACTGGTGGCTTGTCTTCGTTTTTTAAAATAAGATTAGGATCAATCTCAATTATGCTATTAATGGTAGAAAAGTAGATGTGGTTCTCATTATCAACAGTCACACCTGAGGGAACAAATTTGTTCTTAGATAAGCCATCATTCTGATTAAATAATTTTACGTTACCACTTTCTAAATCAACAGAAACTATCCCATCCATTGTACCTGCCCATAAATTATTCTCACCTACATTTGTTATACTTTGGACATGGTAGTTCTCTCCTTGCCCAGTGACTCTTTCAAATTTTTCAGCAGCTAAATCATAACTGCCTATTCCTGATGAGAGACCGAAATATATTTTCTTATTCACTTCATGCATGCATCCTATTTGGTTACTCGGAAGTGAATGTTCAGGATCTTTAGAACTGTGTTTGAAGGTTTGAAATTTATAATTTAAACCATCTATCTCGTCTACCTTAGACAATCCATTAAATGTAGAAATCCAAATATCCCCTTCTGAATCTTGCAGTACACCCGTCACAGAGTTATCTACTAAAGCGCTTGGATCTGATGCATCACTGTTCATATAATTGTATTCTCCATTAGTTATATCATAGAGCACAAAACCATTAATAGTGCATAAATAAAGCCTATCCTTAGAATCTACATAAACAGAAAACAACAAAAAGTCATCTAAGATTTTTCTTATTTCATCATCAAAGACTTTTACAATTTCACTATTATCATTAAGATCATGTATAACAAGTTTCTTATTTGTGGTGATGTATAATTTGTCTTTCTTATTTAAAAGAGAAAGAACAATTCCATGATCAAATTTTCGACCGACATGCTCTTCGTATGATATTATCTCTCTCTTTTTATGATCATAAATCTGAAGGCCCTCACCGTAACCTGTAATCCAAGATTGTTTGTTTTCGTTAATGAAAATATTTTGGCTGTATAATGTATTATCAAAGGACGGATCAATTATATAATTTATAAATTGGCTCACACTTGGATTATACTTACCTAATCCTCCTATTGTACTAATCCATATTAAGCCCTGTTTATCTTCGAATAGAGAGTAGATTGTTCCATACGGAATAGAGTTAGGATCTTTAGGATCGTACATTATTTTAGAAATGTATGAAGCGTAATTTTCCTTATTACTTAAGTCCAATAATTTTTCAAGATTGTCTGCAGTGATATGATTCAGCCCCGCCGTGGTGCTGATCCACAGATCTTTATTATCATCCATGATGACTTTGGTAATATTGACTCCTTCTAGCGCATTACTGTTGATATCATGATAAAAACTTAGAAACTTTGGCTTCCATTCCTGTTGTCTCTTATCGTCAGTTACGCCATCAGGTAGTCTCATATTAAATAGACCTCCTCCAAAAGTACCTACCCAATACCTACCATCATCGTCTTGACTTACAGTCCATACATTGTAAGTCTCTTCTTGGTTTTCAATCGGGATTATCTGCCTGAATTGAAGTTGACTTAAGTCTCTGTTTTCATTATATAAAGCCAAGTATAATCCCGATCCCCAAGTACCTATCCATACCCTATTCTTGTCATCAACATATACATCTAACATGGCCTTGCTTTGAAAAGCATGAGGATCTGAAGTATCGACTCTATAATTCTGAAAGTTATCAGTTTCATGACTATAAATACTCAACCCATTATCAGTGCCTATCCATATATTGCCATCCCCATCTTCTGTAATTGAAAGCACTTGATCATCTACTAAGCTCAAGGGATCATTATCGTTATGACTGTAGCTGTACCATTCACCCGTATTCTGATTATATCTTGTCAACCCAGAATACCTGGTACCTATCCATAGGTTACCACGGCTATCGGATTTGAGTGCTCTAATATTACTGGACTTAAGCTCTGGATAATCTTCTTTATTGAATTTTTTGATCC
>CAZBXL010000041.1:0-35042 GCA_964495785.1 uncultured Saprospiraceae bacterium | reverse complement strand
GATACGACAGGATATGACTGGGATAATGATTGGGACTGGGATTCTGATTGGGATTCTGATTCAGATTGTGATTGTGACGAGTCGGCATATGAGGGAGCAGGTATTTGTATAGAGATATCAGAATCGTATGGAGGAGAGATGTTCACTTATCAAGCGTGGGCACCGAGTGAGTGTTTTGCAGATTGCTGGGGGTATGAGAATTATGTAGTTGTAGAATGTGATACGACAGGATATGACTGGGATAATGATTGGGACTGGGATTCTGATTGGGATTTAGATTCAGATTGTGATTGTGAGTATTCAGATACAGATGAGTTTGTATGTATCTTAACGGACGTAACTACTGGTGAGATTTGCCCTTTCCCTAACATGTGTTTTGCTGAGTGTGCTGGTTACACTGTAGATGATGTTGTGGATTGTGACTTACCAGAATTAGAGTGTTTAGATTGTCTTGATGAAGAACTAAATCCTCTATGTGTTCAGGATAGTTTAGGTAATATGTTTCAGGTACCTAACGCTTGCTTTGCAAATTGTCTGAATTTGACAGTGATAGATGATTTTAATTGTGGAGAACTTGAGGACGGCGATGATATAGTTATAGGAACGCAATCAGATGCTGATCTACCGCAGAGAGAGTCTGACGACAGAGGTAATATTTCTATGAGAGTGTTCCCTAATCCAGCCACTGATAACATAGTTTTAGAATTTGAGCTGGAAAATCAAGAGTCGCTTACCACAACGATTACTGATGCTCAAGGAAAAGTAATTAATCAATACAAGCAAGACTTCTTAAAAGGTCTCAATTCGAATAGAGTAGATGTTTCGGAACTGATACCAGGTATGTATATGATCAGTATCAAAATTTCTGATAATATAGTAACGCAAAGATTTATTAAGAATTAACAAATAGTTTGCGCTAATTTGATAGGCCATCCTTTTAATTAAGGGTGGCCTTTTTATTTTATTAACACTGTTATAAATAAATAGTATAAATGTACCATTAAGGATATCTTGGTCGTTCATTCTCATGGATCAAGAAGAGTCAGTTATCAAAGAAAAATTTAATTTATTACGAGAGACATTCAAGCGATGGACTATTTATAAGAAAATAGCTGTGATACTCTCCTGTATATTTATTATTTCAATAATCTCTATTATTTCATTAAGGTTATTGGCAGGATTTGGCGCTTTTGGTCCTATCCCAGAGGCTGAAGATTTGCGTAATATCAAGAATCCTTTAGCCTCAGAAATCTACGCCGATGCAGGTGAGCTTATTGGACGTTATTACGTAGAGAATAGATCTCAGCTGACAATTGATGATCTAAATGATAATTATAAAAATGCATTGATCGCAACAGAAGATGCACGCTTCTATACTCATAATGGAGTAGACTACCGGAGTCTCTTTAGAGTATTCTTTAAGTCAGTACTCTTACAGAATAATAGAAGCGGCGGTGGCAGCACGATCACTCAGCAGCTGGCTAAGAATCTTTTTCCACGTAAGAGATATACTTTATTCAGCACTCTCATTAATAAATTCAGGGAGATGTCTATTGCTCACAGAATAGAAGATGTCTATACTAAAGATGAGATTCTACTGATGTATTCTAATACCGTTTCTTTTGGAGAGAGAGCTTTTGGATTAAGTGTCGCAGCTAAGCGATTTTTCAATAAGAATCCATATGATCTCAGCTTATCTGAAGCAGCGACACTTGTGGGCATGCTGAAGGCGACCTCTTATTACAGTCCACGTAACTATCCCGATAGAGCACAGAAAAGAAGAAATGTCGTATTGTCACAGATGGTGAAGTATAACTTTCTGATACCAACTGATACGGTAGGATTATTGAGTAATGCAGTGGAGTTAGATTATACCCCACTATCTCAAGAAGAAGAATTCGCTAAGTATTACAAGCAACATCTCACTAAAGAGATAAGACAGTGGCAAGACACCTCGTCTGTTGAGGATATAAAAAACCTGAAGTTATCCTATGATGGTATCAAGATATATACCACGGTGGACTACGATCTTCAAGTTGCTGCAGAGACGATTATGAAAAAACATATGACAGCCCTTCAGAAGATATTTATGGATAGCTGGAAGGGAGGTAATATGTACGGAAAGAATAATAAATTAATAGATGAGAAATTATTAGCAGATCCATATTATAAAAATCTCAGAAATCAAGGGTGGACTAATAAAGAAGTTATTGAACAGTTTTCAAATATCGCCGAGAGACAAATATGGACTTGGCAAGATGGCCTCACTAAAAAAGAAATAACAAAAATAGATTCGATTAAAAATTATCTCAGCTTACTTCATACAGGACTACTTGCGGTGCAGCCTCAGAGTGGCGAGGTAAAAGCTTGGGTCGGCGGCAATGATTATGGATCATTCCAATATGATAACGTTACAAGTCCGAGGCAGGTAGGGTCTTTATTCAAACCCATAGTCTATCTGACGGCATTACAGAAAGGTAAGAGTCCTTGCGATTTCTACAAAAATGAACTCAGAAACTATACTTCATATCAAGATTGGACCCCTCACAATGCAGATGAAGAATACGGCGGATATATGTCAATGAGAGGCGCCTTAACCCAAAGCGTTAATACAGTATCTGTACAAGTATTGTTTGATGCAGGCATAGAGAAGGTTGTCGATATGGCTCAACGTATGGGTATAGCCAGTGAATTAAGTGCAGTACCATCTATCGTATTAGGGACGTCAGATGTATCATTGTATGATATGGTGTCAGCATATAGTACGATGGCTAACCGAGGTATGCATATGCCTATCAGAACGATCAAAAGAATAGAAGATAAGAATGGAGTTATATTATACGAACAAGCTCCAGTGGACTCTTCAGCGCTTAAGATGATAGCTGATACTATCCATGTAGATGAGATAAACGCCATGCTTGAGAATGTCGTACGTTATGGAACAGGTAGTCGATTATATGCTAACTATAGAATACCTTCTGTCATCAGAGGTAAGACAGGTACCACACAGAATCAATCCGATGGATGGTTTATAGGATATACTGATGATCTTGTGATAGGTGCTTGGGTAGGAACAGAGGATCGACGTATGCACTTTAGAAATCTGGGTACAGGATCTGGTGGCCGTACAGCTCTGCCGATGGTAGGTGGCTTGTTCGAGTATGCTTATGCTAAGAATAAACTGCCAAGACAGCTGCCATCAGAATTAGAGTTTGATTGTCCTGATAGCTTAGATGATCTAGCGTATGCTAATTATCAGAGACGTGAAGAAATATTAACTACCCGAAGAAATTTTGGTGGTTGGCTTAGAGATATTTTGAGTGGTAAAGACCCTAAGCGGAAAACTAAAAAAGAGGATAACTATCAACAACGCAGTACCAAAGAAAGGTTAGAAGAGATCGAGAAAGACAAACTGAAGTGGAATAAACGATTACGTCGTAGAAGAAGAAAGTAAACTCCAGTGAGTTATAAAATTATACTTCTAAGTTATTCAGTATAGAAAGAACTTCCTACACTGATTGTAATTTCTAATTATATGATTCACTTCTCAATATCGAAGACTCGAATTTAGAATTCTTAATCTATCTTAAGCGATCTGATGACCTCACCAACTTCTCATCTTTATTGATAAATACACTTGCTAATATCAACATCAGTACAGATAATGCTGGCATAAATAATCCGGCTTGAGTCTCTATTCCTACATTAGAAGGTACATCTTGATTAATAGATGTCATTAAATATATTGCAAATCCAGCTAATACAAGTCCTACAAAAGCTCCAAATAGTGAGATACGTTTTTGCAAGATTCTATTATTAAATAAGAAAATAGCACCTAATGATAAAATACCTCCAAGTATACATACGCCTAATAATATAGGGTTATCTTGTATAGTATATAATTGATCTTCAAATATGGGAGTCACTGCCTCATTACTCATGGCAAATGGAAATTTGAATAAGCTAAAAAATCCACCACCGGCTATTAAAAGAAAAATCGATTGTATACGCTGTATCATAGATTCAAATTATTATTTATTTTCAATAAGCTGTAAAAGTAAATTTTATACTTTCTAAATTCAATGAAATCACTTCAGTAATTTACACTCTGTAGAAATTTATATCTTCTGTTAACAATATTGCTATGAACTTAAGTTATTGGGAAAAAGAATTCTGGTATGAAACTTACGATTACATAATTATAGGTTCTGGTATTGTAGGCCTAACGGCGGCTTTAGAACTGAAGCGAACATTACCTCAGGCACGGATTGCAGTATTAGAACGAGGTGCTATGCCATCGGGAGCCAGTACCAAGAATGCAGGTTTTGCATGTTTTGGAAGTGTAGGGGAGATATTAGATGATCTCAATACCTCAACTGAAAAAGAAGTCATAGACACTATCCAGGCTAGATGGAGTGGCTTGCAAAGATTAAAGTCACTCATGGAGGGTTTTGATATTCAATATAATCATCACGGAGGAGAAGAAATATTTATATCTAAAGAAGAACATGATTATTGTTATGAAAACTTAGATTACGTCAATGGCTTGATAGAGGAAGCTATAGAAATTAAGAATGTCATTGTATCGCAAGGCTCAAGTATCAGAAAAGCATATACCCGATGTCTCGTGAATACTTTAGAAGCACAACTGAATCCAGTGTTGATGATCAAAGCATTATTAACTCAGCTTAAAAGAGCTGGTGTAGAAGTTCTGTTTAATATGGAGGTAGATAAATATGAAAAACAAGAAAATCAGTATGATGTCTACATCAATAAAAATATCATTGTAAAGACGAGAAAGCTTGTCTTATGCACCAATGCATTCACACAAGACTTATATAAGTCAGATGATATAGTTCCTGCTCGTAATCAAGTTCTTGTCACAGATAAGATTCCTGGTCTTAATATTAGAAAGACGTATCACTACAATAAAGGCTACGTATATTTTAGAAATATAGGTTCTGATAGAATACTTATAGGAGGAGCAAGACATCTTGATGCAGATAACGAACAAACGACTGAGTTTGGTAGTCATACACAAATAAAAAATTTCCTAAGAGAATTTCTGTCAAAGTATGTGCTCGAATGCGAGTATAGTATTGCGTGTGAGTGGAGTGGAATTATCGCAACCGGCCAATCAAAAAAACCAATCATTTGCAAAGTAGATGACGGTTTGTATATAGCAGTTCGCTTAGGTGGTATGGGTGTGGCGATAGGTTCTGATGTAGGTAACTCAGTAGCTACGGTCATCTTTGATGACATATTATAAAAAAAATTTATTAGTAGAATAAAAATATATTAAATACCATATCACTAAGATTGGTTATGTTAAAAGACTGTTACATTTGTATCGTTAGATTTTCCCACTAATAGAATTTTCCCAATTCTAATTTTCTGAACAGCGTCTCCTAACCAGAGACGTTTTTACTCATTTTATTAACCAAAACTTTTATCCCATGATGTGGACCGAACACAGGGGTAGGGTGAGTATGCTGTGTCAGAAACTAGCATGTCTATCTCTACTCGTATTTTTTTCTGTGATACAACTGCAAGCTCAAGCCTTAGTTTGCGACAACCAAGTTAATGTTTCTCTTAGCGGAGATTGTGATGCTGTCATAACAGTAGACATGATCCTCGAAGGAACTATTGACCCGGCTGCTGTATACACAATTGACATTGAAGGCGTTACTGGTACTACTGTAACTACTCCAGGTATTTACAAAGTAACAATAACAGAAGAATCTGCCATCAACAATAGTTGTTGGGGATTTATACTAGTTGAGGACAAACTAGCACCGACTATTACTTGTCCTTGTGATCCTAATAATCCTATTCCAGGAGAGGATTGTACTTTACCTATTTTATGTGAGGATTTTGGCGACATAGGTGACTTAGCTGTAGTTGAGCCAACTATTAGTGACAATTGCTTAAGCTCAGATGACTTTACATTGACATTTGTAGATAATGTAAATGGTGCAGACTGTTCTACTTCAGTTGTAACAAGAAGATGGACATTCACTGATCCTACTGGAGCTACGTTTAGCTGCAATAGTCAGTACACAATCTCACCGTTAGCATTAGAAAGTCTAATCGTACCACCTACTAATGAAGTAGACTTGGATTGCGGTGTAGGAACTTCACCTGAAGATGTATTTCAGTATGTGTTTGATAATTATCCACCATGCTTGCTACCATCTTGCTTAGATCCTACAGATCCTATGCATGATGCAGTAACTGAAGAGTATGATGCATTAAGAACGCAAGCTGCATTAGAAGCTGCATACCCTAGTATCAATGGTGTTCCGTTGAACGGTGTCGTATGTAACTCTCTTACAAGTTTTTCTGATACAGCTCTACCTATATGTAGTACTGCACCAGGATGTGAGGGTAATGCTAAGATCATCAGAGAATGGACAGTGTATGATTGGTGTAATCCACTTGTACCGCCAATTAGATTCTCTCAAGTAATCAAGGCAAGCGATAATACACCACCGACGGTACACGCAGATAGTTTTACGACGTCTGTAGATCCTTGGGGATGTTCTGCAAGAATCGTATTTCCTGAGCCAGTTAAGCTTGCTGATAATTGTACTAACAATGTGAGCTATGTAGTAACAGGTTCTGGATCATCAGATGTATTTGATATTAACTTTGATCCAGCAGTAGGTTACTTCATAGAAGAGCTACCTGTAGGACAGTATACATTCTTTTATAATGCATTTGACTGTTGTGATAATGTTGCTTCAGAAGGAGTTGTTGTTACTGTAAAAGATGCAACGCCTCCAGTAGCTATCACTAAGCAAGACGTTGTTGTATCACTCATCCCTAATCCAGGGAATCAATTTGAGCCAGGTACAACTAAGATCTTTGCAGAGAGTATCGACAACGGATCATTTGATGGATGTGGACCTGTTAAGCTTGAGATCAGAAGAGATTCTGATATATGTGGCTTTGAAGGTAATACAACATTCAACAATGATGATCATCCGATGGATGACGAATTAGACACTGATGATGGTGCATTCGTTACATTCTGCTGTCAAGATCTCGTTGAGTTTGGTGTAGATGAAGACGGTGACGGTATTAATGACTATGCTCAGATTAAAGTCTGGTTAAGAGTCTTTGATGACGGTGACTTAGATGGTGTCTTCGGCTCTGAAGGTGATAACTATAGTGAAGTATGGTCATTTGTAAGACTTGAAGATAAGTCAAGACCTACTGTCGTATGTCCTGGTGATATAACTATAGATTGTGATGCAGATGCTGGTGACCTGACACTTACAGGCGAAGCCTTTGGTGTAAGCTCATGCGGAGATGTTGAAGTTGCTTTCACTGATACAAGAGATTTAACTAATTGTAACGAAGGTACGATCGAGCGTAGATGGTTTGTTGTAGGATCACCTGCAGTATTCTGTACGCAGACGATCACGTTGTCTGGTAACTTATTCAATGATCCGATAGAGGTCTTCTTTCCAGCAGATACTATCATAGGATGTACTGATGATTTAGTAGATATCACTCCTTTCTGGACTTCAGGAAGATGTGATCAGTTAGCATATAGTGTTGATAGAGATACTTTCTTTTTCTCTGATGGCGCTTGCTTCAAAATATTAAATTACTGGACAGTAATAGATTGGTGTACGTATGATCCTAATGTTGTTAATTCAGCAGGAATCTGGTCTGATGTACAAGTGGTTAAAGTCATAGACAATGATGCACCAACACTTCTTAATTGTGGTGATATTACAGTTCCGACAATAGAAAATTGCGAAAATAATGCTGTCATGCTTACTAACACTGCAACAGATGTAGGAGTATGTGCAAGCACAAGATTACTCTGGACAGTTCAGGTAGACTTAAACAGTGACTGGGTCATAGATTACACTTACTCTAGCACAACAGCTCCAGGAAGTGAATTCTATATCCCTCCTTCATCATCAGGTGAAGAAGTCAAAATAACGCTGCCTGAAGGAGTATCTGGAAGCATGATTAATCATAGAGTCATATGGAGAGTCTCTGATGGATGTGGTAATAACACATCTTGTAATTCATCTTTCATGGTATTAGACCAAAAACCCCCTACGCCCTACTGCATTAACTTAAGTACTGCTCTTATGGTCAACGGACAAGTCGAATTATGGGCTTGTGATTTTGATCTTGGTGCTTTTGATAACTGTACTGCACAAGAAGATTTAAGATTTACATTCAGTAATGTAGCTCCTGAGAACGATCCAGCTTACATACCTAGCAGAAAATGTTCAGCTAAGTTATACACATGTGATGATATTACTAATCCTGATGGAACAGTTGTATCTACACAGGTATATGTATGGGACGAAAAAGGAAATTCAGATTTCTGTACAGTATTCTTGACTCTTGTAGATAATCAAGATTCATGTGATGATATAGGGGCAAGACCTATCGCTAATATCGCAGGACAGGTACAGACAGAAAATGGAGAAATGGTAGAGGATGTAATGATAGATCTCGTTAGTCCACAACCTAACTATCCAGCTCAGCGTATGACAGATGATAGTGGTTACTTCATGTTTGAGAGAAATCCTTTTGACATGGATTATCAATTATCAGGATACAAAAATGATGATGTACTTAACGGTGTCAGTACGCTTGACCTTGTCGTTATTCAGAGACATATCTTAGGGTCTAAAAAATTAGATAGCCCATATAAATTAATTGCAGCTGATATCAATGATGATGCAGTAATTACAGCTATCGATTTAATAGAACTAAGAAAACTAATCTTAGGTGTCTATGATGAGTTCCCTAAGAACAATAGTTGGAAGATGGTAGATGAAAGTTCTATCATAGATGAGGCTAATCCATACTCAGCAAGTGAGTCAAGACTTATACCTTACTTAAATAATAACATGATGCAAGAGAACTTTGTAGGTGTTAAGATAGGTGATGTCAATGGTTCAGTACAAGCGAATGCTACAAGCCAAAGTATAGATTCTCGTTCTGCAAATGCAATGGAGTTATCATTTGAAGATGTAACATACAAAGCAGGTGACAGAGTAGAGATGACATTAAGCGGAGATCAAGTAGATGATTTATTAGGACTTCAGTTCACATTCAAAGCTTCAGGCTTAGAACTTGTGGACGTGATAGGTGCAGGATTAGATATTAATGATTCTAATTTTGCTCAGTTGAATTCTGAGACGATAACGTTCTCTTGGAATTCTGATTATACAAATGATGAAAGTGAGTTATTCACATTTGTATTCGATGCTACAACGCCAGGTACGCTTAGCGACAATGTAGCCATCACATCTGAAGTGACTATCGCAGAAGCATACAGTGCTGCAAGCGATGAGATCATCCCCGTTATACTTGCCGGCCGTAATAATTCTGAACAGGATTTTACATTATTACAGAATAACCCAAATCCTTTCAGTACAGTCACTACAATTGACTTTGTTCTTCCACAAGCAGCGAACGCTACACTTTCAGTTATGGATGTGAACGGACGTATCGTATGGACAGTTAACAAAGACTTTAATAAAGGTTACAACAGTTTCCAATTATCAGATCAGGAGTTAAACACATCAGGTGTTCTATACTACAGATTAGATTCTGGTGATTACTCTGCGACCAAAAAAATGATTAAGATTGATTAATACATTTGATTAATTAGTAATCGTAATTTAACGAGAGCCACACATTACTTTGGTAGTGTGTGGCTCTTTTATTTATAACAGACAGTATTTCTATAGATTATTTATTATATTTAGTTAGCAGCCCTACTAACACTTAAAATACTATTATGAATAAGTTCCTTTTTATTCCTTTTTATTCCTTTTTATTCCTTTTTAATACAACAAGTTTTTCTCAAACTCTAAATTTGAAATTATGGGGTGTAATTCCTGATAATGATCAAGCCACAGTTGATGAAGCTAATAGCAATTTTGACACAAATATTGCTATGATTGATAAGGCCTTTAATAGCGGAGGTATTTCATTTAACTATTGTACTGAGCTTATTGTTGATCAAAATTTATATTCTAATCCTGAAAATTTTACATTTTGTGAAAGTTTACATGAACCAGGTTGGCTAAATTTGTTAATTAATGCAAATCCTGCTCTTGGTGGAGCTGGCGAAGGTTGTGATATAGGAGCTCCTTGTGGCTGGTCAGATGAAATTGGTACTGCAGTCCATGAGCTTGGTCATATGCTTAATCTATTTCACACATTTGAAGGTGATCAATGCACTGAAGATATTCCAGTAGATTATAATTCTGGCGGGTCACTATCAAAAACAGGTACTGGTGATTTTGTCGGAGATACACCAGTTCATCAAAACGTAAGAGATGGAGGTCTTGATAATATAAATTTACCTTTGTCATCTATATGTTTTATTGATTGGGAAAATTCATACTGTGACTATACCCAAGATAATAATGGTAATATAACGCCAACGGTATACTATCCTGCGGATTATTGTACAGAAGGTGGTAGTCAAGTTACAATACTGGAAGATAATCCATTATCATATATGTTTGGATGTAATCCAAATGACCCAAAATTTACAACTGGTCAGTTCGATCGAATGAAAGCATATATTAATTCTAATTATGGTGACCTCCAAGACCCTAATATGCCATGTAATAGCGCTGACAGTCCTCAATTATTAAATAATTCTTTAATTGCTGGAGGGGCTAATCTTACTGGAATATATATAGTAACTGAAACTATAAATATAAATTCTGATGTAACAATTACAGATGCTGTAATAAGGGTGCCTTCGAGTTTTGCATTTAACATTAAGTCAAATGGCTCTCTAACTTGTAGTAATGTAAGATTTATAAAAAGTTGTACATCCGTTTCAGGATTAGATGGATTAATAGCAGAAAGTGGTTCAGAATTAAGTTTAGAAGCAGTAACTATAGAAAGTTTTAATGTAGGACTAAGGCTCAATACACAAAATGTAGTTCTTAATACTGTTAAATTTATAAATTGTGGAGGTGCAGGCTTAATCGTTAATGACGTATCACCTGGTGTTCCTATTACCGCTATTGATGTTTATTCACACCAAAGCGAAATGTTTTTGAATAACTCCAGAGTGATGTTGATGGGCTGTATGTTTTATGACAGTAACCTAAAAGTTACCGGTGGTGATGTTTGGATCGATAAACAAATGGCACGAAGTAGGCCATCTTTCTTTGATAGTTCGATTGATTTTACTGGAGGTTTTTTCGGAGTTAACTATGCTTATTTTAACAATGGATCTCTAATAAAAGTTGATATTAGTTCTTTGACTCAAATTTGTTGGTCTTATTTAGAGAATGGATCTAATATGCCTAAAATAGATTTAGGATCAGTTGGAACTTATAATATAGTAGGTAATATTTTTGACCTTGGTTCCAATTATCTTAATGCAAAAGTCACATCAGATGGGAGTTGGGTAAGTAATAATATATTTAAAGATGGTGCTACAGATTTTATATCCGATGATATAGATGTAGAGATATCTTGTAACCATCATGATAATTCAGCGTTACCTTACACGACTCCTACTGGTTTTAAAGATCAAGGTAAGTTAGATAATCCTGCTGGCAATATCTTTAATACCACTATTGATAATGATGTTTCTGCCGCAAGTCCCTTTCTTTATAGGTATGATCAGGATAATATTAATTTAGAAAGACCTAAATTAAGTAATCCATCATCTTTGTTCAGAACAGGGATTCAAGCGTCTAGAGATTGTCTACCAAGAGATTCTATTTTTGCTACTGGATTATGGGATGATTTCGATCCTTATTCTGATTGTTACTTAGAATTCATTAATGGAGATTTATCACCATGGTGGAATTGTGGTTGTCCTCCTCCTCCTCCTCCGCCTATGGTTTTTCCTATTGGTGAAGATGTAGAATGTATTAATTGTCCTACTTGTGTAGGCTGTCCAGATTGTACAATATGTCCAGAATGTCCCGGCTGTTTTGATTCTGAAGATAAAGGAGGACATCAAGATGGAAGAAATATTGACTCATCTCAAATTTTTGCATCTTCAACAAATTCTTCTTATCAAAATCAAGAAGTTTATAACGGTGATATAATTGACATAACTCTTGTCTCTGATCAATTGTTTGTTAGATCAGACTTGATTCTTAATGATTACAAAGCTAATTTGTACAACGTTACTGGACAGAAGGTAACTGAATACAAATTGAACGGGAGAACTAATACTTTTGATTTCAATACAATGCCAGAAGGAATTTATTTTATTTTGGTAGTTGATGAAAATAAAATGTTAATTAAAAACCAAGTCATATTTCAATCTAAATAATGAGATTATATATTACAACAATCCTAATAATCTTATGTCAGTGTTCTGTGATCATATCACAGGACACTTTCAATAAATTGTATACGCATTATTTTCAATTAACAGCAGATAGATTAATAGAATATAATGAGAAGATTTATTTCTCAGGGATAGGATTAGATACACTTAATCCATTTTTTGAAAACAATATTCAGATGAGTAGTATTGATCTCAGTGGTAACTTAATCAGTCATATATTATACGATAATCCGGCTCTCGATGATGAGTTAAGTTTACCAAAATTTTCGCGTATTCTACTATATGATGATCGTTTGATATTACCCTATGCAGAAGGAGCAGCTGATGACTGTGTGTTGGCATTTGATGAGTCATTAACTGATGCTGAGCTTATAGAATGTTATAATTCTAATGATCCTACATTAGGTTATTCGACCATTAAGCCATCGTTATTTTTAGAAGATGAACTAGTCGTATTTTTATCAAATAGTGAAAGGCGTTTAATATTTGTGTCTATAGATTTACTTCAAAGACGTGAGCATAGCTTCCATGAATTGACCAGGACAGGTTATGAATATTATATTAATGATACACACGTCGATGAAGATACCTTGATGCTTTTTGGAGGTTATGTGATAGAAGACTCTGGAGGGGATAGATCACAGGACGAATTTGGATACTTTATAATTGAATTAGACAAAGATCTTGAGATTGTACAGGAGAGATTTTTTCCACTAGATATTAGACCTAATATCACATGGCAGCATAGCCTTATAGACCATGAGGGTTATCTCGTCATGACTTTCTTAAAGATAGATAGAGATGTGTATAATGCGACAGGCCAGCGATTGGCAATACCTACGATCAATAAGATCGACATGGATACAGGTAATATTATCTGGGAAAGTGTGATGGGCGATGCATCATATGAGCTAACGCCAGATAGAGCATCTGCGATAGTAGAATCACATGATAAGGATGGGTATATAATTGTAGGTAATAAACCAGTGAAACCTGAGAGAAATCTTTTTAGTGGAACATACATGAAATATAGTAGTGATGGCGATTTACTATGGAGTCAAGATATAGAAAATGATACTCCAAGAAATGAGCGTGCATTTGGTGATGTAATAGCCAGTTCTGATGGATATTATTTTGCAGGTGGGTATAGATTTGATAGAGATATAGATGAGGGAGGAACTTTAGTCCAAGCATGGATAATTAAGTTTGATGAGAATGGAGACCTAGCCTTACTAAGTGATACTGATGATATACCACAGGATCTATCTATTCAGATCTATCCTAATCCTGCAGAAAGTTATATTACGATAAGACAAGAATCGCCTGCTGATATCATAGTCGTAATAGTTAATAATTTAGGACAAGAAGTTGTTAGAAAATCTGGCAATCATCCAGAGATGACTCTATCTATAGATACACTGACATCAGGACAATATCATGTATTAGTGATGAACAATAAAAGTGAATTACTTAGAAGAGAAAGTATCCTAAAGGAATAGTGAGTGATGCTTATTGAGGTACACAATAGCCACATATTACTTCGGTAGTGTGTGGCTCTTTTTTTTGTTTTTATGTTTAAATTTGGATATGTCAGAAATTTCAAGATTCTATGGGATCGTTATTATGATGTTTTATAATGATCAAAATCCACCTCATTTCCATTCTAACTATGGAGAATAAAAATTTTTGTTAGTATAGTGAATGAAATTGTAGAAGGTGTTATGCCAAGAAGAGCACTAAACCTTATTTTTGAATGGTTAGAATTGCACAAGGAAGAATTAAAGGCGAATTGGGATAAATGCCAAAACGGTGAAGTGCCAAATAAAATTAAACCACTTAAATAAAAGATAATGAAAGCTATATGGATTGTTGAAGCAAAATATGTCAGTAACTATTCTATCTATTTAGTATTTAATGATGGTACTAAGGGAGAAGTAGATTTAAGTAATAAATTGGTAGGGCCTATATTTACGCCACTAAAGAGTATGGATTTATTTAAAGAATTTAGAATTAACTCTTGGACATTAGAATGGCCTAATGGTGCTGATCTTGCACCAGAGTTTCTATATGATTTAGTAGCTGAGAAAGTAACTTTATAGTTTTGTCACCCAATCATCTTCTGCAGATAATTACCCAACAGATCTTCCAAATTCTCAACTCCATGTAATTGATCATAAAGTACATCTTGAGAATAAAGTTGTGTCCGCTGTTCTTCAGTAAGTTGGATATTGAATACGAAGTCCTTATACGCATCATCCAAGAGACCGTCTGGATTAATGACGGGAAGTGAACTGTCGACGATTTCTGCGGTGCCTTTCGCTTTAATTAGGTGCAGAGCATGGATGATTTCTGGAGCGAATATGCCGATGTTTTTTTCATAAAATTCTGAAAATCCTCCGTTGGTTACAGTTTGATTGAGCTTCACTATGATGTACACCATTTTTTCTGGTCCTGTCAGCCCTTGCACAATCTGATACCATTGCGACCAACTATTAATATCAAAATTAGAATCTTCCAGTTGCTGGTTAGCTGAACTATACAATCGACTTATGAGGGCCCTATTAGATATCTTCTCCATTGATCAAAATTACAACTTCTCTTGAGAGATTTTTTAATGGTATAGTCAGCTACTATTTAGATACTATGCAATAACAAGTTATTACTTATTAATTCTTACTACATTGCTTTTTTACATAATGGCTTATAGCTAATCCCTGTTTTAGTTTTGTTATTTTACATCTACTTAGATTAACCAATACTATTTTAATTATATGGATCAGTTTATTTTAATGTTCCACCTCTCATCTGCATTTGGCCGAACGATCAATCTCATATGTGGTATAGGAATGTTAGTAGTAATAACTGGCTTCTTACTTAAGAAGATTAATCAGCCTAACTTGGTGTCATATATATTGATCGGAGTATTAATAGGTTCTCATGGTTTAGATTTTATTGAGCAGGAAGAGACTATGAGATTTATAGGAGAGTTAGGTATAGTATTGCTTTTCTTTTTTATTGGGATGGAGATTGACCTAAGTAGTTTTGTTAGAGACTGGAAGATTGCTGTATTTGGCACTTTAGCCCAGATAATTTTAAGTATTGCATTGGTATCCTTTTTAGGATTTTTTATAGGATGGAATAATGCAAGATGTATCGTCTTAGGATGTGTTATTGCATTGTCAAGTTCTGCTGTCATATTCAAGTTATTAGAAGATAAAAATCTGATGAAGTCCAGGATAGGACAGAATGTGACGAGTATACTGCTGGCTCAAGATATGGCTATAGTGCCTATCCTTATTATTACGTCACTCATCGGTGGGGAGCATGCTACAGTAGGTTCGATTATCCTTAAGATTATAGGAGGTTGTTTGATTTTTGCTATAATAACGCTTGTATATATTAAGAAAGAAATCCATTGGTTACCATTTAAAAAATCATTTGCCAAAGATCATGAACTGCAAGTATTCTTAGCATTATTTTTCTGTTTTGCTGGAGCTTTGGTAGCTAGTCTATTTGGCTTGTCAGAAGCATTGGGGGCTTTCGTAGGTGGATTAATTATGCACGCTGGTAAGGCAACCAAGTGGATCTTTGATGCTATACATTCGTTTAGGATTTTATTTGTTGCAATATTTTTTATTAGTGTCGGTGCACAGATTGATTTACTTTTTCTCAGAGATAATGCCATGGAGATAGGCATACTTCTTATATCAGTATTTGTAGTAAACCACATGATCAATGCGACGATATTGAGAATAAGTGGTAACCCTTGGTCACTATCATTGGTGGGTGGAGCTTTACTTTCTCAGATAGGAGAATTGAGTTTTCTTATCTGTGTAGCTGCATTTAACTACGGGATACTGACTCAGTATTCTTATGACTTTACTATATCTCTGATATCACTGACGATATGCATAAGTCCATTATGGATTATCATTACGGAAAAAATCGTAGGTGCAAGATCATCCTCTTTGGTAAGTTAGATGCTATATTTATTTCAAGCTCTATGTACAATAATCAATGTGGAAGTTTATCTCGTAGTAAGCCATAGACATAAGTGCCTGCTACAGCACTTAGAATTACAACTACAAACACCGGAAAACCTGCGCCTACTAATGTAAACATAGGTCCTGGACATGCTCCACTCAATGCCCATCCCAAGCCAAAAAGTATTCCTCCGTATAAGTACCTTACTACACCATTATCTTTGGCTTTAAATGTAATAGGAGCTCCTTTTATATTTCTCATCTGCCTACGTTTAATGAGTTGAATAACGACCACACCGATGGCTACTGTCGATCCAATAACACCATACATATGAAATGCCTGAAACCTAAACATTTCTTGTATTCTAAACCATGAGATGACTTCTGATTTAGTCATGACGATTCCGAATAATATTCCTATTAGACAATATTTTATATACTTCATTTTATAATCTTTTTGGGAAATTTAAAATATGATTGGAAATATCAAAAATGTCATTGTCAGACCTCCTATGAAGAATCCAATAACAGCGATAAGAGAGGGTAGTTGCAGATTAGATAATCCGCTTATAGCATGACCTGAGGTACATCCTCCTGCCCATCGTGTGCCAAAGCCTACAAGAAAACCACCTACTACTAACATCAAAAATCCTTTAATAGTCAACAAACTATCCCATGAGAAAAAAGCTGTAGGTGCCAGTCCTCCATCAAAACTGATATTGAGCTTGCTTAGATCATCTATTGTTGCTTGACTTAGCTGGAGTGGTTCAGGATTGCTTAGGTAATTACTCGCTATATATCCTCCGATGATGGCGCTCAATACAAAGACAACATTCCACAATTGACTTTTATAATCAAAGTCGAAAAATGAACTGTGCCTACCTGCACCACCTATAGAACAGAATGTTCTCAGTGTACTACTGACGCCAAAATTACCCCCAACTAAAAGTAGAAGGAACATAACTAACGCAATCATAGGGCCGGCAACATACCAAGGCCAAGGTTGTGATATTATTTCTATCATGTTATAAGATCTTTTGTTAAGAATTTTCAATTTCAGATGGACACTGAAATTTAGTAGTTGGGATTTCAGTTTTCTTTATTCCGTTGAATCCGTCAGAGACATTTATAAAATTATGGTAACCTCTCGACTTAAGAATAGAAGCTGCAATCATAGATCTGTACCCACTCACACAGTGTATATAGAAGTTGTCCTCCTTGGGAAATTCTGATAGCTTTTCATTTATCATACTTAGTGGAGTACTGTGAGCCGTATCTATTCTTTCTGCATGGTATTCTGGTGTCTTTCTTACATCAAATATTTTCGAATCGGAATGCTTGTGTACGTCTTGTAGTTTTTCAGCTGTGATAGAGTCTACAGTGTCTATTTCTTTCCCTGATGCTGTCCATGATTCGATGCCGCCATCCAGATATCCTAAGACATTATCAAATCCCACTCTCGATAATCTTGTAATGGTTTCTTTTTCTTGTCCCGCATTAGTGATGAGAACTATTGGCTTGTAGATGTCTACAATAAGTTCTCCTACCCAAGGTGCAAAACTGCCTTTTAGTCCGATGAAAATGCTTTTAGGAATATGACCTTGAGCGTATTCTAATGGAGTTCTGACATCTAACATTAATGCATCAGAGGATTCTACTACAACCTCAAATTCCTCTGGCGATAATGCCTTCATCCCAGTAGTTATTATTGAGTCGATGCTACTGTAGCCTTCTCTATTTAATCTGACATTAGCAGGAAAATATGCAGGAGGAGGTGGTAGATCAGCAGTTACCTCCTTAATAAATTCTTCTTTTGTCATGTCTGCCCTGAGAGCATAATTGACTTTCTTTTGATTGCCTAATGTGTCTACTGTTTCTTTCATCATATTCTTACCACAGGCAGAACCAGCTCCATGTGCAGGGTATACGATAACGTCATCAGGCAGAGGCATGATCTTATTTCTGAGGCTATCATAGGCCATCCCAGCAAGATCTTCTGTTGTCATTTTAGCTGACTTCTGAGATAGATCTGGACGACCTACATCTCCTAAGAATAAGGTATCTCCAGTAAATATCGCATGTTCTTTACCTTGCTCATCATACAAAAGATAAGTTGTACACTCAATCGTGTGACCTGGCGTATGAAGGACTTTTATTTTTATATTTCCTAATTCGAAGATCTCACCATCTTCTGCAATGTGAGCCTTGTAACTTGGATCGGCTTCTGGTCCATAGATTATGGGAGCACCAGTTTTTTCTTGGAGTGTCAGATGACCACTGACAAAGTCTGCATGGAAGTGTGTCTCAAAAATGTATTTAATTTTTACGCCATCTTTCTCAGCTCTTTTGATGTATGGTGTCACTTCTCTTAACGGATCTATGATAGCCGCCTCTCCATTACTGTGTATGTAGTAAGCACCCTGTGCAAGACATCCTGTATATATTTGCTCTATATGCATTTTATAATATTATAAATTCTTTTATAAATATCCATATCGCCATAACGATAATGAAGTAACCAAATCCTTTTTTTAATTTATTACCATCAATAAATTTACAAGCATAAGTACCTATAAATATCCCTACTATCACTATAGATGTAAACGATAATAGGAATGCCCAATCTATGGCCATATTAAGAGCATCGCCTAATAGGAATCCTATCAATGATTTGACGGTAACTATAATTAGTGATGTTCCTATTGCTTTTTTTATATCAATTCCTCCTAAAAATATCAATGCTGGAATAATCAGAAAGCCACCACCTGCCCCAACAAATCCCGTCACAGCACCTATTAAAAAACCTTCTGTAAATACTATGGGATAAAACTTTTTTGAGAAATTTTGACCATCTTCTCTTTCTTTAGAAAAAAGTAATGAGCCTGCAGCAATAAACATTAATACAGAAAACAAACCAAACATAGCCATCCGCCTCGTCAATACAAAATCGCCGATAGCGACTATAGCATCAGGTAATGCGGGCACTACAAAGTTTCGTACAATTAGGACACCTAATATGGCAGGAATCCCATAAGAGACTGTCGCTTTCCAGTCGACATTATCGTTCTTATGTTGTCTATATCCACCTACCAGAGATGCAGCTCCCACAATAAATAATGAATAACCAGTAGCCACTTGCTCATCATAACCAAATAGGTAGGCGAGAATAGGCACGGCAAGTATAGAGCCACCACCACCCACAAGACCCAGTGATAGTCCTACGATTAATGCCATTCCATATCCTATGATCTCCATTGATGTATTGCTTTATTTTCAGTAAGAGATTTAAAGTAAGTCGCAATTTTCCATACAATCAAATAACTTAAGAATATGTCTATCAGCTATCCTGTAGTAGACTTGCTTTCCTTTCTTCTCAGAAGTCAATATGTTATTATCTTTCATCTTAGAGAGATGGTGTGACATCATGCTAATCTCCACTTCACGACCTATACGATCACATAGTGTCGTAACATCAAGAGGTTCTTCGGCTTCTAAAACTTCGAGTACTTCAAGCCTTACGGGATGAGAGATAGTCTTAAAGATCTTAGCTACAGCCTCGAGCTTTATGCTAGATAATTTTCTTTTTGAAAGTTTCACGGCGCAAACATATGAATAATTGAACAATTATTCAATTAATATTTGTTTCCACATAGAGTTCTTAATTTAGTTCTTAGTCTATAGAGTGTCGGAAGTAGAAAGCGATCACTAAAAATGAGTTGATGTAGGTATGTGGATTAAGAAGTTGTTTTTAGTTTTTATAAAAACCATGGTCATCGGGTAGGCCCAGTTTATCAATGAATGGATTCCAACGATGGTCGTCATAAAGATTTTTAAATTCTGGATAATTAAGTATCTCCAATAGAGAAGGATCACGTTGCTCATAAGAGAGATCTAACCATCTGAAGGCTTCGTCATGCTCATCTCTACATGCGTATATGTGAGCGACATTAGGCCAGCCTTCATGACCAAATCTTTTAATAAAATCTTTCAATTGTTTATTCGACTTATCGAGGTCTCCTATTGTGTAATTGATGATACATTCTCTATATAATCTCCAGAAGGGATCATCGTCTTTTTGGATCGCTTCTAAGGCTTTATCTTTTTGACCACTGACTAAGTATATCTGCGACATAAAATTATGTCCAAATCCTGATTGAGGATTCTTGATAATGTACTGTTCCATTTGTTCTGCCGCTTTTTCATATTCCTCATTCCATAGGTAATATAATCCAGCTGTATATTTCAGTAGGTAGTTGACAGGGTCTATTCTTATAGATTTATTTATATAATAGATAGCTTCATCAAGTCTTCCCAGATCCAATGCATTACTTGCGGCTTCATAGATGACATAGTCATTATTAGGTCCAAGTTCTATTGCTTTTTTTAAGTTTATATCGGCTGACTTAAAGTCCCAAGCAGCTCTATCAAATGAAGCCAAAGATGCATATGCCAATGGATAATTCGGATCTAACTCTCTCGATTTGTTAGCAGCGTCTTTGCCTTGAAGCATACCATCCTCAATCGTGTATCGAGAATAACTGAATGAGCCACTATATATCAGCTCGCTGAGAATAGCCCAAGCCGGAGCATAGTCCTTGTCTATGGCTATTGATTTTCGGATTAGATTTTCAGCGATGCTATCGCTTTTTGCATCTCTATTATCTCTGAGCAATTTAGCCTCTAAGTACAAGTTGTATGCTTCAGGATGAACTGTCGTTGATGCCAATGTATCACCGAGCAGTGAGATCTTTAATTCTTGTAGAACAAAATTTGCTATTTCATCTTGAATCTTAAATATGTCATTCATAGGTCTATCATAAGATTTAGACCATTGTTGTACTCCATTTTTAGTATCAATAAGTTGCGTGGATATCCTTAGTGTATTGCCAGATTTTTTAATGCTACCATCTAATATGTGATTCACGTTAAGTAACTCGCCGATTTCTTCAGTAGTTACGTCTTTCCCTTTAAATGAAAATGAGGAGATTCTACTTATGACTTTAAGTTCGGTCACTTTACTTAATAAGTTGATAATCTCATCACTGATGCCATCAGAAAAATATTCTTGATCTTTCTGAGGACTCATATCAGTAAATGCAAGAACAGCTATTGATTTTTCATTAGTACTGTCATGGCTGAGGTTTGTATTTTCAGTGTCAGATGATGACCGAAATAGATTTACTATGAGTAAGACGATAATCAGACATATTCCTGAAAGAATAATTTTATCAAGTTTTCGTCCTTTTGTTTTAGTATCATCTGATTTAATGCGATTACTATAAATCTTTTTAAAACCATCAGCGGTCATTTCAAAGTGCCAGGATAGAAATCCCCATATAGGTAAGCCGATGATCATTATTATAAATGCGATCCTAATCACAACATTAGATATCTCAAAAGCAGGAACAAGAATGGCTAAAAACTTAATTAGTGCCCAAGCAAAAATAGCGTAGGCCATACATGACTTTACGACATTACGCTGCTTTAACTGATTTAGAAATTCGTGCAGTTTCATTGACCGAGCAAGATTGTTTTTTTATTGGTATTGGCTAAAGTAATAAGATTACGGAGATGTTAGACAATTATAATAGCTATAAAGTATGCCAATCAGCATTAATGCATGTTCCGAGTAAAGCAGTGCAAGCTTTGCTCTATTCGGCGAATAATAGATATGATAGAACCAGTTTAATGTATGAGGGGTATTAAACTTTAGATAATATTAATTGTCTTATATCTTTGTTTGCCTTTTGCAGATCAGTTATTCACAGTATTCTAAATACGTAAAGTTCTATTTTATGAAAATCATTACGGCCCTATTACTATTATGTGTTAGTTCTATTGCAGTAGCACAGTATAACATTACAGGACGTGTTATTGAGACTGGATCAGAAACACCCATAGATTTTGCTAATGTCGTAATATTTAAAAATGGCACAGGAGACCTCATCACAGGGACTACAACCGAAATTGGAGGACTATTTGAGATAGAGATTGCCGCAGATGATGTTTATCTTGAGATTAGTTTTTTGGGTTACACGACTCGGAAAATCAATGATATTACTTTTGAAAATGGGAAAGCTCAACTCGGTAACATAACCCTGAATACGGATGCGGAGGTTCTAGAAGAGGTTGTTGTTGTGGGAGACAGATCAACTACAGAGTTTAGATTAGATAAAAGAATCTTCAACGTAGGATCAGATTTAAGTTCTACCGGAGTGAGTGCTTTAGAGTTACTGAATAATGTGCCTTCTGTCAATGTAGATATCGAAGGCGAAATTTACTTACGTGGCGCCACTGGTGTACAGATACTTATCAATGGTAAGCCCTCAGTCTTAGCAGATCAGGGTAGTAATGCTCTAGGGACGATCACTGCAGATATGATAGAGAGTATAGAAGTGATCACTAATCCTTCTGCCAAATATGAAGCACAGGGGACATCTGGAATTATAAATATTATTCTCAAGAAAAATGAAAAAAAGGGTGTCAATGGATCTATATCTATTAATGGTGGAGTGCCAGATAATCATAGTATCGGATTAAGTATCAATAATAGAACAGAAAAGTTTAACCTCTTTTCTCAGTTAGGAGTGGGGTATAGATCGATTCCTACTGATACTGAGAATATAAACAGAGATAATACTGATGGTGATGAGATCCGTTCTATCGGAGAGGAGTTTAGAAATGAACTTTTTTATAATGCAGTATTGGGTACAGATTACTATTTTGATCCTCTAAATATCATAACCTTATCTGGAAGTTTTTCTTATGAAGTAGAGGATCAACCTTCAGAGACAGTATTTAATTCATTTGAAAATGATGTCCTCAATAGTACTTGGATGCGAAGTGAAGTGACTTCTGCAACTAATCCAAAATTACAATACGAATTAAACTACAAAAGAGAATTTAAGGATAATAAAGATCATCAGTTACTCTTTAGTGCTGTAGGTAATTATTTTGGCAAAGATCAATCTTCTGAATTTTCTAATGATTTTACTCTGGGAACAGCAACACAGGGTGACCAAAGAACGGCTACTAATTTTAGTGAGGGAAAATTCACTTTTATTTTAGATTATACAAAGCCATTTAATGATGCGTTTACATTTGAGACGGGGATGCAATATCTCATCAATGATGTGAGTAATGATTTTGAAGTAAGTAATCAATCTGATAATGGTGATTTTATTATTGATCCAGGATTAACTAATGTCTTCGAGTATAGCCAAGATGTATTAGGAGTGTATGGAACAGGTGCATATGAAGAAGGCCCTTGGGGTATAAAGGTTGGATTGCGGGTAGAAAATACGGACCTTAATACTCTATTAGTTAATACTAACGAAGAGAATAGCCAACGATTCACTAACCTATTTCCTTCATTACATACCTCATATAAAATCTCTGAAGGTTTCTCACTACAAGGTGGATATTCTCGACGTATATTCCGACCACGTTTGTGGGACCTAAATCCTTTCTTTAATATCCGAAATAACTTTAACATAAGAGCTGGTAATCCAGATCTACTTCCAGAATTCACAGATAGTTATGAGGTCGGCGGTATTTTAATATTTGGACAGACTTCTTTGAATGCCAGCGTTTATCACAGATATACGACTGATAAAATAGATAGAATTTCTTTTTTCTCAGATGGAGTAACTACATGGATACCTCAGAATATAGGGACGAATAAAGCAACAGGTTTAGAGGTCAACTTCAAACACTCACCTACTAACAAACTGACTCTAAGTGGAGATGCTAATTATAATATTTTTGTTCGAGAAGGCATGTTTTCTGACCAGAGTTTTGACTTCTCTGCTGATCAGTGGTCAGGAAAGTTAATCACTAAGTACAAAGTTTCTAAACCTTTAGAAGTAGAACTAACTACAAGATATGAATCTCGCGAGCAAACAATACAAGGTATTAGAGCTGATAATCTATTTGCAGACTTTGGACTCAGATATAAGATTCTTCAAGGTAAGGGATCGTTCAGCTTAGGAGTCAGAGATATCTTTGCATCGAGGATAAGACAAACAACGATTGATTCTGAAGACTTCTTCACATTTACAAGATCACAGAGAGGTAGATTTGTGACATTAGGTTTCAGTTATGGTTTTGGTAAAGGTGAAGCTATGGAGTATTCAGGAAATAGAAGAAGGTAATAATAGATATCGTAGTCTTATTTTATTTTCTACTTCTGAGAAGAAGTTAAAGCCTTAAATAAGTAGTATGAACTTTTGATCTGAATTATATTTTGTGATTATTCAAATAATCCAAGCAGATCATTTTTCTCTAAGGACTTGAATATGTTCTCGTCAGTGACGATAATATCCTTCGCTATTTTTTTCTTTTTATTTTGTAGTTCTACGATTTTCTCCTCTATAGAATCTTTACATATCATTCTGTAAGCAAAAATGTTTTTGTCCTGACCTATACGGTGTGTACGGTCTATAGCCTGAGCCTCCACTGCAGGATTCCACCACGGATCTACGATATAGACGTAGTCGGCTTTTACAAGATTAAGGCCTGTGTTACCTGCTTTTAGACTGAGTAAGAATATTTTGACATCATCATTTTCTTGAAATTCTTCCACTGCTGATTTTCTATCACGAGTCTGACCATCGAGATATGCATATCTTATTTTTCTATTATCTAATTCTTCTCTGATTAGTGCAAGCATACTTGTGAATTGTGAGAACACAAGAGCATTATGATCTTTTAACTCACCGTCAAGAATATCTACAAGGGTTTTTATTTTGACAGATTCGGATTGGCTTGGAGAAAGTGTTTTATTCAGTAATAGAGGTGAGTTACATATCTGCCTTAATCTAAGAAGACCATCTAAGATTTTGAACTTACTCTTAGCTAAGCCTTTGTCATCGATGCTGGCTTTGATATCTTGCGCAATTCTGTTTTTAAGATCTTCATACATTTTTCTTTGCTGGGCTCCCATTTCACAATAAATGATATTCTCACTTCTTTCAGGTAGGTCTTTTGCGACGAGTTCTTTAGTTCTTCTTAATAAGAAAGGGTGTATTATCTTTTTTAATTGTTGTGACGTGTCTGCATCACCTTCTTTATCTATTGGGGTAGAGAATCTATCTTTGAAGTGAGCTTGACTACCAAATATTCCAGGATTAATAAAGCTAAATTGTGCATAGAGATCAAATGTATTGTTCTCTATGGGTGTACCTGTCATAACGAATTTATTACGAGACTGTAAGACTCGCATGGCCTTATACCGTTTAGAGTTTGGATTTTTAATAGCTTGAGATTCATCCAGAATGATATAATTAAAAGTTGTCTCTCTAAGATATTCTACATCTGAACTTGCAGTGTCATAAGTTGTCAGTACCACATCATGTATAGAGATGTCCTTTATCTTGCCCCTCTTAGGACCATGATGAAGGTAGTAATTAAGAGCAGGACAGAATTTGTCCATTTCGGCTATCCAATTAAATAATAAACTTCGTGGAACGATAACAAGAGAACTACCATTATTTAATTCTTTTTGATAAGCGAGTAGAGATATCATCTGTATTGTCTTACCTAAACCCATGTCATCAGCCAGGCATCCTCCAAATCCTATTTGATCAAGTGTACATAACCATTGAAAGCCATCTAACTGATAAGGTCTAAGTTCACCTTTTATAGACTCAGGTACATCGAAGGCCTGATTAAGATTCGCGTCTTTTATACTTTCAAATTTTGATCTTAAGTCTGCATAACTTTCATCTTCTGAGACCTCATCAAATAACTCTTCTATTATACCATATTTGAAGTGGTTGATCTTAAGACCATCCTTATCATTGTCACTTATTTTAAATAGGCTTCTTATTTTGTTGAACCACTCATCAGGAAGAAGACCCATCGTTCCGTCATCTAATTTGACGAAGTTTTCGTTATTTTTTATTGCTTCTATCCACGTCTTGTAAGCTACTTTTTCACCCCCAAAACTTAAGTCTACATCTACTTCAAACCAATCAATCCCAGAGGCAATACTTGTCGATACTTTCGCTTTATTTTTATTAAACCTAAAATTATCAAGCTTCTCTTGCCCAAAAATTTCAACATCTTGTTCTTTGCATGATTCATAAAAATTAAGAAACCATGCGTCCCTTACAAAGTCAGCTACTGAAAGATAAAATTGTCCGGTCTCATTATAACTATTTTCAAAATATACACTTAGCTCTTTGATATATTTAATGAAGCTGTCTTTTGTATCTGAATTTACAACAACAACTTTTTCCTCTCCATCTATTTCTTCGTATAGAAATTGATCTGTTTCTAATACATCATATAGTTGACCATCATGATTGATCTTGGGTGTAAAAATAATGTAATCACCTGCTTCACTCATGTATATATGTTTGTCTCCTCCATTCAATTCATGAGTCAAATTTTTAAAATTATCTGGATAGATGACGTTTATATTTTTCTCTATCTTATGGAATAGATTGAGAAGATGAATGCGATCTTTATCTTTAATTAATATTGTATTACCTGTCCAGAATCTGGCCAAGTAGTATACATGAGAATGATTATATAAGTAGACATGATTCTTTTGGGCATCATAGGCAAAGATCGGCCAGAGTGACCAGTTGTCGTTGTATTTTATTTCTTTGTTCCCTAAGAATAATTGAGTATGCAGCAGAAAGTAACCATCGTCCTCTTCTATCTTTAATTTTATCCTTACTTGTTCTTCTCGAAAATATATTTGATTTAATTCATTCTTCTTAGGCGCATGATATTCATCGATATATTTCGTAGATAGGTAATGAATGTTGTTCTCTAAGTTAGCGAAGTTGCTTTGCAAGAATAAGAGAAATTCTTGTGTATGCAGATTGCCATTCTCACACAGATCATAGACTTCCATTAGTTGGTTATAGAAATCCAGTTGTTCAGTAGAAAAGTTCTCAACCTTGTCAGTCAAAGAAATCTTAGAACCTAATTTGTTTTTTGATTTTAGCGCTTTCCCTTTAAGCATAAAAATGTTGGGTAGGGGATTACCATCAAAATTATGATTCCATAGGTAAGCGTTGGACCATTTTACATCATTTTGTAATGTCTTCTTTTCTAATAAATGCTGTAACTGATTCTTGTCTGTGATGTTCTGACTCAGCTGCTTCTGAGTTGTAAGAATTTCTTGAGTAGAAATTAGTGCATTCTCTAATTCTACTGCGTAATAATTTGGTCCATCTAATTGTATGACGTAGGCTATGTCAAATAGTTTTTGACTTACCTCTGCCACGTCCATGAAGTGATTAGACACAACCTTATAATCTAATTCTCTGTCATTGCTCAACAGTCTGTGTATGCTATTATCTAAGAGAACAGCATGTTGATGCTTACATAACATAGCACTTTCCTCATTACACTCGTTGCATTTTATATGAAAATGATTATTCTCTTTTTTTAGATTGACCTTGACGACCTCTCCATCTCTTTTATTGTCAAATGCCCATACGGTACTTTTGACTTCTACTTCTAATTCTGATGACTGATTGAGTAATATCAAATTGATTTCAAAATTTGTCTGGAAGCGGTTGTTTCTATTTACAAATAGTTTATTCCATATACGACTGCTGTTTTGTCCCTTGATTTGTGGTAGCTCTCGATATTTGTTTAGTACTCCTTTTTTTATTTCAAGATTTGGTTCTTCGACTTTCTCAAACTTTGCGATATTCTTTTGGATAATACTATCTGAGGTATTAAGCAGAAGGTATAGTGAGGTAACTATGTGTACACAATCGTCGGGGTCCGTATTATGACATGTGCAAGATAATTTTGATATTGTATTAGTCGCATCGTATGTGATGACTGATTGATGTTCTTCGATCTGGCAGGCAATGAGACGCTGCTCAGGATCGCTAACAAGATCTAAGTTTGTTATTTCTTGGCTAAGTGTTTTGCCAAGTTTAAATTTCTTATAGCTGACCTCAGAATTTAAATATTGTGAAATCGATTTTGTCAAAAACATAAAAAGTCTTAAGAGAATAAAAACGTATGAGCGCCTCTAAAAGTTTTTATTTTGGGATATATAGCTAAAGTTGTATCTATCCCAAAAAGCGCAAACATAGCAAAGTCAGTAGACTCCCTAACAATAATTTCCTGTCTATCAATCTTTTAATTTCATTATAGTGCCATATTTGACTGGTTTGACTATAATCACTCTGATTTATCACTTAATAGCTCGTAGTGTTTTATAATCCTAAAATCCATGCAAATACTAACGGAGCTACTATAGTCGCATCAGATTCAATTATGAATTTAGGAGTATCAATTTCTAATTTTCCCCATGTGATTTTTTCATTAGGAACAGCTCCGGAATATGATCCATAACTTGTAGTACTATCGCTTATCTGGCAGAAATATGACCAGCATGGTATATGATCTAATTCAAGATCTTGGTGTAACATTGGGACGACACATATGGGAAAATCTCCTGCGATACCTCCTCCGATCTGAAAGAAACCTACACCATTCTCTCCTCCATTATTCTGATACCACTGAGATAATTCTATCATATACTCAATACCACTTCTCATTGTACTTGGCGAAAGTTTATTTTCTATACAGTATGACGCAAAAAAGTTACCGCAAGTGCTATCTTCCCAGCCTGGGACGATAATGGGAATATTCTTTTTAGCTGCAGCTAAAAGCCAACTGTCTTTCGGGTCTATCTGATACTTATCTTCAAGTTCTCCACTTAATAGAATTTTATAAAAATATTCATGAGGAAGATATCTTTCTCCATTATCATCAGCTTCTTTCCATACTTTGTATAGGTGATCTTCGATACGTCTCATGGCCTCCATTTCTGGTATACATGTATCAGTCACTCTATTATAGTGCTGATCGAGGAGTTCTTGTTCTTGTTGTGGTGATAAGTCCCTGTAGGATGGGATACGCTTATAGTGATCATGTGCTACAAGATTAAATACATCTTCTTCTAAGTTAGCTCCAGTACATGTGATAATATGAACTTTGTCCTGACGGATCATCTCTGCTAATGATAGCCCTAACTCTGCCGTACTCATAGCTCCAGCTAAAGTGATCATCATCTTATTGCCTTGTGCTAACTGATCTTCGTAAGCCTCTGCGGCATCTATCAACGACGCTGCATTAAAGTGCCGATAGTGATGTTTTATAAATTGTGATACGGGTCCTTTCTTCATGATATGTTTATTTTAAAATACTTGGTCAATAATAACATGGATAACTTCTTGAATATACTAAATCGGGCATCTACGGTGAGTGTCTGATTCACGTCATATATACTTGTAAGAAAGCATTTTGTAATACAACTTAGCCGCTAAAAACTGAGAGGCATGATGTCCTTCAATAGGGGCTAACTCTACAATATCAAATCCAACGACATTTTTAGTTTTAAATACGCTTTTTAGAAAACTGGTTACGTCATACCAAGACAACCCTCCTGGCTCAGGCGTACCTGTTGCTGGCAAGATCGATGGATCTAATGCATCTAAGTCAAAGGTGATATAGACATTTTCAGTCAGGCGGTTCAGTGCTTCGGTTTTCCACTCATTATCTTTATGCATCTTGTGTGCAAAAAAGACATTGTCATAGTCCATATGTTCTTTTTCAGTTATATCCATGCTACGTATTCCCACTTGGACTAAGTTGCAATTTTTACTTGCATCATATAAGGCACAAGCATGATTATAAGGCGTCCCTTCATAACTCGGTCTCAGATCGGCATGTGCATCTATTTGCAATACTGATAAATGCTCGAATTTTTTATAATGTGCTTTTATAAGACCTATACTAATACTATGTTCTCCACCGAAGAAACTTAGAAACTTTCCATCTTCTAAAAGTTTTTTTGTGTTCTCATAGGTATATGCATACATCTCCTCAGGAGAGGCAAATGAAGGTGCCGTAGGTAATACATGTATTCCTTTCTTGTAGACTTCGTAATCTGTTTCTATATCATATAGCTCCATATTCTCTGCTGCATCCATGAATGCCTCGAAGCCTTTATCGGCTCCCTTACCCCAGGTACTTGTACCATCATAGGGGATAGACTGTAGATAAATTGACGCATTCTTTTTATCAGCGTATATGTCTTCTATACCTGCAAAATTTTTCATTCTACTTTTGTTTTGAATAACCTAATATTTCTAACATCTCGTCTACGCTTTGTTCTTGACGATATAATCTATCTACATAATTACCAGTTGCATCTCTTTCGATTATGATCATCTTAGGAGCAGGTATCAAGCAGTGTTTGATACCACCATATCCACTTATAGAATCTTGATATGCCCCTGTATGAAAAAAGCCGACATACAAAGGTTCTTCATCATTATCGTCATATTTAGGTAGGACAAGTTGCTGGTTCATATCCTCCGAATTATAATAATCTGAATGGTCGCAACTGATACCTCCGATATTAACTTTTGTGTATTCGTTTTCCCATTTATTGATAGGAAGCATAATGAATTTTTCATTGATAGACCAAGCGTCGGGGATTGTATTCATTAGACTATTGTCTACCATATACCACGTCTCGGCATCGTTCTGAGCTTTTTGCTCTAAGACAGAAAAAATTGTAGCCCCACTTTCTCCTACTGTGTACTTACCAAATTCTGTAAAAATATCTGGCTCCTCTATATTAGCTTCTCTACATGCTATGGCTATATTATTTACAAGTTCGTTAATGATATATTCGTAGTCATACTCAAATCCTAAGTTATTACGTATAGGAAAACCGCCACCTAAATCTATGGCCTTCATCTCTGGGCATATTTGCTTGAGATCTACAAAGAGATTCATTGCTTTTTGAAATTCTCCCCAGTAGTACATATTATCTTTTATACCAGAGTCTATAAAGAAGTGCAACATCTTCATACTGATAGATTCATCACCCTTAATTTCTGTATTGTAAAAATTTATAATCTCATTAGCTCGTATGCCTAATCTTGAGGTGTAATACGCCGTCTGAGGTTCTTCATTTATAGCCATTCGGATACCTATCTTTAGAGGTTTATCAAGTCCCTTGGCGTACTTCTTTACTCTTTTTAGCTCTGACTTTGAGTCTAATATAAGCATGGAATTATAGAAACCATCTTCATTAAGGCGAGTTATTTTTTGAAGATAATCTTCTGTTTTATAGCCGTTATGAATGATGATTATATTCTTATTTATTTCACCTTCTTCGAGTAATTTGTATATGAGATCAATATCAAATGATGAGGATGTTTCTAATTGGATGTTTTCTCTAACCGCAGCTTTGACGACGTGAGAAAAATGACAACATTTAGTACAATAAGCATAATAATAAGTTCCCTGATATTTTTGCTTTTTAATAGCTCTTCTAAATAGGTTCCTTACTTTTCTTATTTGCTCTCCTATACGTGGTAGGTACATGAGTTTGAACGGTGTTCCATATTTGTTTATCAAATGTTTGAGTGAAACGCCATTGAATGTGAGGTATCCTTCTTTTAAGTCAAATCCTTCTTGTGGAAAATAATAACTCTGATCTATGAGATCAAAATATGTGTTCTTCATTTTGCTTTAGTGCTATCCGTTGTTTAATTAAAAATCGTCATCTAATTCTTCGTCAGATCCTAAATCGTTATCTGCATTACTATTTAGTTCATCTAAGAAATCTTCATCTTCATATTTTTCTGCTAACTCATCTTTAATACTTGTTTTTAGTTTTCCGTCAATATCATAATCATCATCTTCACTTATGATATATACTGCTTTCTCTTCTGTCATTCTAATCAGGTAATACTTATCTTCTGTTTCAAATGGCAATCCTTTTCTTCTGTTACCATCAAGACCTTTAAATTCAACGAGGTGTCCCCTGAATCCTAAGGGGTAAACCAATTTCAGTTGCTCTATTAATTCTTCCGAGAGCTTATCGTAGTCTTTGATTACTCTTGGTTTGTTTGTCATTGTTTTAAACTTTATTTGATGATTCCTAAATGTAAAATCCGTCCTCCCGATTGATTGACTGGGCTTATGCTTTTGCCGATAACAATGCCATCTTCTGGAGCAAAGTATTCTTTTATTTTATTACCAAAAATATCTCTTAGAGTTGCTAATAATTTTCCTTCTTTGACATGTTCTCGTAAGTCTACATGTATAGTTAATAAGCCACCTCTATCTGTATATATCCAATAACTTTTTTCGCATAATACAGTTTCCTTAACTGGTTCTGTCTGCTCATCATCTATCATATTGAGATCACACAATACATTATGTACGCCTTCTACACCTGATCTAATGAGTTTCTTCTGGAATGTGCTCGGATTCCCGACTTCTAGTGTGATAGCGGGTATGCCGAGATCATCTGCAGCACCTCGCAATGTCCCATCAGACGGAGGATTATGGACGATGATGTCTGCATTCTGGAGAATAGCCATTTTACGTACCGCTTCTATCTCCATATCAGCTCTTATATAATAACTGTTGACTCTACCTGTGCTTGCTGTATGTAGATCCATAAGATAATCTAAGTGCTTTATGAATTTTTCCATAAAGCGATAAGCATATACCTGGCTGACATTTCCGTCAGCCTTACCTGGCATTATATGATTGATATCTACTCCATCGTTAAAGCGTCTTTTCTTTCTGTCAAATGCTGGAACATTGACTACAGGAACTGCAACGATTGTACCACACAACTCTTCGTCACTGACCTCAGTGAATAATCTTTGTATGACTGATATACCATTTAATTCATTGCCATGTACAGCTGCAGTGATGCCAAGTATTGGTCCATCTTTGACCCCTCTCATAACCATCAATGGAATACAAATCGGGTTAGCAAATCCATCTGAGATAATTTGTAACCAATAATGCTTTCTACTTCCTCGTGGAGTATCTTCTACATTAAAGTCTGATATTATCGGAATATTTTTATTGTTGTCTATCCACATACTGAAATAGTTTTTGAATCATTTGTTCTATAATAGGTCTCCCTGTTTGTGCCTTTGCTTGTGGCCATCCTCCTATGCTTAGTGTATTAATCTCTGAGAGTACCCGCAGGCCATCATCATCTACGAGAGTATCGACCCCATACATGAAGATGCCTTGATTACGAAGTGTAGTTTTGATTTTATATATCATACTAACTTCTTTATCTGTCACTTCTGCAGGGACCGAGGTTCCTCCCTGCGCTACATTACATAACCAGGAATCTGCTGCAGGAAGTCTGAGTGATGCAGCCATAATTTCTCCATCTGCTACAAGTATTCTTTTATCACCTTGGCTTACATTTTTGAGAAACCTCATGGAGAGATAACCGTCATCTTGAAGTTGTTTTTTTATTGTGCTTAGGTACTCAGATGTTTTGTGTATTGAGGTACCATCATCACATTGTTCTTTATTGATTTTAAGTAATCCTCGACCCCCATATTCTCTGAGTGGCTTAAGTACGATAGGATATTTATCGACTTCTGTCATGACGTCTTCAATGCTTGTGCACAATTTAGTATTAGGACACTCCTGAGGAAAATTAAGTAAAAATTTCTTGTTGCTTGTGGCAATTATTCCATTAGGATCATTGATGATCACAGTATGAGAAAATAGTTGACTTAATGTAAGTAAGAATTCATCCGAGATAGGCCTCGGTAATCGTAAGAATAGAATATCATATTCAGAAATATCAAGTTTTCTTAGCTTACTCGTATAGTGACGACCATCATGCGTGTATTCAAAATCATCAGAAATAGTACAACCAAATAACGTATCTGCATTCGCATTCTCAAAGAATGAATCATTAGAAGAAAGACCACGACTTGCAATATCTATTCTCTCACATTGTTGATGATTAAGCATCTCAGTAAGTATAGAGTAGATCGAATTCTGATCACTATGACCTCGATGATCTGTGAGTACAAGTGTTTTATAGTTATTCATTAGGTTGCCATGAGTTCGTCAAGAAGTGTTGGGTCATTGTTTAATGATTTAAACAATTTCATTCTGAAAGCTCCTTTGGAATTAAATAGGGCTTTACACATTTTATCTATGGCAATGGTAGATAATACTGTCTGTATGTAAGCTTCTATGAGGTCGTCTAATCCGAGACCAAGTTTGTTGAAGTCTCTACGATCCATTAGCATCAGTCTATTGGTATCAGAACTCCATTGGTTTGTGCCTTCCTTGATAGAAAGATTGGTCCCTAACATAGCCCAACTGTCTGCTCCTTGGGTTAGATGATCCGTAAGTGGCATAGCTGCTTTTCTTGAATAGACGCAGAGTGGTCTTATTCCAAATTCTGTGCTGCTGAGCATCAATCTTAAGTCGGTCACATAGGTTTCGCCTTTAGCATTAGGGATCGTTCCTACGTGGTAGTATTTTCCTTCTGAACTTACTGAAGACCAGTTGTAATTACCGATCAGACTTTGTACAATAAACTTTTCATATTCGATTTCTAATTCCATGAAGGCATCGAGTTCTGCTTGATTGGTGATTGTATATACTCCTTGTCCAGCATTGCTGTAAGGAATTTTGACTACAGCCTGTCCACCCATCTTCATGACCCATAGCGGTATCTCAGTTTTGCTTACATCCCAGATGGTTTCAGGAGTATTAATTTTCAGACCAAAAGCCTCTATTTCTGTATTGTAAATATCATAGGCTTTTGCCGCTACCATCTTATTTCTACCACCTGCCAGACAAGATATTATGGGGTTGAGAATTTTGGTTTTACACTTAATAGGCAGTCTGTTCCATGGCTTTTGAGTAACATATCTGAAGGCGGCTCTTAT
>CAZBXL010000040.1:21807-37197 GCA_964495785.1 uncultured Saprospiraceae bacterium | reverse complement strand
GATGCCATATCTCTAGCCCCAAGTTGCAATGGAATGAGTAAGTTAGAAAACGTACCACTCAGTCCAGCTGTAAGTACAAAGAATACAAGTATGGTTCCGTGCATGGTGACCAGAGCATAATAGAATTCTTGAGATAAAGAACCTATACCATCATTGACTACTATCCACTTACCTAAAAATGGTTTAATCCATGTAAGATCAGCTTCTGGAAAACCCAATTGTAATCTAAATACGATAGACATTGCTGCTCCTATCAAAGCCCAAAAAATTCCTGTGATTAAGAACTGTCTAGCTATGATCTTGTGATCCATCGAGAATATGTAATGTCCGATGAATCCAGACTGGTACTTATCTCCATGGTGATGATCATGAAAGTGATCATCATATCCTGTCTCCTCTAATAATGTAGCTGTTTTATCGTTTTGATCTATAGTGACTTGAGCCATAATATTATTATTTTGAAATTATTCTTAATTCTGTTCTTCGGTTTTCTTGTCTTCCTTCTTCAGTATCATTTGGTGCTACAGGTGATTTCTCCCCATATCCTTTGCTTGACATATTTTGAGATTTTACCCCTGCCTTTTTGAGGTAGTTAACAACAGAAGTTGCTCTTCTCATAGATAGCTCTTCGTTCATAGAATCGTCCCCTACGCTATCTGTATGTCCTCCAAGTTCAACTTTTACATTTGGGTTTTGCTTGAGTAAAGTTGAGATTTCATTTAACTCATATTTCGAATCATCTTTTAACTCAGCAGACCCTGTATTGAAGAACACATTTTTTAGCCTAATTGTTGAGATTGTATCAGAAGACATTGCAGAAGTAAATTCTGATTGGATTTCTCGAGACCTATTTTTGATTTCCATACCCAATAATTGACCTTTGTAAGGGTCATCATCACCATTTCTCACATTAGTCATATAGTAAGATTGCTGCTGTGCAAACCATGCTTCGTACTCTTCTTCACTTACGATTGTCAATCTTTTTCTCATAGACCAATGACCTGTACCACATAACTCAGAACATGCGAGCTCATAATCGAAAACTTCCCATCTCTGAGGACTTTCTGGATCAGTAGGATCTGCAGGCTCCTGCCATTCAGGATAGTTCTTTAATTCTTGTCTATACTCAGCAGTAGTTTTAATAGGCGTAAAAATAAAGTGAGTAGGTAGGCCTGGAATCGCATCCATCTTAACTCTGAAGTGAGGTAGATAGAAATTATGTAATACATCCTTAGCTGTTATTCTAACTCTAATTTTTTTACCTACGGGAAGTACGAGTTCATCACCTACAAAGAAATCATCATGATTTTTCTCATCTGTCCAGTCTTGCCCTAATGGATTAGATCCAGTATCGATGAGTTTATAATTTTTAGTTCCAATCTTACCATCTGCTCCTGGGTACCTTACGTCCCAAGCAAACTGATAACCTGTCGCTTCTATTTCTATATGTTCTTCACCTGGTTTGATATCAGCCATTGTTGAATTCCAAGCAATTAATCCTTGGATTACTAAGTAAGCCATCACTACTGCAGGTATCACTGTCCAGTATATCTCTAACTTCAGACTGTGAGGGAAGAAATACGCTATTCTATTTTTGTCCTCTTTGTATTTATAACTAAACCAGAACAATGCAATATGCGTGAGGACAAAAACAATACCTGTAAAAAACAATGTGGTATTAAACAAACTATCTAACGAACCTCCATGAGCAGATGCTGATGAATGTGGTCCATAAGCTAACATGATATCTTTATAGTGCCATGCAGAACCAACACAGAAGATCAGAAAACCTACTAAGAAGACAAGCATAAACTTTGCTGATCTATTATTCTGTTGTGACTGTGCTAACTCTTCACCTCTGATGACAGCGGATACCTCTGCGAGCTTACCCAACTGTACCAATATAATGGCTACAAGTACTACTATTGCTATAATTACTAAAGCTGTCATTTAAATATTTTCTTTTCTATTAAGTATGATGATGCAAACTTTCTTCAATGTATGGATCATTGTTACTTGTCAATGGTGCCCTTGATAACATCGTCAATATGAAGAACATGAATAAACACAAGAATCCTATAAATGTTCCCAATTCTAATAATCCTGGAATTGTAAATCCTAACTCAAATGCAGTATCTGCGCCATGTCCTGTTGCGGCATGTGCCACATCATGAGCTGCATCGTGTGCTCCGTGACCAGCATCGTGTGCCACACCGTGACTGTCACCGTGTCCATCACCGTGATGTCCTCCACCAGTTACTTCATGTGCAGTATGCAGAACACCAGGCTTGATCATCAAGAAGAAGTCTAACCAGTGACCTACTAATATAAGTCCAGCTGTAAATCCTAATGATCCCATTTTTCGCTTTGTATCATTTCTCATAAGGATGAAAAACGGAGCTACGAAATTGATCGCAAGATTTAAATAAAATAAAATAGGATAATTGTCTATTCTTTGTTTAAAATAAATCGTCTCCTCGCCTACATTGGCGTACCAGATAAGCATATACTGAGAGAACCATAGGTATGTCCAGAATATACTAAAGGCAAATAAGAACTTACCAAGATCATGGAAGTGCTCATCTGAAACATTCTGATAATAACCTCTACTCTTAAGGTGCTGTAGAACAATAATCGTGACAGCGACCATACTTACAAACCAACTGGCTCCTGTATACCATGCAAACATGGTACTGTACCAGTGAGGATCTATGGACATCACCCATTGCCATACCATAGCTGCACTACCGAAGCCTGCAAAAGGTAAAAATATAGCAGCATATTTTCTGACGTTGTAGTGCTTCTTAAAGCCTTCACTACCTTCTCTGTCTTCAGCTATAGAAATGCTTCTGATTTTACTTAGTAGCGCAAACCAAATAACACCTAATATCAATGTACCTCCTACATACCATCCAGTATTAAGGAAGCCTGACTTACCGTCAATTAATTTATCATAATGATCGCCACCTACTTCTACCATAGCTGGATCAGCCCAGTGGTATAAGTGATGCCAATGTAGCATGATGCCTATACCGACAACCAACATGAGTGGTATACCTATCATTAAGAACATAGAGATCGACTCCCATACTCTTTTGAATACAACATACCAACCTGCCCATGCAGTTATACTACAGCACATAAAGAAACCAGCCATCAATGCAATCCCCGTAAAGAATACAGAGTTGTGCAAAAAGTTAGACCAGAATCGAGTATGTATAGAATCGTCTGTAAAGAAAGTCCATCCTAAGCATATGACACCTATAGCCATCCCGATTAATAGCCATAACCTAGTACCACTTGCAAATTCGTAATTTAAATTTTCCTGTTTCAAAGCTTAAGATTTATTACTTGTGTTTTTCGTTAGAATGATCTTGTCCTCCAGATGTGCTATGATCAGAATCATGCATACCAGCTTCCTTATCGTGTCCTTGTGCATCATGATCCATACCATCGTGACTATCACTGTCTGAATCTGATTTAACTAATTCCGCTAAGTTTTTATTACCTGCAGGTCTATCAATGTTATTTAAAGTATTTGTTGTCTGATTATACTCTAATTTCATATCCTTAGCCTGTAGTGATCTTATGTAGTGGATGACATTCCATCGCTCTTCATAATTCAATTTATCATTATAAGCACCCATAAGATTTATACCTCTCATGATAGCATGATAGTATCTTCCATTTGATGCTCGTACCATTTCGTAATCTAAAGAATCAATACCAGTCGTTCCTTTAAGAAATCTTTTAGGAGCGATAGGATATGCTTCAGTGACATCATAGATATAACCCAATCCATCCCCTTTATTACCATGGCATATTCCACAGAATATTTCATAAAGTTCTTTTCCTTGTATTAGGCCAGCTTCAGTAATAGGTAGTGGATTGTCAATAATCTCTGATATTGCTCTTTCTCTTTCTTCTATTGTATTACCGTAACGATATGGTTTCGTATCATTCGCTTTCGGAATAGATATATTAGAAGCACTTCCTCTTGGTACCGTACCTTCAGAAGGTAGCTTAGGCTTAGCATAAGAGTAATATTCTTCTTCAGTACCCCAAGTATTATTGTAGTAATAATTGTAATAATTAGACTCGTATGCTACTGAGTGTGCCATATCTGGCATAAACTCACTTCCTGGTGTATCACCACCCGGAGACTGGCAGCTTGAGATTAAAAAGCTGACTACAAGAATTAATATCGTTATCTGAATATATTTCATATTGTTATATCGTCTTAGAGTGAATTTCTGATGCACCCGATCTTTTTAATAATGACTCTACTTTAGATACATCTACGTCTGCTTTATCAAAACAGAGACAGAACTTATCATCTGTAATTCTCAGGTCGATCGTAGGATTAACCACGCCTGGTCCTAAACCATTAATGATATAGTATGTAACAACCATTCCTATAGCTGCAAAAAGTACTGTCAACTCAAACGTAATCGGAATAAACGCAGGAACAGACCAATGTGGTTTACCACCAAATATGATAGGCCAGTCTTTAGTAAATATCCACGTCATACCTAAGAAGGCAGTCAATGTACCAAGTGATCCATAGATAAATCCTACGATGTGTAATCTCGACTCAGCTAAACCTAAAAGAGGATCGAGTCCGTGTATCGGAAATGGAGTATAGACATCCATAATATCAAGATGATCTGCATTAGCTGCTCTTACTGCATCTAATAAATCTTCTTCATCGTTATAGAGACCGTATATTATATCTTTAGTATTTGCCATTATCTTTTTTTCAATTTGAATTTACTAAACGTATTTACCGCCATCTAATCTATCTTGTAAATCATCTAACTCATCCCATCTCCCATCTCTTGCGAGTGCCGCTTGCTCAGGCCATGTACCTGGATCATGCATCTGGTATCTTGGACCTGCTTTTTCCAATAACGTTTTTATAAATGCAGGATCAGAATCCGCTAATTGCACAAATGTATGGATACCTCCATTATTCAATATTTCTGCGATTTTAGGGCCTATACCTTCTATTTTCTTGAGATCATCAGACTCTACCGAAGCTGTGACTACGGGTGTTGCCGCTGATGTAGCGACGTCTTCTGTTCCTGTATTTGCTGGTGGTATGCCAGCCCCTAAATTATCTCTGATTATATCTTCACGATCTGCTGAAGAAGCAGTGATACCATGTGAATGATCTGAATGTTTCTTGTGATGTATTGCATTAGGTCCAGTATACTGATCGCCTGATGATTTCAATATCATTTTAACTTCGGCAATAGCAACCACTGGAGCCACTTTAGCAAAGATTAAATAGAGCGTAAAGAATATACCTATTGTACCAGCAAAGATTCCCATCTCAACCCATGTAGGTGAGTAGTAACTCCAGCTTGACGGCAAGTAATCCCTTGCTAAGGTTGTAGCAATAATCACAAATCTCTCAAACCACATTCCTATATTGATCACTATCGAAACGAAGAATGTGACACCTATGCTTCTTCTGTACTTTCTAACCCAGAATATCTGAGGAGAGATAACATTACAAAACATCATACCAAAGTATGACCACCAGTATGGACCAGCTGCTCTATTAAAGAATGCAAACTGCTCATATACATAACCTGAATACCATGCTATAAATAGCTCAGTCAAATATGCTACACCTACAATCGTACCGGTAACAAGAATAACTTTATTCATGGATTCTATGTGACCTATGGTTATGTATTGTTGTAGATTGAATAGTTTTCTCGTGACGATCATCAATGTCAATACCATTGCGAATCCTGAGAATATGGCCCCTGCAACAAAGTATGGAGGGAATATCGTAGTATGCCATCCAGGTATTACGGAAGTGGCGAAATCAAAACTTACAATTGTGTGTACTGAAAGTACAAGCGGTGTGGCTATACCTGCAAGAATCAATGATAATGACTCAAATCTCTGCCAGTGCTTAGCTGATCCTGTCCACCCAAATGATAATATATTATAGATCTTTCTTCTTATCCCTTTAGCTCTATCTCTTACTGTCGCAAAATCTGGTACAAGTCCAGTATACCAGAATAAAAGCGATACCGTAAAGTATGTAGAGATGGCAAATAAATCCCAAAGTAGAGGTGAGTTAAAGTTAGGCCATAAAGGTCCTCTTGTATTAGGATATGGGAAGAAATAAAATACAACCCAAGCTCTACCTACGTGAATACCTGGAAACAATGCAGCACATATTACCGCAAAGATTGTCATGGCTTCAGCAGCTCTGTTTACACCAGTTCTCCACTTTTGTCTAAATAAAAGGAGAATTGCCGAGATCAATGTACCGGCATGACCTATCCCGATCCACCATACGAAATTGGTAATATCCCAACCCCATCCGATGGTTCTATTTAGATTCCACGTACCGATACCATTCCACACTGTCCATCCTATACAGAATACACCAAAAAGTAGTAGTGAGACAGATAGTATAATACCTACTATCCATCCTGGACTAGGTGGTTTTTCTAGAGGAGAAACTAAATCAACAGTAATATCGTGATACGACTTATTACCTTGTACAAGTGGTTCTCTAATCGGACTTGTGTAACTACTCATTTATTTCTTTTAATATAATTCTCTTATAAATATTTTGTCAATAGAGAAGCTCTTAGGCTTCTATAGATTCATCTTTGTTGTTCACCTTCATGGTATATGTTACTGATGACTGAACATTGATTTCTTCTAATGCTACATAATTGACAGGTGATTCTAATTTCTTAGATAAATCACCGTTTTTGTTATTTCTATCTCCGAATGTAATTGCTCCAGTTGGACAAGCCGTCTGACATGCAGTTCTTACATCTGTGTCTCTTAATCTTCTACCTTCTATTTTTGCGGTAAGCTTACCTTCTTGTAATCTCTGTGTACAGAAACTACATTTCTCTATGACACCTCTTGCTCTGACCGTAACATCTGGATTTAATACCATTCTTGTTAAGTTGTCAGCTCCAAAAGGAATTTCTTCTCCATTAAGAGTAGGTTGGTTACCTGGGAATATATCCGCAGTAGTATAATCTAACCAATTGAACCTTCTTACTTTATAAGGGCAGTTGTTAGCGCAATATCTTGTCCCTACACATCTGTTATAGATCATCTGATTGACACCTTCAGAACTATGGTTTGTTGCGTTGACAGGACATACATTTTCACAAGGTGCATTATCACAGTGCTGGCACATCATCGGCTGATAGACTGTACTCGGATTCTCTACATCACCATAATAATATCTATCTATACGTAACCATGTCATCTCATGGTGTCGGCTCACTTCCTTTTTACCAACTACTGGTACATTATTCTCAGCCATACAAGCGACTGTACATGCGTTACAACCTATACATGAATTAAGATCCACATGCATTCCCCAGTAATGCCCTTGCTTGTAATTATTAGCAGTATACTCTTCAAATGGATAGAGTGTCTGATCATTTAAGTGTTGAGCTTCAGCCCTCTTTTCTTTAAGGTGCTCAATATTCTCGCCTAAGTCTTTGAGATTAGAATTATAGATGACTGATCTTTCCGTAAGAGATCCCTGATAGCCCATGATACCAACGCCATAGGCAGTTTGTCCTAATGTAGCTTCATCTGCATTGATGGTCTCTCCGTTATTATTCTCAGCTGTAACACCTATCGTGTTGTGATATTGTACTGATGAGAAATGCTCTTCTCTACCGACTTTCCCTGACACTGTAACATCAGTATTATAATACTGAGTTAATCCTTGATTAGCGGTCAAACTATCATTTAAGTTGACTCCTACATCTGTCCCACATTTACCAGCGGCAGTTCTACCATATCCTAAAGCTAAAGCTACTGTGCCCGGCTCCATTCCGAATTGTAATACAACAGGAACGGTCATCGTCTTGCCTCCAACACTAACTTCTACAAGGTCACCATCTATAAGACCGTTCAGTCCTTTGAATTTTTTATTTCCATCATATGAAACATGAACTGCAAGGTAGTTACCCCAAGAAGTTCTTGCTACTGGGTCTGGCATCTCCATCAACCAAGGATTGGTACTGAATTGTCCATTACCCATACTTACTGGCTCATAAATGACCATTTCTAACTCACTATTCCCTGGCTTACTCACCTTACTTTTAGCGAGGCTTACGTCCACATTGAATCCGCCATTATTTGATCCTCCATTGACTTTTACAATACCATCATGCAAGGCATTATCCCAGAATGAATTGAAGCTTGAAAACGAGGTTTGATTGGCGAAGACTTTATTTTTCCATACACTTTTGACAAATTCTAAGTAAGGTTCATCACCAGCTACTTTATCTGATTTAGCCCAAGTCAGTAGTGTCAATTCTTTCTGTCTTGTATCAAATAATTTGCTTATCGTAGGTTGTATTAGTGTAATCTGATCTCTCTTAGCTTGAGCATCACCCCAGCTTTCTAATACGTGATGTGTCGGTGCTATGTAATCACAAAGAGCCGTCGTCTCGTTAGGTTGATATGCTACTGCGATTTTATTTTTTACTTTGGCTAAAGCTTCTCCAAATCCTACAGACTTATGGAAATCATACATTGGATTACAATCCATAAATATCACACTATCCACTAATCCTCCAGACATCTGAGATACTAATGCCTCTACTTCACTTTCATTACCTTGTCTTTGCATAGATGCATCAGAGAAAGTAATCGTCTTACCATAATTACCGAGCACATTATTGATATCATTGATTAATATCTGCTCATATATATTGTTACTTGCACTTACTACAAGTGATTTTCCTTTAGCTGCTCTAAGATTATCTGCAACTTTATCTAGTCCTCTCTTAACCTTATCACTCAGTCCATTACCTCCACCGCCACCAGCGATCTTACCATGCAGATATGCTATAGCAGAACCAAGGTGACTCGGCTTGACAAGTACACGATTATCAGCATTAGAACCAGTCATAGACATGTGACTCTCTACTTGTATGTGTCTAGACATCTTAGAGTTGACGCCGTTGACTTTTCTATTAGAGATGTACTGTCTTGCATATTCTACAGGCGATATCCAAGTACCTAAGAAATCCGCATTAAAACTTACTATAACATCAGCTTTATCAAAGTGATAACCAGGTATAACTCTATCCCCAAATGACATCTCATTAGCTTCTAATATAGCTGCTGAAGACACAGGGTCATATGTGATTACTTTTGACTGAGGATACTTAGCTTGAAATTCTTTTATCGCTTCTTTAGCTGAAGGACTTAGTACAGTATTCGTTACAATTCTGATATTCTTAGAAGATCCTAATTTGGTACCGATAGTATTATCTAAATCAGTCCATGATACGTTGCTAAATGCCCCATCTGACTTCATCTGAGGTGATCTATACCTATTCGTATCATATAGACTAAGTACAGAAGCTTGTGCTCTTGCAGAAGTACCTCCTTTAGTCATAGGAGAAAGATCATTACCCTCTATTTTGATTGGTCTACCTTCTCTACATTTAACTAATATAGGACAATAGTCTCCACCTTCTACATAAGTAGAAGCATAATATGTCGCCACTCCTGGAACGATAGTATCCGGCTTAACGACATATGGTATCGCTCTCTTAATAGGAATATCACAACCAGATGCAACTGTTGCAGCACCTACAGAAAAACCTAAAAATTTAAGAAAATCTCTTCTGTTGGATTCTTTTTCCATTAGAACCTCGCCATTGTCTAGGATGTCAGGACTTTTAAATTCCTGATCTACAGACTCAAGGTACTTATTGTCCCTGTTAAGATCCTTTTCGCCTACCCAAATAGTATTATCTTTCATTGTTTGATTATCGTGCTTCAGTATAATATTAATAGTGGCATTTTGCGCATTCAAGGCCGCCTATATCTTCTACAGTGACGGCTTCTTTAGTACCATCTTTTAATGCTTCGTGATAGTTTTCGTAACTCGTATAATATTCATTATCAGCAAACTGTACTTCAGTTTGTCTATGACAATTAATACACCATCCCATAGATAAAGGAGAATGTTGTGCCATCACTTCCATTTCTTCTACAGTACCATGACACTGCTGACACTCTATCTCACCGACTGTGACATGCTGAGCATGATTAAAGTAAGCATGGTCTGGAAGGTTATGAATTCTGATCCATTCTATAGGACCATAGATAGATGTCTTTTGGTCATTAGTTAATGATTCTACTATATGATTCCATTGGTCATCAACAATTTCTACTGCTTCATCTGGAAGCGGAGTATCATCATCAATGCTATTTTCCGTTTTGTAGTTATCTGCTATCCACTTTGTATAAATATCCTTTATCTTATCATTGGACATATCTTCATAGCCATCTATATATTTATTGTTAGCTGGATCCCAACCTATAGAAGCAAATATTTTAGTCAACTCTGCTGTACCGTACTTAGAACCTACGTTGATCGCTGAGTGGCAATTCATACAAGTGTTAGTCGCTGGAATAACTGAGTGCTTAGATCTTCTTGCACCATCATGACAATATTGACAATCAATTTTTTGAATCCCCGCATGTGTAGCATGAGAGAATTTAATAGGCTGCTCAGGAGCATAGCCCTCTTGTCTTCCTAATGATACGGCTTTATTGACTGTAGTATATCCTGCAAATATGACGCCTGCAAAGATTATAAATGATACAAAGCCTTTACCAGTAAGTGTCTCAATGAGACTTTTGCTTTCATATTCTCTTCCATCCTTCTTAGCCGCGATGACATTAAGGTTAGATATAACTCTTGTAAGTAGTAATGCCAATATCGCCAGCACTCCAAACAAAGCATAGTACAACCACGCCGGTGTTTTCTTAGCAACAGCAACTCCACCTGCGCCAGCCTCACCACCAGCTCCTTCTGCAGGTGCCGCGTTAACTTGTGCATCTACGTATAATAATATAGACTCAATATTCTCATCTGTAAGGTGCTGAGCCGCATTCATTACTGTGGGCTTATATTCATTCCATAACTCAACAGCTCTTGGATGACCCGCTTTGATCAAAGCTTGAGAATTTCTGATCCATGAATAAAGATCCTCTCTCGGATAATCTGCCCATCTTTCTTCTACTCCTGCGAGTGCAGGTCCTGTAGCTGCTTTTTTCATGCCCTTAGCATGACAACTTGCACAGTTGTTAGCAAAAAGTGTCTTACCTGCTGCTGGCGTAGGTTCTGCGGAAAGATAAAACGGAAGAAAAGCAATGACTGCTATGAAAGTGAACCGCTTAATTGTATGTATGATCATCCTTGAGTCTATTATATATTTATCTCGAAAATACAATTCGAAATTTGCTGCAAATTTATCATTCGATTAGAGCATTAACAATTTATTAAATTAACTTTTAGCTATTTAGATGCAGTCTAAATAGCTAAACCGAAACCTCTGCTTTTATATGAGGATGTGGATCATAATTTAATAGTGTAAAATCTTCATAATCAAAGTCTAATATATTGCTTACATTTTTATTTAATTCCATGGTAGGTAATGCTCTCGGCTCTCTTTCTAACTGAAGACGAGCTTGTTCTATATGATTGAGATATAGATGCACATCACCGAAACTATGTACAAATTCTCCGTATTCTAAGTCACACACCTGAGCGATCATCATTGTCAACAAGGCGTATGAAGCAATGTTGAATGGAACACCAAGAAAAGTATCTGCAGATCGCTGGTAAAGCTGACATGATAATTTACCTTCAGCTACATAAAATTGGAATAGACAATGACATGGCGTCAGGGCCATCTCGTTTAATTCGCCTGCGTTCCATGCATTGACAATTATACGCCTTGAATCTGGATTATGTTTGATAAGGTCTATAGCATTCATTAACTGATCTACTGTCTCTCCGTCAGCCCTTGTCCAACTTCGCCATTGCTTACCATAGACAGGTCCGAGATCACCATTCTCATCTGCCCAAGCATCCCAGATTTTTACTTTATGATCTTTTAGATATTTGATATTCGTATCTCCCTTGATAAACCAAAGAAGCTCGTAGATGATAGACTTTAGATGGCACTTCTTAGTTGTAATGAGAGGAAATCCTTTTTGTAAATCAAAGCGCATCTGATAACCAAAGCAACTCTTAGTTCCAGTGCCGGTTCTATCGCTTTTCTCTACTCCAGTATTAAGGATATGCTTTAGTAAGTCGTGGTATTGCTTCAAGTTGTAGTTTGTTACCGCTAATTTAAAATTCTTAAAGAGATATATGATAAAAAAAATAATATAATACTTGGAATAGCTGCATACAAGTTGATGTATTTTGAAAATTGCCAACTATTCAAGTATATTGGAGCATCTAACCAGAATTTCATAAAAATAAAAACGACATAAACTCCTATCCTGATGTATTTTAAAAATAAACTCACTCTTCTCTTTTCTTTTTTCTTACTTCCAATTTTAGCTTTCTCACAAGATGGGAATACGAAAGGCATTGACGAAAGAATAGATGAGGCATTTGCTCCATTTGCAGGCTTTTGTTTAGATGTCGTTTTATGGCAAGTCCCTGGAACTGGTGTACCTCTGATAATATTTTTATTGGTCTTAGGAGCTCTATTTTTTACCATCTATTTTGGATTCCCTAATATATCTAAGTTTGGTACTGCTCTTAATGTAGTACGAGGAAAGTATGACGATGTAGATAATCATAGTGTAGATAATACTGCAGCAGTTAATATAGTAGACGGTGATATCTTAAGGACAATAACTGACGAGAGCCAAGAAGGAGAGGTCAGTCATTTTCAAGCATTAGCTACTGCCGTATCAGGGACAGTAGGTCTTGGAAATATTGCAGGGGTAGCTATTGCCATTTCTATAGGTGGTCCTGGTGCCACTTTTTGGATGATCGTATGTGGATTTTTAGGTATGTCTACAAAATTTGTCGAATGTACCTTAGGTGTCAAGTATCGTGAAGTTGATGCGGATGGTGTTGTCCATGGAGGTCCTATGTACTATCTTTCGCAAGGTCTAAAAGAGAAGGGGTTCATTACGTTAGGAAAAATACTTGCTGTCATATTTGCAATATTGTGTGTAGGAGGATCTTTTGGTGGTGGTAATGCAGCTCAGGCTAATCAAGCTGCAGCACAGCTCGCCAATCTTATGAATATATCAGGCGGTAGTAGTGGTTTCTTCATCGGTCTTGTACTTGCTGCTATTGTTGGTATTGTTATCATAGGCGGTATAAAGAGGATCGCATCTGTAACTGAAAAGATAGTTCCACTCATGGCAGTCATTTACATCATCGCATGTCTCGTAGTCATACTTAGTAACTACACTTACATTGATGATGCTTTTGTAATCATCTTTAAAAGTGCCTTTGCTGGAGATGCAGCAGTTGGTGGATTCTTTGGTGTTCTAATACAGGGATTTAGAAGAGCAGCTTTCTCTAATGAAGCAGGTGCAGGATCAGCATCCATAGCTCACTCAGCAGTAAGAACTAATTATCCTGCATCGGAAGGTCTTGTTGCTTTATTAGAGCCATTTATCGATACAATTGTAATCTGTACAATGACAGCATTAGTCATTATATTCTATAACAGTGGATCATACTTTGAGTACGGATCAGTTGTTAATGATCAGGTTACTATCAATGGACAATCACTTGGGGGAGCAGAATTAACTTCAGCTGCATTTGCATCAGTCATACCTTGGTTTCCTTATGTATTGACTGTAGCGATAGTGCTATTTGCTATATCTACTATGATATCTTGGTCTTATTACGGATTACAATCTTGGAAGTTCTTATTCGGTAAGAGTAAGGCCGCTGACTTAGCTTACAAATTTTTATTTCTTGCATTTGTTGTCATAGGTGCATCTGCTAATATGAATTCTGTATGGGGATTTTCTGATGCCATGATATTGGGAATGGTATTTCCTAATATGATAGGTCTATTCTTCCTATTCCCTGTGGTCAAATCAGAATTAAAAAAATACTTAGCCGCCATTAAAAGCTAATTCTATTGCATAATTGTATACTTCATCTTGGCACCAATATAGGCGCTAAGACTAATAATCTGCAGCTTGCAGAAATGATGATTTCTTCTCGTATAGGAAACATCAGCAAATCATCTCAGATATATAAAACAGCAGCTTGGGGGAAAAAAGATCAGGACGATTTTTTGAATAAAGCCATAATATCACAAACTGATCTAACACCTGATGAGGTCTTATCAGAGATACATATCATTGAAGCTAAACTTGGCCGTCAAAGAATTGAAAAATGGGGACCGAGAATTATAGATATAGATATAATTTTCTATGGCGAAAAAATTATAAAAAAACCTAATCTTATAATACCTCATCCTCACTTAACTAATCGTAATTTTGTGTTGATACCTTTGATGGATATTATTCCAGAATTTGTACATCCAGAATTAGAGCAATCAATTACAGAGTTGAATGAATTGTGTACTGATACGTCTGAGGTTCGCAAATACATAGACTAGTACACGACTTGAGAGATATTATATGAGCCAAACTGTTTTTCCATATTCTTACATCAACATCGAAGGTAATCTGGGTAGCGGAAAGACATCTCTCGTACATATGCTAAGCCACGAGTATGGAGGGCGAGCTATCTTAGAGGAATTTGAAAACAATCCTTTCTTGCCCTTATTTTACGAAAGTCCAGATCGGTATGCATTTACTGTAGAGTTATTCTTTATGACGGAAAGGTATAAGCAGCTGCAGAATCAACTGGCTTCTCCTGATATGTTTAGTGCTTTTACGATTACAGACTTTATATTTACTAAGTCTCTTTTATTTGCAAGAAAAAATTTAGAACCAGAGGAGTATAGATTATTTCAAATGTTATTTTCTGTTCTTGAAAAAGGATTTCCAAATCCAGATCTTCTGGTCTACCTACACAGAGATACGTCTTACTTGCTCAATAATATCAAAGAAAGAAATCGCTCTTACGAGCAAAATATAAAATCAGATTATCTACAGAAGATACAAGATTCTTACTTTGAATTTTTAAGAAACATAACTTCTTTTCCAGTTTTAATTCTTGACCTTAAGGATATGGATTTTGTCAATAATCCTCAGAACTACGAGACGGTCAAGTTTCTTATATCTAAGAAATACAATCCTGGCGTTCATCGTATGACGGTATCAGTATAGGTGCTTGTTGTAAATTGATAGAAAGTGTTGGAATATCTAAATAACCTAATCCATCTTACTGATCTCCCCTGCCCTATCATAGGCCTTACCATAAGCTTGTAACAAAGCGCCATGTACTTCTTGCTTGTCGATCATAGAAAATGCTGCCTCAGTGGTACCGCCTTTAGAAGACACTTTATTGATCCATTGCTCACAAGTGAAGTTATTTTTATTAAATGATTCGACGGCACCTTTAAATGTCTGATACGATAACAGTTCTGCTTCCGATCTACTAAATCCTAATGC
>CAZBXL010000040.1:0-21707 GCA_964495785.1 uncultured Saprospiraceae bacterium | reverse complement strand
ACCTGCCATTATAGACAATACAAGTTGCTGTGGGCCCACCCATTCTTTAATAATCTTAAAAACAGAATTGCTATCCTGAGGCTTGACGGCCATGATTATAAGATCAGCTTGCGATATGTAATCGCCTGGTTCACCGTATACAGTCCCTATATCCAGTGCTCTTATAATTTTCGCTTTCTCTGGAGATTTCTCTAAAATTAACATCTTATCAGATGTGACGATATGAGATCTAAGAAAACTCTGAGCATATGTCAGTCCCATATTACCTCCTCCTATAACCAATATTTTCATAGCTATTCTATTTTGTATCTACACTCTACTCTACAAGAAACACACCATATTATTAGTCCTGTAGCTCATTTACATAGCTTATTAAGCTACGAATAGAATAATAAATTAAGAATCTCATATTATCAATATTAGTAATATGAATTTTTTAAATTTGTCCTAAAGTATGAGATCATGGCAGAAGTAATATATAACGAAGACAATATCCGATCACTCGACTGGAAGGAGCACATCAGATTAAGACCAGGTATGTACATAGGTAAGCTTGGAGATGGTAGTACGGAAGATGACGGAATCTATGTATTGATTAAGGAAGTACTGGATAACAGTATTGATGAGTTTGTCATGGGACATGGTAAGCAGGTCGATATCAAAATAGAGGATGGCGGCGTCAAAATTCGGGATTACGGTCGAGGCATTCCTCTGGGTAAAGTAATAGATTGCGTATCTAAGATAAATACTGGTGGTAAATACGATTCTAAAGCATTCAAAAAATCAGTGGGTCTGAATGGCGTAGGTACAAAAGCTGTCAATGCCTTGTCAGAACATTTTAAAGTTGTCGCATTTAGAGATGGTAAATCCAAAACGGCCGAATTCAAATTTGGAGAGCTTGTATCCCAAAGCAAGATTATCAAATCGAAAGAAAAAAATGGCACACTTATAGAGTTCGTTCCTGATCCTAAGATTTTCAAAAAGTATAAATTTAAATCAGAGTATGTTGAAGATAGATTATGGGATTATGTCTATCTCAATGCTGGCCTAAAGATCAACTTTAACAAAGAAGTTTTTTTCTCGAAGAATGGTCTTCTTGACTTACTTACAAATAAAACTGATCCTGAACAACTAAGATATGACATCATACATCTTAAGGGAGATGATATAGAAATTGCTTTGACTCATGGTAGTCAATATGGTGAGGAGTATTACTCATTCGTCAATGGACAAAACACGACACAAGGAGGTACACACCTACAAGCATTCCGTGAGGGCATAATCAAAACGATTAGAGAACACTTTGGTAAGAACTTTGACTCGCGAGATATACAAGGTTCTATTATAGGGGCCATAAGTGTACGTGTAGAAGAACCCGTGTTTGAATCACAGACTAAGACAAAATTAGGGTCTATCAAAGTAGCTCCCGACGGAGATACCGTCAGAACATTTGTTGTTGATTTTATGAAAGCAAAATTTGACAACTTCTTACATAAGAACAAAGAAGTCGCTCAAGCCATATTAAAAAAGATTCAGCAAACTGAACGTGAACGTAAGGAAATAGCCGGGATCAAAAAGTTAGCTAATCAACGTGCTAAAAAAGCTAACATTCACAATAAAAAATTAAGAGACTGCAAGGTTCATTATAATGATAAGCGAGGTGATCAAGACATCAAAGAGGGCTCTACTGTATTCATAACAGAGGGAGACTCTGCAAGTGGCTCTATCACTAAGGCACGAAATGTACAAACGCAAGCCGTTTTCAGTTTACGAGGTAAGCCACTTAATAGTTTTGGACAGACCAAGAAAATTGTATATGAAAACGAAGAACTCAACCTACTCCAACATGCCTTGAATATCGAAGATGGATTAGAGGGATTAAGATTTAATAAAGTTGTAATTGCAACCGATGCCGATGTAGATGGGATGCATATAAGGTTACTACTGCTGACATTCTTCTTACAGTTTTTTCCTGATCTTGTGAGAGCTGGTCATCTGTATATATTAGAGACGCCACTATTTAGAGTAAGAGACAAACAGAAAACACATTACTGTTATTCAGAAACAGAAAAAATAGAAGCGATGGAGTCACTACGAGGCAAACCTGAAATCACACGATTCAAGGGTTTAGGCGAGATATCTCCAAATGAGTTCAGTGACTTTATAGGTGAGAATATAAAACTGGAACCTGTCTACCTTAAAGGTAATACAAGTATTACTGATCTACTTACCTACTACATGGGCAAAAACAGTATGGAAAGACAACAGTTTATTATAAACAATCTCAAGGTAGAATTAGATAAAATAGAAGTAACAGAAGAAGAGATCGCTGAAGTTGAGATATAAATAATAAGCAAATCAATTACTCATATAATTACAGAGTTACGGCTTATAGGATTAAAAGGAAATGACAGCCTTCAATAGTTGTCATTTCCTTTTTCTTTTCTATGCTAATATTGAAATTGGCAGACTACCCCACCAATTAATATTAATGTCAAAAACCAATATCCAAAATGGATACCGATATACTTAGCCCCTCTTCTCTCAAATAGTGAATTAATAGCAATCAATGGTAACGCTATCATAATAGCTGCAATGCCTCCATGTAAAGCTCCATGACCGAAGGTCCTATGAGTGTTACTGAATTCTGTCATGATATTATCAAACATTATTTTGACCTGACTACCCTCAACGGCAAAGCCTGGATGCATCGCAAATAATTGTATGACTCCCGACTGATGATTCGTCAGACCAGATAAACCCATTGCTAAAAGAACACCCAAAATATAAGTCAAACCAAAAATGAGAGCCATATTACCTTTCTCTAATTCCTCCTGTGTTTTGCCAGCGACTCTCATCCAAGTCTTACCAAAAACCATAGGACTATACCATATAGCTCCTACTATTAATGGTATTAATGCAGCTCCGAATAAAGCTAAAAAATTTGTTGTCATCTTGTTTTCGTTTAGTTTAGATTAATAAATGATATATAAATCATGAATCTAAAATAACAAATATCAAATTCATCAGGCACGACATGAGGCATTTTTAAAAAAAGTAGAATCTCAAACTTAGCATATGAGTATGTATAGATAATCCATTGAACAAACACTTTATAAAGAATGCTTTCTAAGAGGAAGAATTTTAAAAATATTCAATCTTATTATCATTTTCACCAACACTCCTCATTTCAAAACACGTCTACATCAATGTAGCTATTAAAGTGTACCATATTTATAACAAAAAAATACTTACCATTATGAATGACCTAAAGCCAAAGAGATCCTTACTACTTCTACCACTGATGTTTGTCATTAGCATGACTATGACTTCTTGCCTAAAAGATAGCTGCAATGAGACGAGAAGCTTTTTAGAATATAGCCCTATATACGTACAGCCGCAAGATTTCAGAGTGCCCGTAATAACAGAGTCACCCCGAGAGATAGAAGAAACTGGTAAATTCTATTTTTACAATAATTTCATTTTTATAAATGAAAAAAATAAAGGTATCCATATCATAAATAATGAAGATCCTCAGTCACCGCAGAACATAGCTTTTGTGAATATTCCAGGCAATATTGATATGGCTGTTAGGGACAACATCCTGTTTGCAGATAACTATGTTGATTTATTGACTATCGATATTAATGATATAAATAATCCTACAATTCTATGTAGAGACGAGGATGTATTTAGTGATTACTTTTTTAATGAAGAATTAGGATATTTTGTAGGAACGGAAGCTACAGGCAGAACGGTAGAAGTTGATTGTAGTGATCCTAATTTTGGATCATCAAACTTTTTTAGAGGTGAGTTTTTATTAGTAGATGGCATCGTTGCGCCAACAGGTGGGGATTTTGATGCAAATGCTGGTGGAGACGGTCAGGGTGGTTCGCTTGCAAGATTTACATTATATCAAGACTACCTATATGTCATTAATAGGTCCGAGCTTATATCTTATAATATAGCGTCACCCGAGAAGCCAGAACAATCAGATATAACATCAGTCAATTGGAATATAGAAACGTTATTTCCTTACGAAGATAATTTGTTCATCGGTTCTCAGACAGGATTATTTATTTACGGACTTTCTAATCCAGAAGCACCAGAATACATTTCGCAATTCAATCATGCTAATGCTTGTGACCCTGTCTTTGTCAAAGACGACATTGCTTATGTGACCCTGAGAGATGGGACTTTTTGCCAGAACTTTATTAACCAGTTAGATGTCATAGACGTCAGTACGATAACGGATCCTCAATTGATAAAATCTTATGACATGGAGCATCCTCATGGCCTTAGCTTAAGAGATAATAATCTATACTTATGCGAAGGTGAGCATGGACTAAAAGTATTTGAAACTGGTAATCTTGAAAGTATTGATGACAATCGAATAGAACATATTAAAAATATAAATGCCTACGATGCAATATCATTAAGTTCTAATCACTTGTTGGTAATAGGTGAAGATGGATTATATCAATATGATACGACCAAGCCAGATGATCTTGATGAAATAAGTTACTTTCCTGTAGGTAAATAATCTACTATGAGAAGAATAATATTTACAGTTCTTATCCTATTTGTTACAGTAGGATTAGGAGCACAGAAAAATGAAAAGACCACTATTGTCTTAAGATCTGGATCTATCATAAAAGGAGAACTCATCGATTGGCAGCAAGATGATTATGTGATAATAAAAGTTAAAGGTATCGCAGACCCATTAGTCATCAAACAGGAAAACATAAAACGAAATATAACAGTCGATCAGAATTACAACGTACAACTGCGTGAAGAAATAAAAGGATTAAGAAGTCTATCGAAATCAAGTAAGAACAATTTTAAAAATGAAGGACTCTATTCTACCCTCAAAGGACATTTCATTACGGCTAACGAAGGGGATAGAGCCCGCGGCACAAATGGCTTTGGTATATCGATATCAGCTGGTCATAGATTCTGCAGATTATTAGCAGTGGGTGGAGGTTTTGGATATGACCAATTCATCTGGGACAGTGGAGAAGAGATGATTCCATTATTTGCAGAAGTATCTGGTTTCATTAACGATGCGCCTACCTCACTTTTCTATAACTTGCAGGCAGGTTATAGTATTGCATTATTCGATGATGACTTCTTGATAGATAATGCCAGAGGAGGAATTATGATATATCCATCTATAGGATTGAGATTTGGACGAGGCGACACTAAGATGACATTAGATTTCGGGTATAAAATACAAAACGCAACATACACATATGCAGACATCTGGGATTCTACTACGACGAGAGAACAGAAATTGACATATAAAAGAATGACACTTAGATTAGGTGTATTATTACAATAGTTAAATTACATATTGTCATTATCTAATAACATAGAAAAAGAAAAATGGGAGTCGACAATCAATGGCTGCATAGCTAATCGTCGATCTGCTCAAGAGAAATTATATCGACATTTTTTCCCAATCATGGAGAGAATGGTGATGCGATATACGCAAGATGACGACAAAATTATAGACATACTTAATAATGGATTTTTAAAGATATTTCAAAAAATAGATCGCTATGAATACCAGGGATCATTTGAAGGATGGGTAAGAAAAATAATCTTTAGATGTCTCAGTGATTATTTTAGAAAAAGCCAAAAAGATCTCGCTTTCTTAATATATGAAGATGAATACAAAAAAGAACCCAGCCTTTCATTACAACACCAGCTCCATTATCAAGATCTAATTTCTCTTTTGGATAATTTATCATCAACACAACATCAAGTATTTCACCTTTTTGCGATAGAAGGATATAGTCATAAAGAGATAAGCGAGCAGTTAAATATCAATCAGAATACATGCAGATGGCATCTTGCAGAAGCAAGAAGGATTCTAAAGTCAGAATATAAAAAAGTGTACAAAAACGATTATAATGAAGCAGGATAAAAACAGTGACAGAGTAGATAGAGGGTGGAACAAGATGCACTCTACACTTGATCTAAAAATGCCTCAGAAAGAGAAAAAAAGAAGAGGTATTATATGGCTGATACTGGGAGTGAGCCTCATAGCTGTATCTATCATAATACTGATGTATAATGATATAAATATAATTGATGAAGCTATCGATAAAAAAGAACTCTCTGAGCCAAAAAAATCTGAAGTGGTCAGACAACCATCGATTATTGATTCTCAACCATCATCTATTGTAGACAAAAATGATAAGCCAATCGTTAAATCAGAAAATGGTACACCAAAGCTTGTCAAAAGCAATAAGAAAAACAACAAGCAAAAAACAAGATCAGGGTTATCAGATATAGTTAAACCAGAAAATAGTAGCGAGATACAAAGCACATCGCAAAGTTCATTATCGCAGAACAATAATAATCTGGCTCAAGTCAACAAGCAGCAATATAAAAATCAAAATATAACTAAATCTATAAAGGATATAGTTGCTGATGAATCCAGAAAAGATTATAATCGAATTCTAACAAGTACTAATGCATCTAAAACAACTACAACTTTAAATTCAAAAGAATATTTCTCAGATCAAATATCCATCTTACCTAATAAGAAATTTTATTTATTACGTGATAGTGAATACAAGATCAGTAATCCCAATAATTTAGTCGTAGAAATTAATGATAAGAACAAAATAAAAGCTGGTTATAATAAAAAGTTATTTGTTTCATTAGGTACCGATTATTTGCACATGCTACCAACTATAGGTAGCAGTATATCCTCAGGACTTGTTCTGAGTAAAAATAAGTTTTCGTTGATCCCAAATGTATCTTACACAATTACACGACAGCCTTATAATAGAAACTCATCGGTTGATGAGTTAAGTGATGGAGAAATTTTTGTAACGGGCTCAGATACCGAACCTGGAGGTAATCCCAATAACGAACCTACGCTGACCACTGATAATAATTTTAATAATAGATTATCTTATATATCTCTTGGTCTCGATTTAAGCTATGCTTTAAATCAGAAATTTAGCATTACAGGAGGAGTCGGGAGAGAATTGCACTTTGGAAGTCACACTTTTAATTCATCATTCAACTCATCTGCAATTATTGAAACAATAGAATCAAAGACCATAGCTCACGAGAATCTTTACTATCTAAGTGCTGGAATAGATTATAATATTAATTATAAACTATCAATGAGCACACGGTATAGATACTCTAATCAAGCACTTATTAATATTGATGGCAACACTTTTAAAACTAGCAAAGCCTCATTGAGTCTGAGATATCTGCTGTAGAGCTTATTTTATAGTTAATGACCTTAGTACTGAGTTATTATCTCCTCTTAACTGTAACTCTATACTATCAGTGGATATTTTTAATAATCCATAATTGAGTTCGTTTGTAAAAGTACTTACTCTGTGCTTGTTTTCTTCATCTGACAGACCTTTATAGGTATGAGTCATACCACTTGATGTTACCTCATACACTGTCATCCCGTCATTTAATTCTAATTGAGATAATTCACCTATATGTCTGTCTCCACTGAGTAAGATGACATCAGAATCTAAAGCATTCAATAAATCAAATAATCTTTTTCTTGAACTTGGATAGTTAGCCCATTTTTCATAATTGTGATCTTCAGGTATCACTTGAGTCCCATTTCCTATGATGACAATATCTGCATCTTGACGCAATTCATTTTCTAACCATTGCCATTGTTCATTACCTAATAAGTCAATTGTTTCATCATAGACATATTTTCCATTCTCTCGCTTAACAGGATCTTTGAAGTATCTCGTATCTAAGAGTATGATCGCAACTGTGCCTCCAATAGAAGAGAATCTATAAGACTGATAAGCTCCTTCTCTACTTCTGAATTTGCTATCTGAAGGTATCTCTAAAAAATCAAAAAAAGCATCCCTACTACCCTCTTTAGCTGGGAATGTTTTATCTCCATTATTTATTCCATAATCATGATCATCCCATATTCCTATAACAGGAACATTATTCATTATTGATTTATAGCCTGTATTTTGTTTCTGCTGTTGATATTTGCTTCTCATGATGTTCATATCTTCAGTATCGCCATAGATCGCATCTCCCAACCATATCCACATGTCGGGGTTAGTAGCAGAAATGTCATCCCATAATACTTGCTTTTCCTCCGTTTTATTACATGACCCAAAAGCAATCGTATTGAGCATTTTTACATTATCAAGTAAGGTTTCATTATGATTACTTAGCTCGTGAGATTGATTGGCTACTTCGTTTTGAGGCTTGCATGCTGATAAAGTAAGAAGAGCAGAAATTAAACAAACATTGATTTTAAATATTTTCATTACAAACTTTTAGACATTTTTAAAAACATATCTTTGGCCATACTTGAGGAAGATGAATAAGTGGCTTTCCTGTAGGTCGTGCAACCCAATAACTTGCTACATCTCCATCAGCGTCTACTCTCATAAAGTTATAGGCTATACAATCGCCTGCCTTTATAGGTCCATCATTTATAATTTTCCATGGCACATACATAGTAAATGACCAGCCATCGTCCGTATCAGAGCTATCATTAATTGTACCCATAACTGTGATGACTAAGTTCTCTTGCGGAATAGTCCATTGCACCATATTCTCGTCTGTATTTAAAGGTCCCTCTGCGTCACGTAACATATAATCAAAAATCGCTTCTAAAGGATTGATTTCAATCTCATAATAGTTTTTGCCATCAGCATAAGGATCTAAAAACATCTCAAAACAAGATTCTGTATATAACAAATCATCTCTCTCAGACAAACTGTTCTGTATATCCTCGTCGGCTACAAACCCACTAAATCTTATTCCATCTTCCGTAAATAACATCTCTACAAATGTCTCAAGCTGTAGGTATTCAATACAATCTAAATTACTATTAGTATTTTTAAGATTACATAAATTGTCTACACGAACGGAAAAATCATTAGGCGAGTTACTTTTTATTTTACATCCATAGATACAACTACAAATCGTAGCAAAGACAAATATCCGTTTCAGTAAGATCATGGAATATCGAGATACTTATGAGTCTGAAGACTAAGCTTAAATTCTGGATTTGATTTACAGAACTCAATGGCCATATGAGTATTTCGTTCTTGATCGGGACCATCCATTGGTTGTATGTATAAATGCTTAAAATTCATATCATGATAGTCTAAAGGATCGATTCCCTCTTGAGGAAACACGATCTTCAGTTCATGACCTTGAGTGACTACGATATCAGTTCCTGCTTTAGGGCTCATACAAATCCAATCAATACCTTTGGGCAATTTCAAAGTACCATTTGTTTCTATAGCAATCTCAGACTGATATTTTTTTAATTCAGTAATTAACTCTTCATCTAACTGGAGAGCAGGTTCTCCTCCTGTAAATACTATGAATGGCTTATTTTTCATAGGCCATAATGATAGTATCTTTTGACTTAGAGCTTCAGCAGAATACTTACCTCCTTGCTCACCATCAGTACCCCAGAAGTCTGTATCACAAAACTGACATACAGCTGATGATCTATCTTCTTCTCTTCCACTCCATAAGTTACATCCTGAGAATCTACAAAATACCGCAGGTCTACCAGAGTGGAATCCCTCACCCTGTAGTGTATAATACATTTCTTTTATTGAATAGGTCTTAGCCATAATTAATCGTGAAGGTAAGCGGTAAACTCAATCTCTACAAGCATATCAGGATCTATTAATCGAGATACCTCTACCATAGTCGTAGCTGGTTTTATATCTTTAAAGAATTCTCCATGGGCTTTGCCTATAGCCTCCCAGTTATTAATATCTGTTACATAAATTCTTGTCCTTACTACATTAGACAGAGTCCCACCAGCTTTAATAATGACTCTATTTGCAATCGAAATTATTTCTTTAGTTTGTAAATAGGGATTCTCTTTGTGTATAACCTGGCCATCGACAATAGATGTTGTCCCAGAAACTTCTAGCAGGTTACCCATTTTTACTGCTCGACTATAACCCACTATTTCTTCCCACGGAGCACCAGAGCTGTATAGCTTTTTAGTAGTCATTTACTTTTTCTGTAGGGATCTTTGTACCGCATCAAAAAAACCGTAAGCATCAAAGTTACCTCGCATTTCTACTTCAGGAATGACGTACTTTATAATTCCGACTTCATCAACTATAAACAATCGAGGATAACCAAAATCACCTCCATATGGACCGTCAGCCAGTAGTTTACTATTGGCTATTACAGGAAAACTTAATGGCTTTGATTCTAAAAAACTTATGACTTCCTCTTTTTTATTATCGCTAAATGATAAGACTTGCAATGATGATTGATTTTCATCCTGTACTCTGTTCAATGCATCGAGGTACTCCACGCATTTAGGACAGTCTTCATTCCAGAAATACATATATGCAACCTTACCTTTGAGAGAACTGACAGTATGTTGAACACCCTCTGTATCACTGGCCATAAATTGAATAGATGGATAACCCTCATAAGCTTTTACCTGAGCAGCTACATCCGGACTTCTTGTCTCTAATTCAACTAAGAAGTGGTCTTGTCCTATTGACATGATCGGAAGTAAAAATATCAGAACTATATCTATGATTGTCATTTTCATATCACTACTAATTTTTGAATGTAATATGCAAATAAAATTTTATTGATGAAAGACGTATATCACTTATATAAATAATATAGAAATCAAATGAGAAGAGTAATTTCTTTACATATAAAAGAAAGAGCCAAGAAAAGAATTCCTTGGCTCTTTAAAATTTAATTTCTAATGTCTATTTTCTTCTGAAAACGTTTGTTGACATACATCCATCTAAATCTTCATCTGTAATGATAGTCAGGATATCACCATCAATACTAAATTGGCTACTTTGACAATCACCATCAAAGCACACTTCTATTTCATCACCATTTCTTGTATAGCTTCCTGATTCAGAATCAGTTTCAAATACTCCAAAGAATGAAATCTGAGAATTAGCTGTCACAATTGTTTCAGTAAAGATGAACTCTACATAAAAACAGCCATCATCAGCTGCCGTACATTCTTCAGTGGATAGAGTTACCGAAGAGTTTTCGTTAGGGTCATCACAATCTACAAAGTCAGCAGATACTCCTACCCAGTTACCTACTAAGTCATCGTCATCACCTCCACAAGAAGAAAAAAGTAATGCTCCTAATAGAGCGAAAAATAATAGATTTTTCATAGTTGAAAATTTTAAATATTAAGAAGTTGATAATTAATTTACAATTAATTAGGCGATACAAATGGAATAAAAATATACCATTGATGATACAAGACTAATTCCTTACAGCTCTTATCAATGTGCCACATCTTGTTAGAGTATCACTTTTGACGATGTTTATGATATTATCATTTAAAACAACGAAAACTGTGTCACAATCTGGATTACAGAATACATAATTATTGTTGTCCACTCTGCTATAAGAGCCCATTTCCGACACTTCTGTTATAACACCATTCTCATCTAAGGTTCTTTCGAGATTATAAGAAGTAGATGTAAATGAAACGGTACCTGATGTCTGACATCTCTCGAAGCCTACGAAGGTGTCAAGTAAACAGAAACCACTATCTATTGAGAAAAATCTGTTCTCTGTAGAATCTATGCAGTTATTTATTTCGAATAGCGTTAGGTTATAATCGCCTTCGAGTGAGACAGGCTCAGGCTCTTTAGTGCAAGCAATGAAAAATATAGATATTGTAAAAACTAAAGATATAAGGCCTCTGTAAGACATATAATTTTTTTATCCACCGAAATCATCAAAGGCAACGTTCTCATCAGGAATACCCCAATCGTCAGCCATCTTAAGGACACATTGATTCATGATAGGAGGTCCGCAGAAATATAGTTCGACTTCCTCCGGTGCTTCGTGTTTGCTTAAGTATTCATCTATAACCACTTGGTGCACATACCCTTTAAATCCATCTCCTTCTGGATCATCGAGATCTTTTTTCAACACCCAGTTATCTTCTGGCATAGGGTTATCTAATGCAACAGCGAATCTGAAATTAGGAAATTTCTCTTCTATCTGTCTGAATTCATCAATGTAGAATAACTCTTGTTTTGTACGTCCTCCGTAGAAGAAAGTTACTTTTCGACCTGTCTTTACTGTGTGAAAAAGATGATATAAGTGTGATCTCATCGGTGCCATACCTGCTCCACCACCTATGTATAGCATCTCTGCTTCAGTTTCCTTAATAAAGAATTCTCCATAAGGTCCTGAGATAGTCACCTTGTCTCCTGGCTTACGAGAAAAGACATAAGAAGAGCATATCCCTGGATTAACATCCATCCATCCACCTTTAGCTCTGTCAAAAGGCGGCGTAGCTATTCTTATCGTTAGTGATACTATGTTACCTTCAGCTGGATGATTAGACATAGAGTAAGCTCTGAATATCTCCTCATCGTTTTTCATCTTAAGATCCCATAACTTGAACTGGTCCCAATCTTTTTGAAACTTATCAGGACTGTCATGGTAATCAGGATGTGCAGTTATATCGATGTCATTTTTGAAATCAACAACACATGGAGGAACGTCAACTTGTATATAACCTCCTGCTTGGAAGTCTAAGTTTTCTCCTTCTGGTAATTTTACTATAAACTCTTTAATGAATGTTGCAACGTTGTAATTCGAAATAACTTCACACTCCCATTTTTTAATACCAAATATTTCATCAGGTATCTCTATCTCCATATTCTCTCTTACTTTCACCTGGCAAGCTAATCTCTTACCTTCAGCGGCTTCTTTCCTTGTTAGGTGATTCATTTCTGTAGGTAATACATCACCACCACCAGAGTGAATATGACATTCACACATTGCACATGTACCACCTCCCCCACATGCAGAAGGCAGAAATAAATCCTTTTCCGATAGTGCAGTCAGTAGGTTGGCACCCGGTTCTACTGTTAACGGATTATCAGTATCACCATTGACTATGATATTGACACTACCTTGCGGGACAAGTTTCTTACGTGCTATTATGAGCATGTAAGATAGAATAAGGATTACACCACAGAAAGCTATGAGTGTAAATACATATGGCATAAAGCCTGCTAAAACGAATAACATCATCTTAATTCTTTCTTTGTAATTATATATTTTATAATGCTGCTGGGTCTATACCCATCAGTCCCATAAACGCCATACCCATTAAGCCAGTAAGTAAGAATGCCATACCTAATCCTCTTAACGCTGGAGGCACTGCAGAGTACTTTATTTTTTCTCTTATGGCTGCAATAGCAACAATCGCAAGAAACCATCCAAATCCTCCTCCAACTCCAAAAGCTACCGACTCTGCAAAATTATACTCTTTTGAAACCATAAATAATGAGCCTCCTAAGATGGCGCAGTTTACAGTAATCAATGGTAAAAATATACCTAAGGAATTATACAGTGATGGAGAATATTTCTCTACCACCATCTCAACAAGCTGAACCATAGAGGCGATTACTGCTATAAACAGTATAAATCTCAAAAAGGTTAAGTCTGTTCCAAAAATTCCATTTTCGCCTAAGAGCCACACATTAATAACCCAGTTAATAGGCATCGTAATAGCGAGGACAAAAATGACAGCAAGACCTAATCCAACTGCTGTTTTCACAGTTTTGGATACCGCGAGATATGAGCACATACCTAAGAAATAGGACAATGCTAAATTCTCGATGAATGCTGACTTTATAAAAATGTTTATTAATTCTCCCATTTTCTTTTATTTCAATATTAGGATATGTCTACTAATTTTGGCTTCCATGCTCTGTGAGCCCAAATAATTATTGCGATGACAAACATCGCTGAAGGAAATAACACCATTAAGTTATTAGGCTGATACCAACCCATTATACTGCTCTCTGAAGTATTAAGCCAATAGTCCGGCGTTGCTCCGAGAATCTTTGCACCAAAAATTTCTCCTTTACCAAAAAACTCTCTGAAGAAGGCAACAATCAATAATATAATACCGTAACCGATTCCATTACCTAAACCATCAAGTGCAGATTCATAGGGTCTATTCGCCATTGCGAATGCTTCTAATCTACCCATAACTATACAGTTAGTGATAATCAAACCAATGAAGACTGACAATTGCTTGTAACTTTCAAAAGCGTATGCCTTAAGGACTAACTCCACCACAGTTACAAGTGTGGCAATTATGATCAATTGGACGATCATCCTTACTGATTTGGGGATCATCTTTCTTATCGATGAAGTAATCACATTAGCAAAGATGCATACGAATACAACTGCCACTGCCATCACTAATGCGTTCTTCATACCCGTCGTAACTGCTAATGCCGAGCAGATACCGAGTACCTGTACCGTGATAGGATTATTATCACTCAGAGGGTCAGTTAATAGCTTACGCTCTTTCTTACCGAAAGTGTATCCTTGTTTTTTTTCTACAACTGCTGTGTCAGCCATACTTTATAATTTTTTATACACGAGGTCCTAATGTCCTCATTATTATTTTCTCAATTTATCAAAATAAGCGTCATAAGCTACTACATCAGTATTTATCATTTCTTCTACGCCATCTCCCGTTATTGTAGCTCCTGATATCGCATCTACATCATGCATAGGATCTTTTGCTCCACCTTTCCTTACTTCTACACCAACGAATTCTCCATTGGGTTCATATAATTTTTTACCTATCCATTGCTTTACCCAAGCTTTATTATCCTTGATTTCTGCACCTAATCCTGGTGTCTCAGCTTTATGATCAAAAGATACACCTGCAATGGTATTTAAGTCTGATTCTAATGCAATATTACCCCATATCGCATCCCATAGCCCCTTACCTCTTGCATAGACGATATAATATTTATTACCGTCAGATTTAGTAAACTCATAAACAGGAAGTAGCCTGTCATCGACTGGCTCTTTATCTTGTTTTACAAGATCAAGGTTTTCAGCTTTCCCATTCTTTACACCATCTTTTTCTAACTCTTCTTTAGGAATGACTTCTCCCTCATCGTTAATTACGGATTGCTTGATCTGCTTCTCAAATATCTCAGTGACTTGCTCACTGCTGATCTTATTAAAATCTATATCTAACTGATCCGCTACCGCAGCAAGAGTGGCTTTCTTACTATAAAGCGCTTCGTTAAAATCATGTTTTGATTTTAGACCATTCTGTAATAGTGCCAATAATAACGCAACAATAGTCGTCATGATCAACACGAATGTTAATGTCTGTGATGTATTATGCATGTGTTATATTCTTTTCTGCCAAGTCATCTTTCATAATCATAACTGATGATGCAGACGCCTTAGACATTCTTCTATTTATATTTGATTGTAAAACGTAATAGTCTATAAGTGGTGCAAACGTATTAAGAAATAATATTGCAAGCATCCACCCTTCTGGATAAGCTGGATTAAATACTCTAATGAGTAAACCAATTACCCCAATCATAAAACCATATATCCACTTACCCACATTGGTAGATGAAGCCGTCACTGGATCCGTTGCCATGTAGACCATCGCAAAAAGGAAACTACCTATATAAAAATGATAGAACCAAGGTACTGTCATAAATGGTGTTGCCCCCCATGCATTGAAGATGAGTCCCATGACTGAACAACCTAATAGCATACTGAACATTATTCTCCAACTCGCTACCCTTGTCAATAATAATATCGCTGCACCTATTAAGATTAAAGGTTTGCTTGATTCTCCAATAGAACCAGGAATAGCACCCCACCACATATGAGCAACACTATATTGTTCTGTTACTGCTGACCAACCTCCCTTAGATGCTAAGGCAAGTGGCGTGGCTCCGCTAAAGGCGTCATGTATGACTGCACCTGCGTTAAAGGTAGCCATGCCCATCCATTCAAAAAGTGAATTGAACATACCATGTGCCCAACCATAATCTACTGCCATTCCAGGAGCTGCTTTTTCAAAGCCAGACACCCATACTTCATCACCTGAGATCGTTGTTGGATATGCAAAGAATACGAATACTCTCGCGAGTAATGCGACATTCCAGATATTCATACCAGTACCACCAAATGCTTCTTTTCCTAAGATTACTGCAAACGCAACAGATACACATAGTATCCAGATAGGAATATCTGGCGGCATAATAAGCGGTATTAAAGCACCAGAAACAAGAAATCCTTCCTCTATCGGATGGCCTTTCTTAGCAGCAAACCAAAATTCTATACCTAATCCTACGACATGAGTCATCACGAATATTGGTAGTAACTTAATTAAGCCATGGACTAATTTAAGATGGAATCCTTCAAGAAAACCTGTGTACATTCCGATAGCTGAAAAGTGCTGATGACCTATATTATATGTACCAAATACATAACATAATTGCATAGCTAAAACCACAAAGACCATCGTCCTCTTAAGGTCCATACCATCTCTGATATGAACACCACCTTTAGTTACAGTATTAGGTGCATAAGCGAAAGTGAAAAAACCATCATAAAGTGTATGTAGAAAAGGACTTTTCTTCTTATCCGGTTCTATCTTTTGTAAAAAACTTAAAAGACCCATTTATTTGTATTGTTTCTTAGTTTCTAATTAGTATTACTTAAGCCTGCTCTCTCATCATATCAAGACCATCTCTTAATATTGATTGTAGTGGTTGCTTAGATGTACATATAAATTCACATAAAGCCACATCTTCTTCTGATAATTCATTGATACCTAAGCCCTCCATTCTTTCTATATCACCTGTCATAATTGCTTTCATCAGGTGCTGTACATATACATCCATAGGAAGTACATCCTCATACTGGCCTGAAACTACAAATGCTCTCTCCTCGCCATGTGTATTTGTATCAACTTCAAACTCATAATTCTTAAGTAAGAAGTTAGGGAATGTACCCGAAGCACTCGGCCTTGGCTTTAGTGGTAATAACCATCCGAAAAGCTCATAATTATCCCCTTCTTTAACTACAGTTACTAAGTTATGTTTATCATTTAAGAAGTCTTCTTTGTCTACTTGCTCACCTGTTAATACATCCCCAGATATATATCTCACCTCATCTCCTTCAGAAATGGAGTTTTTAGTTAATTCTGCAATCGAAGCACCTTTGTAAGTACGGTAATATTGAGGATCTATTACTTCTGATCCTGCAAGAGCGACCATCTTAGAAGCATCATAAGTACCAGATATAAATAATTCACCTATTACAGCTACATCTTCTGGATTCAATGTCCATACTGTATCAGTTGCTTTGATTGGTCTTGTATGATGTATTTGTACACCCACATTACCTACGGGATGCTTACCAGCAAACCAATGTTTCTCCACACCATTAGCATCTGTGAATACTGAATGGGGCTTAGACTTACCTCTACCGTCTAATCCTAATACAACTTTACCGTTTGTCAACTTGCGGAGTACATCTATTCCTTTTTGGAATGCTGCTTCTTTGCCACTAATGATTATATTCATATCAGCACTTAGAGGAGCTGTATTAAAAGTAGAAATAAAGATATTCTCCGGAATAACTTCAGCATCAGCAAGAATATCAAATGGTCTTTGATTAATTAAAGACCAACCTCCAGAAGCTTGTAAGTATTCCACAAGCTCATTTCTTGAGGCATTTTCTAAACTTGGCGGCGTATGCACTACAGATTTTTGAGTCTTATCACCTAATATAACTACGTGGCTGATTGCTCTTTTATCTCCTCTTCTTATCTCTACTACTTCTCCGCTTACAGGAGAAACAAACTTAACGTCTGGATTCTTTTTATCAAAAAACAAAACCTGTCCAGCTAAGACTTCGTCACCTACTGCTACTTCCATTTTAGGAATCGGAGATAATCCCCTGTATAATTGAGGTCTGACGGCGTACCTTGCGACATTTGCATTTGATACCGAATCACTTGCTTGACCAGCAAGATTGATATCCATTCCCTTTTTTAATCTATGAAGCTTCTTACCATCTATGTAAGAAGGCATCGAAGGAGAGAATAAATCTTTGAATGAGGGAATGAGACTGAGGTTTGTTTTTTGGGTATCTATACCTTCTTTTTGAGCCTCTATCTGTATTAAGTTATCTGAAATGGAAAAAACTGATATCAAAATCAAAATTATCCCGATAACCACTAGTGCTGTTAGTAGCATGCTGTATTATAAGTTTGTAGTTAGATCAAGCGAATTAGGAAAAATCCTTATATGTTAAGAAAGTCTCCTAAAACAGCGCAAATATATAACTCTTTTAAGCATTATTAAGTTGGATTTTGAATAGGGCTATCCGCTGTTTATTTATTTAGACTGAATCTAAATAAATGTTATTTTCTATTCATCATTTCCCTTGTAAAGGCTCTAACTCAAAGATATATTAGACAATTACTTTAGAATCACTTAAACAACACATATTATAGCTTATTCATTATTATATACCTACAGGTCTATCATAAAATAAATTAAGGGACTTAATAGCCGATAAGTACATATTTATAACAAAAAAGCCGTGCAATCTGACGATTGCACGGCTATTAAGTATACAAGTTAACACTAACGTATTTGTATCATTTTTCTGCTTGCTGTACCGTAAGCTGTTTCCAACGTATAGTACATCACGCTTGTGGCATTTAATTGATCTGCTCTAAGAGCTATCGTATTATTACCCGCATTGTAAGTATTTGTTTGTCTCAATACTTCTCTTCCACTTAAGTCAAAGACTGTGAATGTCACATCACTTGCACCTGGTAGTGAGAACTGTATCTCTGTATTATCAGAGAATGGGTTCGGCACGTTCTGGTATAGTACGAATTCTGAGTCTAAAGTATTTCTGACATTTAACTTCATTTCCATAATATCAAGATCAGATGTGTAAGCTTCCGCTTTAGTCATACTTGAACCTATGAATAAGTTTTTAGCTACTGATGTAGATGTATTAACATCAAATACTAATTCAAATAACACTGCTTCCTCGTCAACTGTCACTCCTTCTACTTCATTCCAACTGATCGCGATACTACCGTTATCAGCATTGTAGTAAGCTATGTTATCATCTGTAATATTAATCTCTCCAGCTAATACTTCAACTAATGTTAATGCAGAAGCATCGAAGCTCAATGTGCTTTGGAATCCTGCTATATCAGTCATGTTATCCGCATACACTGGTATAGTTACTTGCTCCCCTCTTTGTAACTTCTGATCTGCTACTGCAAGAGTTAATACTTCATTAGATCTCTTATCTAACTCAGGATCATTGTCAAGACCATTGACTATTACACTACCATTCACATCACCTATCTTAACCCCTACAAAATCTTGGTCACTAAGGTTATCGTTAAGATCAAAGATGTCAACTGACTCCGTATAAGGGAAAGGTCTTAATGCATCCGTAAATATTTGACTCTCGTTAGGGAATCTCCAAGGTGTCTGTCCATTAGGGAACTCCTCAGTAGATCCTAAAATCACTTTTCTCAATGTGATCAAATCGATTGCAGTAATATTCTGATCATTATTGACGTCAGCGGCTATCACTTTATAAGGAGATGTAAATGTTGCAGCTCCTAATATGTGTCTCTGTATGATAAGTATATCTAAAGTACTTACACCGTTTAATATATGATCTTCTTTATTACTTGTAATTACATAATTGTTATTAAGTGGAACTTCTTCAAAAGCATAGTTACCATCTTCTACTGTCATCATCTGAGCATTAAGATCAGTAACTGGAGCAGTTAATGTCACCATTACATCCTCTATATTCTCATGCTCTTCATTGTGAATATTACCTGCTATTCTTGATCCAGATCCTGGATCACATACATCACTGTTATTATCTTGTAATAACAATTGTACTATACAGAAATCAGAATTACCTGCATCATCTCTGAAGTGTACCTCTAAGGCCAATGTCGTAGATACTCCATTAAGAATATCACTACAATCAAATGCTAAACTTGTAGATTCTACTCCGTTTCTCACAAAGAAGACCTCAAGGTTATCATCACAAGAATCTGTACCTCCTAAGTCAAAGTCATCTGCCCATATTTCTACTGCACCTGCATCTGACATTGTCGCAGTTACTATAGAACCTAAGCAGTATGGCGTTGGAGCTTTTGCATCTACAACAGTCACTGTTACAGTTACTGCATCACTCACATTACCACAATGATCTTCTGCTACGAATGATACAGTACTTGTACCTAATGGATATACTCCACTTGCATCAAGTCCAGAACCATTACCTGTAGTACCATCAGCAAATGCTATCGTATATGTGACTGTATTTTCTTGACCTGCAAACATATCAGTACAAGGATCTGCTACAGTAGCTATTAATTCTACGTTAGCTGAACACATTCCTGTAGAATCAGATACCGTTACATTACTTGCAGATACGATAGGCGCATTTGTATCAAAAATCTTAATGTCCTGCGTAAAGCTTCTTGTTGCATCCGCTAAAGTATTACCAGGAGCATTAGCAATACACCAATCTACTACTGTCCATGTTCTTAATATTTTAAGGCATGCATTATCCACATTGAAGAACACTAAGTCATCATATCCAATCGCTAAATCATTACATGCTCCAGTGTTTACAATAATATTATCTGCATTAAACTGACTGTCTAGTCCTTCTGGCTCTAATCCAGTCAATCCTGTACAATTAGTCAAAGTCAAATCTTCTGGCCATTGTGTTACATCGAACTGTGATGGATTAGTCAATGAATTGTTAGTGAAGCTAAATGTCTGATTAAATGGTGATCCTGGTACAGGCATTCCACAATTATCAGTTACCTCGTACTTAACTGTTACACTACCCTCTCCACAGCCTTCTCTTTCTAATGTATTAGGAGAATCATCTGTCACTGATACAGTATTAGAATTATTATCCCATCCACAGTTATCACTGAAATCAAATCTTGCAACCTCAGCAGCAATTAATGCTGTCAAATCGACTGGACTTTCCTCACAATCAAATGTTACATTAGCAGGAGGTGTAGACACCATAGTAATTGGAATATTATCTTGAAGTCTTACTTCTGCAGAACAAGTGTTTGTATTTCCGCTTCCATCAGTTACTAATAATTCTACCATGATAGGACCATTAGCACAATCTGTACAACATAATTCTATCTGATCTGCAAAAGCACCACCTTGATCCGCTCTTCTTACTTGGAATCCTTCTACTCCACAGTTATCATAACTTCTGTTATCTACAGACGCTGCTGGTAAGAAACCACATCCATCGTCTCCTAATGCTACTACTGTAAACTCAACACACACTGGATTAGGTCTCACTCCATCTCTAACGAAAACCTCAGAGAAACATATCCCTTCATTACCACACTCATCTTCCATCTCGATTCTTATCCATGTAAATTGATTACCAGGTAACCCTGTAATTCTTAGTGGGAATCCAGATGCATCATATACTACATTATCATCAATATATACTGCGTTAGGATCTGGATTAAATGGATCGTCCTCATCTGCTAATCTGTAAGATAATGTAAATGTGATATCATCATCACAAGGATTATCTATTGTCAATGGTGGAACAAATTCCCAGTCACCTGTACAAGAACCTGAATTTGTATTTGTCATGTATGGCATCAAACCGTTACCGTCTATTTCAAAACCGATACTCTCTAAAAATGCTGCATCTGCTGGATCTAAATCATCAGGAGCACATGTCGCAACGATAGGTTCTACATCTTCTATTTTTATAACTTGATCATACTCAATTATATCACCAGTACACCAGTTTAATATTGAGAATGTTCTTACTGTCTTACT
>CAZBXL010000039.1:34143-37307 GCA_964495785.1 uncultured Saprospiraceae bacterium | reverse complement strand
ATTGAACTAACAACGGAAGTTCATTCACATCCAGTAGTTGAAATCATTAATGCAATAGAAGGGCATTTTTCAATTGAGTCAAATAATAAAGCATTTGAGAATCTGAAATTCGCAATTATTGATTCAAATACAAAACATAAAATTACATCCCAAGAAAGTAAGCTTAAACTTTTGATGATAGAAAGTCATAATTTTTTGTTTTCCGAATTCCTTCATAATGAAAAAATAAAAACAAAAAGTGGAATATTCGCAAAATCAAATCTTCAAAATAGAAGTAAACTTTTTTCAGACATTTTGAATTATGCAAAAACAAATGATTTGAAAATAGTAAAAGATGAACGCATCAATCTTAGTTTAACGCTAATCGGAGAAAATGATATATCATACAAAAACCTTATTCCTACTCTGACTTCTAAAGTATGTTTGTCTGACAGCAGGTTGTCTCATCTTTTCAAAGAACATATTGGTGTTTCAATAAAGAAGTATCTAATTTGGAATAAACTAAAAATGGCGATAAACAATTATTTAAGTTCTGAGAATAACTTAACTAATGTATCCATAGAAAGTGGATTTTTCGATCAAGCACATATGATTAATTCTTTTAAAAGCGTATTAGGTGTAAACCCTTCAAAGGCTTACAATAGCAGAACCTTACAATCTTAAATCTATGCCTCGTCCTATTTTTGTGAAAAAATACTTATAATGAATAGAGAAATTAGAAAAGTAAGAAAGGCAGACATTCCAGAGTTGAAAAAGGTTCTTGACTCCAGTGAGTTATTTCCATCGTATTTACTCGACGATATGATTAATGATTATCTAAACAATGAATCGTCAACGGATTTTTGGTTCACAACGATTGAAAATGAAAAACCAGTTTCAATTGGTTATTGTGCTCCTGAAAGACTTACGGAAGGAACTTATAACCTTTATGCAATCGCTGTAAATAAGAGTCTACAAGGAAATGGAATTGGGAAGCAAATGATGGAATACATAGAATCTCATTTACGTAATAGTGGTAACAGAATATTAATAGTGGAGACATCAGGAAAACCTGAATTTGAATTAACACGAGAATTCTATATTAAATGTCAATACATTAAACAAGCTGTGATTCCAGAATTCTATGAAAAGGGAGATGACAAAGTAGTATTTTGGAAGAAATTATAAAGAGAAAAGCGTATAACAATAGGTGATGACAGCATATCTCTCCTATCGTCGTGAGACGCTGCATACCATCATCCATCCGTAAGCAACATTAAAAATTCCCATTCCATCTCTTGAATACCACATTAAAAAACACTATTGAATTCTGTCCATAAAAAACAAGATCTATCGGAAGGACAAAGGTGAGACTTTCTCAACAATGAATGCTATGCAAATATTAAGAGAGAACGAAAGTGACTTGATAGAATTGCTTGGACTATTCAAACAATAAGTACCTATAGATAACACACGATAGGATGTTTTATATTGACTTTGGAAATTTAGGGATGATGGTGTAGCTTTGGAGAAGATTCTCTGGTTATTGAAAATCAGTATTTATTGATTTAAAGTCAGAAATATTTTGATATAATCAATGCCTATCAAAACCATTTTATGGATGTATTTAAAAAAATAAGATGAAAATTCATTTATATGTATTTGTTTCTATAACTGTATTGTTCACAGCTTGCAATAAGGATGAAGAAAGTAATCCGCCGGTTCAAAACGATCCTGAACCATCGCCACTTCAATTGATCTGGAGTGATGAATTTGATTCAGAAGGAACAATTGATTTGAGTAAATGGGGTTTTGATACTGGGACACCCAATAATAATGAAGAACAAATTTATACTGCTGATCAAAACAATACAAAAGTTGAAGATGGTATTCTTAAAATTACGGCCTTGAGAGGTGAAGCAAGTGCTGCACAGTATTATTTCGATGAAATTAACTTGTTAAACAGTGCAGGAGATATAGTATCTGAAATAGAAAATTTTGAGGTGAATTCGCTTACGCTGAATGATTTTGATGGTGCTTCAACAAGAATAATTGATAATCCAGATATTTCCAATGAGAATCCTACTTCAAGAGTAGTTGAATTCACAAAAACTATTGTGGCTAATGGTAATGCCGGTGTTTGGTGGGATAGAGATAATGCAGTAGATCCATCTGTCAATAATATATTAACTGTAAAAACGTGGTCACCTGAAACTGATATTGCAGTCCGTCTCAAATTAGAGAATTCTTCTAACTTTTCAGAATTTCATGAGGTTGATGCACGAACTTCTGTCTCAAATTCATGGGAAACATTAACATTTGATTTTAGTGATGCACCTTTATATAACTATGATCGTATGGTGGTATTTTTTGATCATGGTAATACTATTGCAGAATACACTTCAGGACGAATAACAACACAAAATATTTTCAATTTTACTCATGGAAGAGTCGATGCTAGAGCTAAACTTCCTTCAGGTGGAGGTGTGTGGCCTGCGATATGGATGCTTGGATCTAATTTTGGTACTGTAGGTTGGCCTGCATGTGGAGAAATAGATATAATGGAATATGTAGGCAACAGTCCTGGCAAAATTTCATGTGCTCTACATACACCTTCTAGTTTTGGAGCAACCGTTAATTTCCGAGAAAAAACGATTAGCAATGAAACAACAGAGTTCCATGTATTTTCGACAATTTGGACTGAAAACAGCATTACTTTTTTATTAGATGATGTTGAATATTACACTTATAATCCAGCCACAAAAAATGATGAAACTTGGCCATTTAATAAGGATCATTTTATCATTCTTAATCTTGCTCTTGGTGGTAATCTTGGAGGTGCAATAGATTCAAATTTTGAATCAGCCACATTCGAGATTGACTATGTAAGAGTGTACCAATAAGAACATAACCAGGCAGTAGCGGATAAGGAGTAAGCTTTGTTATTCTTGTTAATTAATTGAAATAATGACATTTATAAAAAGCCTATTTCAATTGATTACATTATACATCAAACAAAATTACAATGATGAAAAGACCTGGTGTAGAAGTCATAATTCAAAATAGTAAAAGTGAAATTTTATTACGGGGTTAGACCAATGGTGAACTCTTACATAGATCTATAAATTCTCCTTAATGACGGATTAACAAAAAGAATCACAATAACAAATTTCAATTTTTTGCTA
>CAZBXL010000039.1:25272-34043 GCA_964495785.1 uncultured Saprospiraceae bacterium | reverse complement strand
TCCTTCTGATTATATTTAGTCAATACAATATTGCTAATGCTCAAATAGGTGAATATTGCACAGATAAATTTCTTTGGTCAAAGTGCTACAAATTATTACCTGACTACAAATTTGAATCTGAAGAACTAATGTGTGTCGCTCAAATTACTGGAAAAGGATATTTTGAAATTACGGAAGATTCAATAAGATTCAATTACGAACCAATTGACTTCTTTGAGAATCAATTTAGGATTGAAAAAGATGAACAAATCATTTCAGAAAGTGTCCAAATCAAATTTCAGATAAGAGATTATGAAAGTCAAAATATGATTGATTCAGTTTATATTTCATGCTTAAGTGAAATTGATCACCAAAAACAAGATTTAAATTCCCTTGAAGTCAGCTCTACAAAGTTTCCAATTCTTATCGAAATCTATGCTGAGGGCTACTCGTTATATCGATTTCAAATTTTTCAAAATGGCTTTTATACCGTAAATTTAAATTTAATGCACAATATATTTAGAGATAGCTACGAACCTGCAACTGGAACTGAATCATTCAAAATAATTGGTGAAATTGGCAAAACCATGATATTGTCAAATGATATTTACACTGACAATCTTGAATTTAAGAGGTCAGGTACACAACCTAACAAACGATAATCATGTCAGATTGGCTATCGCCAAATCCGCCAGATATCGCCAACCCGTCTGTCACTCAGCAAATTATCAATTCCTAAAAAAACTTACTTTTTGATAGAAGTAACCCATCTGGCACCACCAGCATTTCCCCCAGAATGACGTCGGATGTGAATAGAGTCAATTTCATAAAAATATTCCATCGTTCTAAAATTAGAACCGCCACCTCCTTCATTGAAGTAATATCGAATTCCATTTTCACCACCAATATTGACACGTTTTAATTCATATGTATGACTAAAAGAACCATACTCTGAATCAATAGTAAGATCGTTGTCTGAAAAACTAAATTCTATAAACTCGAAATATGTAGTGTCTAATCCAATGCCTCCCATCGGTATATCGTAGTATTCTCTCACTAACGCATCGCCATTAAAATCACTTATATTATTTAATAGATCATGAGTGACAAAATATGAACTAGCTTCAAGATCACCTGAAACTATTTTCCAATAACACTTCGTATTAGGAGGTAATAGAGGTAGGCTAATTTGATTCGTAGATGCTGTCGTATCTATAAGGATGAATGAATAATTGGAGTCTATTGCGATAATAAGGTCATATGGGCCTGTTGTATTGGTATCCCATCTCAATAAGACATTCTCGTGATTAACATTGTTTTGAGATATTGGACTTATTAAGGCTAAGGTCGGAGTAGATTCTGAGCTTGAATTTAGATTTGGCTCTTTATCACATGCCATTATCATAATCGAGAATAATATTAGAATTGATACTCTATTCATGATTGTAGCGGTTTATATTCTAAAAATTTTGAATTATAAAAGAATCTATATTTATGATTCCACCATAGCAGAATTATCTAATATCACAACACCCCCTGAACTTCTTTCTTAACTTCAGTAATAGAGTCTGAAATTCTTTGATACTCATTCTCGAGATGCTCTACAGTTTCTTTTTCATTCTGTAAGAGCTTATCAAACTTGAAGAAGTTGTCTTCGATTTTCTCTTTGATGTTATGAGTGTATCTATTTAGCTTTTCGGTAATTTCTCTTTCTATACGTTCTCTGCCTACGCCGACTTCTTTTTCATATTGTCTTATTAGCTTAGACTTATTTAAGGTAAGTGTCACTCCAGCAAATACAAAGCCTATCGTCGTTAATATACCGCCTGTAATGTCAAACATCATCGTATTGGTCAAAGTGGCTAAAATAATCCCTACAGCCGCGATACCACCACTCGCTGCAAGATTACCACCTACGCTGCCTCCACCGTCTAATAGATTTCGATCATAGAAGTTTTCGCTTCTTTTAAGAAAACCTTCAAATGCTTTTTGGAGATCTTTGAGCACGTTAGCTCTCTTCTCAGCTATATCAGCAAATATCTCATGATTCTCTTTTAGAATAGTTTCACTGTTTTTGATCTTAGCATCGATGAGCTTACCCATATCTTGTATGCTATCTGCTATGTCAACAACACCATCCTGAAGCTTATCCTTGAATTCCCTATTAAGGTCATTCTCTAAGTCTTTGGTGATATTATCGAGCCAATCCTTAGCTGATTGTCCACCTCCAAAAGTCGATGAAAATGATCTTTTCAGCATACTCATAAATCCAACACCAGAATTCAATTCTACTTTCTTTTTGTTAGTGATCCTATCATAGCTGGCGAGAAGATTCTCTACTAAGACATTGACTTGTCTTTTAGTTTTCATTTCTTGATGATCCAGACTATCTCTGATATCTTGTCTGAACCTCGAGTCGGCTTCGTACTGTTCTTTTCTCAGAATGACACCTTTATAGATTTTGTCATTGATATTTAATGCAGTATCAGCGTTATTGATGAGCTTTAGATATGGTGCCTTACCTCCTGTGATATTATCATATATATATTCCCTGACTGGAATAAATCCACTCACATCTTTTTCACCGTTCAATTCTTGCTTGGCAGATACAGCAAATACGTTAGGCGTAGGAATGCCTTTCCTTATGGCTTGTTCTTTAACTCCATTAATATTAGTGACAAGATCTTCAGGTACCATAAGGTCCTTCTGTTGCAATACAAAAATGATCTTCTTGCGCCACTCCTCTTTTATATAATCAAAGAACTCCCATGACGACTGCCGGTATGGATTCTTAGATTCGAACACAAATACAATCAAGTCAGATGCAGGAATAAATTGTTCTGTGATCTCTTGATGGTGATCGATAATTGTATTTGTTCCAGGTGTATCTACTATTGCTACTTCTTTAAGAACATCTATCGGATGTGTGATTCTCTTAAGATAAGGATTGATATCTACGATAGATTCTTTTTCTCCATAGACAATTTGCTGTATCGTGTCCGTCATAGGTGACGCCGCTACTTTACATATTTCTTTATCAGATTCGAGTAAGGCATTAATGAAGCTACTTTTGCCAGCTTTGACTTCACCTACGATTACAAACATGTAGGGATCTTCTAAGCGATTCTTTATCTCAGAAACTGCACTCTTAAGCTCGCCGTGAGATATCATATCTGTAATATCAAGAAGTGCATCTACTGAAGACTCAAGGTCTTTTCTATATTTCTTTACATCGTCCTTAATCAATTGATTACTCATAACTTAGATATGGTTAAATAAACTTGATAATGCAAATTAATGAAAGATGACCTTACTTGCTTGTAGAATCTGCTTAGATTCAGGGCCAACATTAAATATGAGATCGAGAATTGACAGATTTAGTGTGAATCCATATTTTTCTGTGAATACTTGAGCGTATTCAGGTATTAATAAATCCGGTAGTTTTTCCTTCTGACCAAAATCCAATCTTAATACCTGATCGCTTTTATCGTAACTTATCGTATGGGATATATCATTTAAGCCAATAATGCTATTTACCATCAGATGCGCTTTGGTATTAAAGTCAAACAATAATTCTGTTTTACTTTTATATAAATCTATCATCTTATCAATATAAAAGTCAAAATAGGGTGCAGTACCATATGCAGAGATTATAGACTTGAGATGATTGTCATACCAAGGTTCATCATATGCGATTTGCACCTTAGTGATAGGAAGATTGGTCTTTCCTTTTTTAAGTGGGATTGATATATTGATAGGTCCGTTACTACTTAGAATCTGGGTTCTGTTACGTATACTCCTTTTCTGATAGTTTTCATGAATCTCTAATTGACAAGGGTAGTGTAAGATTGTACTGTAATAGGCTATCGGACCAAAATAGGATATAGGAAGACATATTAATTGTTGATTATGGCTCAATGTGTAGCTTTGTATATTCTATGAAATATATCCAGAAGTATCTAAAACAAAGATGTGACAATTCATTGGAAGTGCCTAATCATCAGGCATCGTTAGATATAATTGTGGTAATGCCAGTATACGATGAAGAAGAATCCATAGTCTTAAATGCCATAAAGTCACTACGAGGTCAGGACTCTAAAGGAATCAAATACGCCAATTATATACTTATCAATACCCATGAAAAGGATAATACTATTTTAATTGAAAGATCAAAACAATTGTATAAATCTCTGAGCGATGATATATCATCTTTCAATACGCTTACATGTAGTTTTCATGTATTCTACCATCATTATGACACTAAAAAATCTGGGGTAGGTCACGCTCGTAAAAGCCTCATGGATACAGCTTTTAGATATTTTCAATCAAATAATAGTAATGGTATAATTGTCAATATTGATGCAGATACCATCTGTTCTTGTAATTATATAAATGCAATTCATACTCACTTTATTGACTATCCAGTGACTGAAGCTGCATCTATAAGATATGAACATATCATTCCTCATAATCGCCATCCCATTATTGATTATGAACTCCACCTAAGATACTTCATTAATATGCAAAGGTTGATCAACTTGCCTTACGCATATCAGACAGTAGGCAGTGCAATGGCTGTAAGGTTTTACGCGTATGCCAAAGAAGGTGGTATGAATAAGAGGCAAGCAGGAGAGGATTTCTACTTCCTCCATAAATATTCTAAGAATCTGACTCTTAGCGAAATTAACTCAGCTTATGTTATTCCATCTGCAAGAAAGTCGGGTAGAGTACCTTTCGGCACAGGAAAGGCCGTTTCTGAGGCCTCTAAGGAAGATTATATACCTATGAGCTATAACTATGATTCATTTATAGAAATAGGCAAGTGGATATCTAAAAACCTTAAAGTTATACTTGATAAAAGTGGAAATATTTATAAATATCAGGAATCTTCAAGTGACACTTTAAATAATTTTTTACAAAGCATAGATGCAGAAAAGTCTATCATATCTCTATTATCCAATTCTGATAATCAAGTGATTAGGTATAAAAGTTTCTTTATGTGGTTTAATGCATTTCAATTAATGAAATGTCTTCATTACATGAGAGATAATGGCTTTTCAGACCAACCAATTGATTCTTGTACTGAAAGGCTGTTTGAACACCTTAATTTAAAGTTTACTGATAATAGAATAGACAATTTACTCAGGATCAGAGAAATTGATCGACATAGCAGTTTTGATAAGAGGCAGGCTCTTAATAAAAATGAGTAAGTGAAGGGGCTCTTCATTGTGTTCTAATGAATGAACTGATTGATTTTGAGCTACTATAAAGTGCTTATTTGAATTGAGTCAAAATTTAAATTCAAGATCACTGAGGATCTCTCCGCAAGGACGAAATGAAAAGACAACTTTTTATTCAGATTAATGCGGTAATTATTAAATAGCTCTAATGCAACGCAGCTCTTATCTCCAGTCCATTCAGTATCTCAGCTTCTTTTTCTATCCACCATCTCAATCGATCATAGACAAGGTCTTCTGGAAAGTACTCTAAAGCCATTTTAACATAGATGTGGCCATGCTTGGCTTCAGATACCCATAGCATTTTATAGAACTTCTTAAGTTCACCTTCCTCTAAAGCATTGGCGACCATTTTGAAGCGTTCTGCGCCACGAACTTCTACTAAGGAAGCCAGTATGAGTCGATCCATAAATCGTTCTTCTCTACCAGAATGACAGAGCTTAAGTAAGGCCTTAAGATATGGATCTTCACCTATAGAATGTTGCAGCTCTATACCGCGAGATTCCATGACTTTATAGACCATCTGAAAATGTTCTAATTCTTCTATGCCTGTCTCTATAAGTTCAGGGATAATTTCTTTTCTATTGGGATACTTGGCTACAAAACTCATAGCCATAGCTGAGGCTTTTCTCTCACAATCTGCATGGTCTTGTAAGAAGGCATCAAAATCCGCCATGACTGCGTCTACCCACTCTTGCTTACTATCACATCCTAAGTCAAGCGTTAATTTCATGTACTACTAATTTAATTACCATTAAAAATGATAAATAAGACGAGCAATAACACAACTGTAATAACTCCTACTATTACAAAAAACTTCTTTTCCTGCTTCTTAGTAGCCAATTCTTTACGTTGCTTTTTTCTTGATTTTGCCATTTTTCCTGTGATTTGTATCTAATTCTGTAATTATGAGCAAGATAAAAATATCTTGCCTATCCAAAAACTATCTTACCAATTTCTCTTTTTGTACTCATAATATTCTACCACAGTCTCATCTACCAGTATATCCTTTGGTCTTATTTTCTTTTTGAGTTTAATACCCTCAAGCGTTCGGCATCGACTGAGTGCCACATAAGTCTGTCCATAATCAAAAGCCCCCCTTCCTAAGTCCACAACTATATTATCAAATGTCTTTCCTTGAGACTTATGTATCGTAATAGCCCAGGCTAACTTAAGAGGGTATTGTTTGAAAGTACCTACAACAACTGTTTTGAATCTATCAGGTTGTTTCTCATCAATCTCGTATTTAAGCATTTCCCATTCTTCTTGGTCTACATCTATCATCTTTTCTTGCCCCTGATCTATGATTGCAACCACTATCTTGTCATAAGATAACTGTACGACACGGCCTAAAGAACCATTAACGAATCGACCTTCCATATCATTTCTTACAAACATGACTTGTGCATCTTCCTTTAGCCATAGATTTGTATCTGCTGGTGCAATATTAGGTTTGAAACTTCCAGAAATGGAACCTTTATACTCAAATAATGGAGTGGTTAGCGACTTTAATCGCTCACTGTTTATGGCATTGACAGATGCATTGGTAGCACAAAGTGTAATAGCCATAAATTCTTGCTCATCAGTATCCTCCTCTTTAATATTTTCAATAAATCTTTCGTTGATCTCTTCCATGTCATCCATATCTATCTGCCTTGTCCGTATATTATCTAAGAGATTAATAAAGCGGCGTTCGTTCTGTCTATAGACTGTATTCAACTCGATCATTCTCAGATTAAGTTGATTGAATACATGAGCAGCAAAAAAATATGCATTGCCGTACTTTTCTGTAAGTACTTGTCTTTCAAATGGAGACGAGATAACTGGCGGCAACTGAAAAAGATCACCAAATACAACCAACTGCACACCGCCAAATGGTAGTTCACTTTCTTTGTTTCTTCGAAGGAATATATCGATACAGTCCATCATATCTGCCCTGACCATAGATATCTCATCGATAATAAGGAGTTTTACTTTTTTGTAAAAGAAATGATTCTTCCTTTTATTGATATCCTGAGGGTCTATCATCTTAGGTGGGAACTTAAAGAAAGAATGTATTGTCTGTCCTCCTACATTAAGAGCTGCCACTCCAGTAGGCGCTAATACGACTGCATTCTTTTTAGTTGTCCGCTTGAGAAGACTCAGTAATGTGGACTTACCTGTCCCTGCTCGACCAGTAATAAATAGATGCTCATTCTGATTCTCTATAAGATCAAGAATGGCATTAAATTCATCATTTATTTTAAATGGTAATCTATCTAACAAAGCTATCGTTGTGACGTAAAGATAACATTCTATACTCGACGATAAGACACCATATTCTATGTACAGAGTTATCAATATAACCTCGGCTAATTCTGATCGTGGGACACAAAACTTAGATTTTGTAAATATTTTAGATAAATGTCAATTTTGATGATAGATGACAAGTCAATTATTTTTAATTCCCATGAAAATTGTTGACTGCCATTGCATTACATATTTTGTGTTATTTACAATTATTGATAGATATATTATTAATATATTTTATGTCAAATGCATATTTTTTGTTTAAAATCTACAATTCTCATTTGATTTCATAAATAAATTTCACTCACTTACCAGCATTTTAAATGGTAATTTTGTTTTTCTAATTTGATTACAATAGCATAAAAGAAGCATGAATAATAATTATTGTTTTTTGAACATCTCAGGTTCTTCCCTTTCGCGTAAAGGCTTGCTTTATCTATCTATATTCTTGTTGGCTTTAATTGGAAATAGTGTTTCACTTTGTGCACAATCTGAACATGTTTCTATAGTAGAAATAGAGAGTACGTTTCTGACTCTACAGGTTGAAGAATCATCAAATGGATCATTTATTCAACTATGCAATAATGACCAAGTCATTCAGAAAAAAATTGTCCAACCTATTCAGAAAGTAGAATTTAAGGAACTTATACCATCTACAATTTATAGGATTGACATCTTGAATTCTGAGAATGTAATCATTGATGATTTTTCTATCATAACAAAGTCTCTCTCCTCAGGCGAAATAAGAATTTATTTCAATAGAAATACAGATGAATCATTCTCCAACGGTTCCTTTGCTGATGGAGAAACTGCTTCAGTTATGGAAGACGCTATTAGTGAGCGTATAGACGCAGCACAGCATACACTTAGTATCTGTGCCTATAATACGAATAGAGTCAGTATTGTTAATGCACTCCGTAGAGCACATGATCGTGGAGTAGAAGTTAGACTCATAGCTGATATAGACAACAACAATACAGGCCTACAAAGCAACATACCTTTTCCTGTATTATACGGATCTGAAGGAGATGGTATTATGCATAATAAGTTTATCATCACGGATGCAGCATTTGATGACTTAGCTTGGGTACAGACAGGCTCTGTTAATTATACAAACTTGCAAATGGAGATAGACCCTAATAATGCAATCCTCATACAAGATAAATCGTTGGTACAAGTATACTTAATGGAGTTCAATGAAATGTGGGGAGGAACTGGTGCTCTTCCAGTAAGCGAAAATGCAAAATTTGGTCAAGAAAAATCTGA
>CAZBXL010000039.1:14752-25172 GCA_964495785.1 uncultured Saprospiraceae bacterium | reverse complement strand
GGACTAACAACTTATTATATAGATAATGAAAATACATTGTTGCATCATAAGTATGCTATCATAGATGAGGGAAGTTCTACTGCACAGCCATATGTCATAACAGGATCACAGAACTGGACATACTCAGGCAATACATTCAATGATGAAAATACATTGATTTTTAAAGATGCTGATATAGCTAATATTTTCAGACAAGAATTTCAAAACCTATGGCAAGGTACAGCTACGAGTACAGACACCGAAGAATTTAGTACAGTAGACTTTGATGTTAAAATCCTTCATGATCAACTGAATGTAAGTAGCTCAATGGAATATGATAGAGTTATTTTATCAAGTACTAATGGTCAGTACATAAGTATTCTATCTACTGATGATAATAGTACAGACGTCAGTCATCTACCTACAGGTATATACGTAGTGACCGTGAGTAAGGATAATAAATTTAGCTCCAAAAAAATATTTATAGATTAGATGAAAGATGCATTCTTTCACTTCCAACACTTTAGTCTTAGGAATAGAGATGCGGCTTTCAAGATCAATACAGATGGCGTTCTTTTAGCAGCATGGGCTAAGCTCCATGAAGCCAAGACAATATTAGATATAGGTACCGGGACAGGCGTTATTGCCCACATATGTCATTACCGTCATCCAAAGGCGATGATTACAGCGGTAGACTTAGATATATCATCTTGTGAAGAAGCGATATATAATGCAGATTATAACAATTATTCTGATCACATTTCTATAGTTAATGTTGATGTTAGAGATTGGAATCCAGAAATGACCTTTGATCATATCATTACCAATCCTCCATATTTTAGTGATGGAACTATGCCGTCAAATCCTAAGCTCTCTGCAGCTAAACATACAACGAGTTTACCATCAGAAGCATTATGGCAAAGTATCAGTCGACTAACTCATGAGAATTCTAAAGTCAGTTTGATTATTCCTTTTGTCGATTTGAAAAGATATACTGAGATAGCAAAATCTTATAATTTCTCTCCTCGCAGAATATTAAATATCAAGAATAAATCTGCAGGAAAATATATAAGGGTAGCCATTGAGTTTAGCCAAGAATCAATTGATCCTAAAGAGGAAGAACTTATTATACATTCTGATGGAGAAGCTTATTACAGCGACGCTTTCATAAAATTACATCAAGATCTTAATATGATTTTCAAGAGCTAAGTATCTTCTTTGACTACCTCGAATTTGTGAAGAAATTCACATTAACGATAGGCATTGGTTTTACATTAGTAGAATTTCTTATCAAGCTGAAAATCATTCAGCTTATTCTTGGTTTGATTTTAAAAGAAAAGAATCAGATTAGGATTACTAAGATTAACAGAATAAACAAGTTCAAATCAAGATTGCTCCTTTAGGCATTATATTAGTTTTAAATCAAACATATGCAAATAGGGAAGTAGCATAATTATCAGACCGTATAACAATCCAAGGGAACCTGTTCCCTTGGATGTAAATAACACCATTATATATTTATAACTTCTGAACTGTAAGGTTGGGATGACTCCATAGATAGTTTCTGATTATTGTATCTGCCTCGGGATTCATTTTTCTATATTTCACACTTTCTTTGAGTTCTTCTATTCCATAATTCATACTTTCTACATCTATATATCCATGTCCTTGATAGTGGCCGTCCTCGATTAGAAAAACACATTTCTCAGATAGTTCCCTTCCTTTATCTATGATGATCATATCTTCTTCAAATACCCGATTCATACTTAGAAGACTATCTTCAAATCGCTCGTTGTAAGTCAATGGAAACTCCATACCTATACAGGCTCCTGTACACTTATTTATACCATAATTAAAGCAGCTGGTTTCCGCTTTTTCGTTGCCATTAATTTTGTGACAGAGTCCGTACGCTTCAGTGATTTGTTCTATATGTGCAGTAGCGCTTTTTCTACTTGAGTAATAGGAGAGAGCTACATCTGTTTTATTAGCTTTTACAATTTTGTACTTAGCATATCCTGACTTGTCAGAATCCTTAATCACTGCATATGCATAATCTCTTCTTTTTTGAGCTTTATTGATCTCAGGCATTTCTTTTTTAATCTCATAGGACTCTAATATAAGTGATGCCAACTCATTACCCGTCAGCTCATAAGAAATGTCATGCACCTTTCTTAGGAGCTTATTAGACTTAGAATTATGTTTAGAGAAATGTTGTTTGACTCTATACCGTATATTGAGACTTTTACCAATATATATAAGAGTCCCATTAATATCAGAAAAGTAATATACACCACATTGATTAGGTAATGCTTTTATATCGTCTGGATTGAGAGCATCTGGCAGTTGAGTTAATTTAATACCTTCTGTGACCATTAACTTACGACTGGCATCATCTGAATCTATGGCTAATATTTTACCCAGAATTATAGTCGTAGCCCAAGCATCATCGTAAGCTCTGTGTCTATTCTCTACATCTATTTTAAAGTATTTTATAAGATTACCTAATGCATAAGACTTTAGTCCAGGGAATGCCTTGCGAGATAATTTAACAGAGCAGAGTTTCCTTTTTGTAAATGTAAATCCAAGACTCGAAAATTCTTCTTTAAGAAACTGATAATCGAATCTTACATTATGAGCAACAAATATAGAATTGCCGATGGTCTCTATGATATCTTTAGCTATCTCATAAAATTTTGGAGCATCCTCGACCATCTCGTTTGTAATACCCGTAATACGTGTTATATGTGGAGGAATTGTTCGCTCAGGATTGACAAGTGATTGATACTCATTGATTATATCCTTACCATCATAGATGATAATAGCAACTTCAGTAATCTTATCCCTTTTGGGGATGCCACCGGTTGTCTCTAAGTCTACAACTGCATAATTTTGTGCCATAATACCTGTTAACAAACTTAGGCAAAATCTTTGCTTAGTTATATTTGAAATTTACTTATATGATTCATAGTATTGGCTTTTCTTTTCATAAAAAAATAGACTTTGTGAGATTAATTCTTTCCATATTACTTTTCATAGCATGTAAAAACGATAGAGTTGATCATGATATTAAGCCAGCTTATGATAATGGACGTATCATAGTAGGAGCCGAGAGAGTAGCAGAGTATATTGATGATTTAGCTTTTAAAAATGTCGGCGTTGTAGTTAATCACTCAAGTATGGTGGGGGATCGTCATCTTGTAGATATGCTTACTTCTATAGGTGTAAAAGTGAAGAAAATATTTGCTCCTGAGCATGGATTCCGAGGAGAGGCTGATGCTGGAGAAAATGTCAACGACAGTGTAGATAAGAAAACGGGAATTCCTGTAACAAGTCTCTACGGCAAGAAGAAAAAACCATCTCAAGATGATTTTGCAGGACTTGACGTTATCGTTTTTGACATACAAGATGTCGGAGCAAGATTCTATACTTATATTTCGACCTTACATTACATAATGGAGACTGCCGCTGAGACAAGCGTTCAAGTTATGGTAATGGATAGACCTAATCCTAACGGTAATTATGTAGATGGACCTATATTAGAAGAAGCCTTTAAGAGCTATGTGGGAATGCATCCTGTGCCGGTTGTGTACGGTATGACTATAGGCGAATATGCTCGTATGATCAATGGAGAAGGTTGGCTCGAAAACGGGGTTCAGTGCAGGTTAAAAATCATGACGATCTTAAACTATGATCATCAGTCAAAATATATTCTACCTATCAAACCATCACCTAATCTTCCTAATGCTTTGTCTATAGCTCATTATCCAAGTCTATGTTTTTTTGAAGGGACAACCATGAGTATTGGACGTGGGACAGAATCTCCATTTCAGCTCATAGGGCATCCTCAGCTTATTGATATGCCATTTACATTTACACCTAAATCAATGCCTGGAGCTAAGTATCCCAAGCACTTACTTACTCCCTGCTACGGGTTGGATTTAAGTTCTAAGACACCTAAGCCACAACAGTTGGATTTATCTTATCTGCTATATTTTTATGACCTGTCTCAGGAGGAAAAGTTTCAGTATTTCAATGATGATCTTTTCTTTGACTTACTTGCGGGTACGGACAAGCTTAAGAAGATGGTGATAGAAGGTAAGACTGAATCAGAAATCAGAGCATCTTGGAAAGACGGTCTTGACGCTTTCAAAATAACGAGAGAAAAGTATCTCATCTATAACTAAAAGTTGTAGCGTAATTGGGCTTTTAACTCTGTACGTTTATTTCCGATAATCTGCTCATTACCGCTTCCTATTGTTTCTATGAAGTATACAGAATTAGGATCGGGACTAAGATCAACATTGGTGAAATATGTTCTCGCTATCCGGAATTCTAAAGTCAACTTCCTTGTGGTTCTCCATCTTAAGTTAAGATAATAACGAATCCCTTGATCAAAAAAGGAAGGAATAGCAAACTCATAAAGCACAGAATTTTCATAAGCAAATATTCTACTATCAAAGTCATCCGTATCAAAATAAGCAACTCTACCTGTCATGGATAATGGAGAGCTGAGTGGCTTCCATATAAAGTCTTGATATACAAGATAACCATGCTGCAGACCCTCAGGATTATCAAATCTCGACATCTCTACTCTTGATCGCAATCTTATAGACTTAGATACTGTATGGTCAAAATTTAATCTTAACCTATGCCTTGATTGAAATCCTGTAAGTCTAATATTATTCTCTGATGAGTAGTCAGCTAATTTATACTCATAGAAGTATTGAAGGTATATCTGTAGTTTTCTTTTTAGATAGTAATCTACTCTGTATAGAAATTCCCTTCCAGTAGAAGGTCGGCTTATTCCAAATCTTAACCAAGGATGTCTCCAGAAATCAGCATAGGCTCTCATTGTCCATTTTCTATCTATACGATACTCTAATCCTAAGTAAATTCCATTTTCGTTATTCGCTGTTGTACTTTCCCCAAAAGCATTTGGTAATATAGCATTGTATTTTACACCGTAATTCCTATACATCATAGTGGCAGATAACTTCCTACTCAGACCTATCATAGCTCCTAACAAATGTCCTGTGCCTCCACCAGATGATGCAATCGCTGATTCTCCGAATAAGTTTATATTCCTATATCTATAATGAAAATCGATACTGGCATTATTGAGATGATCTCCCTCATATCTAAACTTATTGAATAGCACATCAGATCGTTCTATTCTATTACCAAATTGATTAGACAGCACGTTGAGGCCGATACTAAAGTGTTGTTTAGTATATTTTATGATTCCGCCATAGGACTGTACACCAATAGATCCTTTGTCTTCTAATTCGTTAATCGTCCTGTGATTACCTGACAATTGAAATCCAGAAAAATCTGGTAATTCTGGTCTATCAGGATCTAAAGTATCAACAGCTAATAAGTTACCATCTCGACGTACACTACTTGCAAATACTGTAACATCTAAATCAGATCTAAGACCTAAGGTCGCCGCAGCTCCTCTCTGATATCCTCCTTCTAATACTGAATTATACGGCCGGATAGCTCGACCACCTTTTCTTACATTACTAACGAATGCACTCTTCCGACCTCCAAAGTCATTGTGTGAAATCAATCCTTGACCCATACTGACGGTGTAATCCCCGACAACAAATTCCTTCAAGAAACTGCTGTAATCTTTTAGATAATAATGAAAAGATAAATAATCAAAACCTGCACTTTTGGCAGATTGGAATATCTGTTCTCCTGCATCTTTCTCTAATATGATTCCCATTCTTTGATTGACAGAATAATTGTTTCTCCATCTTATAAGAAGTCTATTGTCATCACCTAAGTATGGTGTTGTGCCATCTTCTCTTGGTATATATCCTTTTTTGTCTTCTACAAACTGACTCCATTTAACGAAAACAGTGTTATTACTTTGGGCCAGCATTTCAGGTATATCCAGATTGATTTTTTCAGTATCATTTACTTTTACAAAGTTGGCTAATATGCTAATGACATCTGTTTTAAGACTTTGTATAGACTGTAATTCTTCTATCCTTAGGAGGTCACCATATCTTTCTCTATGATTGAGAATATCATTGATCTCAATATCTGAAAGGAGGCCTAACTCTTGGAGTTCCTCATAGCTCGCTTTATTGATATTAAGTGGTACTTGATAATAAATGATGAGACGTTCATATAGTGTGAGTAGGTCAGCTTCGTCTACATCTTCTTCTATGTAAGATTCTAATTGATCTATAATCTCTTGAGGAAATTCAACTTGCGCTGAGGTGGCACAGACGATTAGGATAAAAAATAATATCAGTAATTGTCTCAAGATTTATTTTGCTTTATATGCTTTTCTACAGTCGTATTATGAAGAAGACTCTGGCACCAATTAATAAAATCATAGTAGATGAACGGCAGTTTTTCATACTGCTGAGCCCTTAATGACACTAGTCTATTGTGCAATTTAGTAATATCATCATCCAATCCAAAATTCATAGCTCTTGAGGCTTTTTTAAGGAAATTAAGCATAAGATCTGTGGCTGTATTTTGCTGTTTGTAGAGTTGAAATTCAGATTTAATAGAATCTGCTATGTTCTCTACTAATTGAAAATTATTTAGTCTAAAATGACACATAATATGTAGAAGTCGACTGTATGGAGCGATATCTTTTTTTAGATAGTCACTACTATGGGCTATGATTTTATTGCAGTAATCTATTGCTGTATCGTAATCACCCATATAAGAATAAGCGGTTGCTATCTTATAGTTGAATACATAATAGCGATGCTTGTCTAATTGTAATCCATATTCATCCTGACCTGATTTTATCTCTTTGACAACTTTGTGTAATTGAGAGTATTTGTTATTAATGATGATGTGGTTGAGATTGATAATATTATAATGGGTGAAATCTAACATTTGATTGACCCTTGATATATACTTACTCTTATCCCTTCTAAATCCCTGTAGTACATTATACCATTGGTTAAATCGCTCTATACTATTCAGATAAAAGCATTGCCTCAGTATATAGTGGATCCCTCTTATATAGTCTCCGGAATCTTTTTGGATGAGTGATGGATCTTTTTGAAAACTTTCTACCCACAACACAGCATGTCTGTATGATAAATGAAAATTTAAACATGAATGATGATACCAGACGTGAGCCTGATGCCATTTAATTCTTTCAATCAAATTATGATTAGAACTATTAATATTAGCTAAGTTAGAATAGAAGTAGGCTTTGTATAATTCTGTATCACGTTCGTCTCTTGCATAACCTACCTTTATATATAATCCTTGAATTTTGAGTGTTAAGTTGGAAAGTTTGTTGATGCTATTAAGACTATGACTTACAGATTCTGACTCTTCTATAAGCCCTTCCATTTTGTTTTTGACTTTACGACTACGAGTGATAAATCTGGATTCAATTTTTTTTTGTAATTCTATTAATTCATGTAGAAGTTCTATTTCATTTCTTTGTTTAGCTATGGGCTTGAGTCTATCTATGATTTCAGAACTCTGTTTCTGTAGTCCTTTTTCATATAAAATATATGCATGATCAATCTGTTCTTTTAGCTGAAGTAGCGATCCTTTTGCTGCGTGACTTGTCCTTAGGGATTTGAGTATTTGATTATAGAGATGTCGCTTTAGATTAGTGTATTGTAGTTGAGTTAGCTGCAATTTATTTCTGTAATAATCATCGTCCCTGTCTGGAGCCTTATCAATGAGGTCAAATAATCTGACATATAACTTACTTGATGCATCAGCAATTTTAGCACTTTGAAGTTTAAAAGTTCTCTTTTCTGCCTTATCCAGTACATTGACGATTTCTTTAATATACGATATTTTAGAGATGGACATAACAGATTAAAATTGTATAAAATATTTAATATCAATGATTTATATAAGACATAAAGTACTTAGAAAGCACAATTTAAAATATAATAAATTCTAAATCTATAAATTTTGATACTATTTTCGATCCCATAAAAAATAAACCACATGAGTAAATTAAAATGCGAATACATCTGGCTTGATGGAGATTTTCCTACTCAGAAAATGAGAAGTAAAACGAAAGTCATAGATGCTAAAAAATACAAAGGAAAAGCGTCAAATCTACCTTATTGGTCATTTGACGGATCAAGTACTATGCAGGCCAAAGGCAACTCTTCTGACTGCCTACTCAAGCCTGTCAGAACATTTAAGGACCCAGCAAGAAAAGACGCTATTTTAGTTATGTGTGAGGTGCTCAATCCAGACGGGACACCACACCCATCTAACGGTCGAGCAACAATAGACGATGATGACAATGACTTCTGGTTCGGATATGAACAGGAATACACATTCTGGGATCTTGAGCACCATACACCATTAGGATTCCCTACAAGAGGATATTATCCAGAGCCACAAGGTCCTTATTATTGTTCTGTAGGTAGTGAGTATAATGTAGGTCGTGAGATCGCTGAGAGACACTTAGATCTCTGTATCGCTGCAGACATCAATATAGAAGGAGTCAATGCAGAGGTGATGAAAGGACAGTGGGAATATCAAGTATTTGCTAAAGGTGCTAAGGAAGCTGGAGATCAAGTATGGGTAGCAAGATATCTTATGGAAAGAGTAGGTGAGGAATATGGAGTAAGAATTAATCTTGATCCTAAGCCCGTAGATGGTGATTGGAATGGATCAGGTATGCATGCTAATTTCTCTAATACCAAGCTCAGAACTTCTGGTAAGAAAAAAGTATTTGAAGATATTTGCGAATTATTCAAGCCTAAAGCAGCTATTAATGCAGCAATAGCTGTATACGGTGCTGATAATGAAAAACGTCTTACAGGTAAACATGAAACTCAGGCTATTAATAAATTCTCATACGGAGTCTCTGATAGAGGAGCTTCTATAAGAATTCCTATAGCCGCAGTAGAGAACAAGTGGAAAGGATGGTTAGAGGACAGAAGACCTGCATCTAATGCTGATCCTTATAAGGTGGCATCTGTGATAATTAAGACAGTTAAGGGCGGATTCAAGAAGAAATAAAAGCCAAGAACAAGTTAATATATAATCAATCAGTTAAAGAGGCTCCATGCAAAGTGTAGCCTCTTTTTTTATGTATTAATAATTTAATTTGTTCTACAATTTGCTTCACTTATTCTAAGACTAATAAGGGTCATTATCTGTCTTGGACAAATACAAGATGATCATACCACCAAACATCAAGACAATTTTGACCACTAGACCTAATGGGCCTTCGATCTTATCAAGGAAGGCCAAAAAGGTAAAACTGACATTAACCAACATAAAAATAAGAGAGAGGAAACCCACTGCAAACATGGCGAATCCAACCAAGGACATGATAGATCTTTTGTTCATATTACAATGATATATAAATTCAAGAACATTGCGATCTGAAATAAGTTTATTACACCTAACTTAGATATAGAAAACCCAGATATAAATAAGATGGCTAAGTATAGATTGCTCTCATCAGAAGAGCTTAGATTATTTGAAAAAGAGTTTATAGATTATTTAGTTGTAAATGGAATTACAGCTGATGATTGGGTCAAAATGAAAGAGACTGACCAATTAAAGGCTGATAAAGTTATCGACCTGTTCAGTGATGTGATATTAGAGGATGTTCTACGAAAAAGCCTCTTTGTAAAGAAGATTAATTACGATTCAGTTTTTTGCTTTCATTTTCAATCTGAAGAAGTCGTTATGATAGGCCTGCAGACTAAGAATAAAGAGTCTATAGATTCATATTTAGAAGGCCATACTGATTCACAAAATTTAGAAATAATAAAGGCGACTAAAAAATATACTCAACAAAGAGAAATCGAATTATTTAAAATGATAGAATCGGGAGCTGAGATATCTGAAGGCGATTTATATAAGCGATTTATGCTGTTATCTGTAAACTAATGCGATCATCATCTAATTTAAGTCAGCTTAAAGTTGTGTATTATTGATGAATTGAGAATTTTTCAGCACTTTTGCGAGTCGTGAGACTAACCGAGAAAGAAATATCAGAAATAAAGGACTTAATAGCCTTTCCTAAGAATATAGCTATTATAACACATCGTAATCCCGATGGGGATGCATTAGGATCCAGCCTCGGACTCAGATTTTTTTTAGACAAGTACAATCATAATACTAAAGTCATACTTCCGAGTGAGTATCCATCTAACTTTACATTTCTTGGTGGTATAGAAGACTGTGTAGTGTATGATCTCAAACAAGCCGAGACACAAGAAATTCTCAAAAATGCAGATATCATATTTTGTCTCGACTTTAATGCACTGGATAGAGTAGATAAAATAGGTCCTTACATTCAGGATGCAAGAGCAAAAAAAATCCTTATTGATCACCATCTCGATCCAGAACCATTTGTAGATTACACTTATTCTGATACTGGAGCCAGTTCTACATGCGAACTTATTCATCAGTTTATATATCAGTTAGGTGCTATAGATAAGTTAGATGCTCGTATAGGTGA
>CAZBXL010000039.1:2354-14652 GCA_964495785.1 uncultured Saprospiraceae bacterium | reverse complement strand
TTAACTAAGCAAGATTATTTTGATTACGAGATACAGAGAGGTGACACTGAAGGCATCGTTAATTTTATATTGATGATGGATGGTATCAAAGTAGCAGCATTTCTAAGAGAGCAGCCTACTATCGTCAAAATGTCATTTAGATCTAAAGGTGATATTTCTGTACAGGCATTGGCAAGAGATCACTTTAAAGGAGGTGGTCATAAAAATGCATCAGGTGGAGCAGCTTACGCCAGTTTAGAAGATGTTGTCAATAGGTTCAAAACCGTTTTACCTAATTACTTATAACTTATTTCCTGAATAGAAATTTATATCAATGAGATTTATTATCGTCTTAATTATATTCACTTTAGTAGCATGTGAACAAGAGAGTTCATGGAAGAAACTTCCTAATGGATATGATCATCAAATTCATTCGTCTTCTGGTGGAGAGAGTCCTAAAAAAGGAGAAGTCGTTATCTTAGACTTAGAAGTAAAAGATGATGAAGGTAATATCCTCGATGATTCTCGACAAGCTAAGCAAAGACCATCGTTTGTGATACCTGATCAACCCACAGAAGAGCTTAACAGGAATCCAATCTTGAGTTTAGTGAGTCTCATGTCAGAAGGCGATAGTGCTACTGTCAGAGTTCCTTTAGATTCACTTACTAATCCGCCAGAGACTTTCAAGCATAGTAAGTTTATGGATTACACTATAAAAGTGTATGGCATACAAGATTCTAAAGTTTATGCCGAACAGCAAAAATTGATTCAAGAAAGACAGCAAGCAAAATATAGTTCTGAAGCTGAATCTAAGTTCAAACAGTATACTGACAAAACTTTAGAAGCTACTGAGAAAGTGTTGCCATCAGGTATTATCGTCAATATCATCAATGATACAAAAGCAGAAAAACCACAGCCTGGAGATATGGTAAGTGTCAACTATTATGGGTTTTTCCGTGATGGTAGTTCTTTTGATAACTCATACAGATCAGGAAGACCATTTGCATTTAAGATCGGGCAAGGTGGTGCTATAAGAGGATGGCAAGAAGGAATACCTGAGATACCTAAAGGAGGTTCAGCAATATTAGATATTCCATATGAGTATGCATATGGTGCAGCTGGTAACCCACCGGTAATACCTCCCAATTCTGACCTTGTCTTCTACGTAGTATTAGAAGATATTATAAAATCAAAATAAACCAAGGACATTATGACTTCTGAGCAACTCAAAGAATTGCAAGATCGTACGGCGTCGTTAAGGAGCTATCTTTGACGTCGATAATAGATTACATAAAATAGAAGATAAAGAACAACAATCAGCAGATCCAGAATTTTGGAATGATCCTGCTGCTGCTCAGATACTCATGCAAGAACTCAAAACCCATAAGTTGTGGGTCCAAAAGTTCAATGATGTACAAAGAGAAGTAGAAGAACTCGAAATCTTAGCCGAGTTTCAAGCAGAAGGAGAATCTTCAGAAGAAGAAGTCAATAGTCAATACGATAAAGCCCTACTGACATTAGAAGATGTGGAGTTCAGAAGCACATTAGATCAAGAAGAAGATGAGCTCTCATGCCTTCTTGAGATCAATGCTGGAGCTGGTGGTACTGAAGCTTGTGATTGGGCAGAGATGCTCTATCGTATGTATCTTATGTATGGTGAGAAGGCAGGTTATAAGGTCAAAGAATTAAATAGAGTCAATGGCGATGTAGCTGGTGTTAAATCTGTAACACTGGAGTACAACGGAGAGTATGCTTATGGTATGCTCAAGGGTGAAAATGGTGTGCATAGACTCGTAAGAATTAGTCCATATAATGCTCAGGGTAAGCGAATGACTTCTTTTGCATCTGTATTTGTCCATCCTGTGATAGACAATAGAATAGAGATAGATGTCAATCCTTCAGATCTTGACTGGGATACATTCAGAGCAAGTGGTGCTGGTGGTCAGCACGTCAACAAGACAGAATCTGCAGTAAGACTCAGACATGCCCCATCTGGGATCGTCGTAGAATGTCAGGCTGAGAGAAGTCAACATATGAATCGTGAGAAAGCTATAGAAATGCTTAAGTCAAGATTATATGAAAGAGCATTAGAAGAGAAGCGAGCGGCAAAGCAAGAAACTGAAGCAGGCAAGATGAAGAACGAATGGGGTAGTCAGATACGATCATATGTATTAGATGATAGACGGGTCAAAGACCACAGGACTAATCATGAAAACAGAAATACAGATGCTGTGCTCAATGGAGATATAGAGAGCTTTCTGAAAGCTTTCCTTATGTGGGATGGCCAATAGAATCTAAAAATTTCTTCAAGGCTATTTTAGTATCAAAATATCCCATTTCAAATTTTTCATCAAAACTTGGTTTCTTGAATTCTAACGGATTGCCTATACGCTTAGACGGTGTGATCGTCAATGAGTTATCATATGTGATATTCTTAATGCTCACTAAAGGCAGAAAGTAGGGTATCTGTGATATCTTAATCGTTATCACTAAGTCAAAATGCTTGTCATCTAACTTGCTATAATAAGGCAAATTATCTCCCATGCCACCATCGAGATATTTGTGATTGTCTATGATGACATTTTTGAAAAATGGTAAACGTGAACTTGCCATGGCATAGTTTAATAGTTGACCATGAGGGATTTCATTCAATTCAAAATATTTCTGCTCTCTTTGACTTATATTAAATGTTGAGATAATAAGCTCTTTGTCGGTTTGTCTAACGATATCTTCATCCACATATGATTTAACGATGTCCATAAGTGGAGAGATATCTATACCGTTATTCAGAACAGATTCTTTAGTCAGTTGTAGAATATAATCATCAGCGTATTGATCGATATTAGTAAAAACTGGCTTCTTCGCTATTTCCTTCCACATCTCATAGGATGATTGGATATCATATTGTAGACTTAAGATGGCATTGAATACTCCTATGGATGATGAAGATAGACTTATAATATTATCCCATAGGTCAAATTCTTTTATAGCCTTGATAGCACCTATTTGATAGATACCTCGTGTACCACCTCCACTAAGTATGAGCTTTATTCTTTCGATATCGAGTTAATTTATTTCCATTATAATAACGATAGCTTACTTTTACATACTTTATTGATAAGTAAATACAAATATTGTGAAAACAGCTGAAGACAAAGCTACCGAAATGCCCAAAGGAAATCCCAAGGCACTCAAACAATATTTTTCTGATCTTCTAAAAGATGTCATACACTTAGAACGCGGAGTAGATAAAAAGGAGACAATATTAGAGATAAAGTCTAAACAGTCTATGAGTGGCGCTAATGCTTGGATGCTCATGTGTAGTATCATGATAGCCTCTATAGGACTTAATCTGGACTCTCAAGCAGTCATCATAGGGGCCATGCTAATATCGCCTCTCATGTCCCCGATATTAGGTATTGGACTAGGAGTGGCTATTAATGATAAGAATGCTTTGTATCATGCCTTAATGCACTTTAGCGCAGCAATAATTATAGCCATTGTCACCTCCACCTTATATTTCATGATTACGCCGTTGGATGAGCTAACTCCTCAAATTGAGGCTCGTACGACGCCTACATTTTTAGATATATTAATCGCTGTTTTTGGTGGTATAGCTGGTATATTATCCATAGCTCGAAAGGATATCGCAACGACTTTACCTGGCGTTGCTATTGCTACTGCATTAATGCCTCCACTTTGTGTTGCAGGATTTGGATTGGCTAATGGGGAGTGGGGTATCGCTACAAAAGCATTTTATCTATTCTTTTTAAATACATTCTTTGTGGCATTTGCGACATACGTCATACTTAGGCGTATGCGTTTCCCTTACAAAGTATATACGACTCCTAAGGAGCGGAAAAAGAACGTTATTATCATTTTGCTATTTAGCATTATGATGATTATACCTTCCTTGCTCATATTCAAAACTGTATTTAAAAAGTTCCAAAGAGAAAAGAAACTTAAAACCTTTATAACACAGGAATTTTCTGGAGATGACAGTAACTATATTGATGGATACAAATTATTTCCTCCTGAGGAACCAAATAAACTCATTCTCAAAGTCTACGGTACACGGATCAACAAATCGCGAATACCAGTATTGGTTGAGCAACTAAGTATCCACGGTCTTAATGAAATAAAAGATGTCGAAATAATATCCACGTCAGAGATTGACCTCAGCAAAGTCAATCAAGTGAGAACAGAATTGAGTGGTCTTGAAGAAAAGCTTTCCACCAAAATTAATCTACTGACTAAGGAGAGCGAAGAAAGAGCCATAGAAAAGAAAGAAAGTCTTCTCAAAGAGGATTTCCATTCACTCGACTCTACCAAATTTTCAAGAATAAGTAACGACTTGAGAATGTTCTATCCTGATATATCTGATATTAGTATTGCAGTTAGAAATTATACAGATTACAAATCAGTAAAGACTAAAATTCCAGTGGTTATCATTAACTATGATAAAATGACAGTAGCACAAGAGAAGGCTATACAATCTTATGTTGCTAAGGAGTATGATCTTGATAGCATACTTGTCGTTAGAGCAAAATAATTGGTCATTCTACATTAAGGGACTATTAACCCTAATGCCTTATCTACCTCAGTAACAGGTAACTTGCAAGCTTTATTTTGACACACATAAATTGTCGTCTGACCTTCTTGATTTTTATCTGTCAATAGTTCCATATTTTCATCTCCATCTGATCCAAGTATGAAACTATTAGCGAGATAATTTTTGATTAAATTTTCTCTTAACTTCTGGGCATCAGAGCCTATAACAGCGATTTCATAAGGCGGCTTAATATGATCTAATAACAACTGATACCAATTACTGAAGAAGCTTAGATAGGTGCTCTCTGTCATTTGTGGCAGCATGTTATTAAGCATCTGCTTAGACTTATCTAAGAACTCTTTATTGTAAGTCAGAGTACCTAATGCAAATAGACTTCGAGCCATAGATGAATTAGATGCCGGTATGACGTTATCTGTATATTCAGCTTTCTTAGCTATTAATGGAGGATCTATATCTGATGTATAGTTGTACATTTTAGTTTCTGTATTATAAAAATGCTCAGTACAATATGTCTCAAGCTTGAGAGCGTAATCGAGCCATTGTTTGTCGAATGTAGCTTGATAGAGTTTTATTAAAGCATTTATAGTTAGGGCATAGTCATCAAGAAAGGCATTGATACTCGATACACCATCTTTATAGTTTCTGTTGAGACGACCATCAGATTGCATTTGCTTATTTACAATAAAATCGGCGTTTGTTATAGCTTTGGCTAAGTAATCTTCATTGCTTAATGCTGCATAAGCATCTATGTATCCTGCCATCATCAGAGCATTCCAACTTGTCAAAACTTTATCATCTAAGCCAGGTCTTACTCGCTTGTCTCGTTCTTTCATCAAGATAGCTTTACTCATATCTATGCTTAATGTTACATCCGCAACTGACATCTTCTTGTCTTTAGCAAATTGATCGATACCTTTTCTTACATTCAATATATTGGTGTGCTCCCAATTTCCCTTTACCGATACGTCATAAAAGTCTTTAAATAATTGAGCCGCAGAAGTATCTGTTATAAGACTATCTATCTCTGACTCGCTCCATACATAGAACTTTCCTTCTTCTCCTTCGCTATCTGCATCTAATGAAGAATAAAATCCTCCTTCATCTGAAGTCATCTCTCTATCTATAAATTCCAAAGTTTCCTCGATGACATTTTTATAGAGTGAACTTTGAGTTATTTTGTACGCATCAGCATACACGGATACAAGCTGTCCGTTATCATAAAGCATTTTTTCAAAATGTGGAGCCAACCAAAACTCGTCGGTAGAGTATCTTGCAAATCCACCTCCAAGTTGATCATAGATTCCACCTCTGGCCATGTTATCTAATGCAATCTTAACGGTCTCAAGAGCATTTTCCTTTCCGGTATGCCAATAATATTTCATTAAGAAATCATAACTATTAGGCATTGGAAACTTAGGTGCTCCCATACGACCACCGTACTTTCTGTCGAATGTCTGTATCGTTCTATCTACAAAGCCGATAAGTTCATTCTGACTATAACTTAACTCATCCTCATTGACAGTTATAAGATTACTACTGTTAATCCCTTCAGTTATTTTTTGAGCAGACTCTTTGAGTTTTTCAGGATCTTCTTTTTTTAATTCTATTAACTGGGTCAAAATATTTATCCATTGATCCTTAGGGTAATAAGTTCCTGCAAATATAGGCCTTCCATCAGGTAGTGCTATAGCATTGAGTGGCCATCCACCTCTACCATTGATAAGTTGCGCCGCCGTCATATACACATCATCTACATCGGGCCGTTCTTCTCTGTCCACTTTTACCGGTACGAAATGCTCATTCATAATACTAGCGACGAGTGAGTCCTCAAAGGACTCATGCTCCATCACATGGCACCAGTGACAGGCAGCATATCCTATACTTATGATTAATAGTTTGTCTTCTTTTGTAGCTTCATCCATAGCTTCTTCTCCCCATGGATGCCAGTTGACAGGATTATAAGCATGCTGTAGAAGGTAAGGACTTGATTCATTGATCAATTTATTGGGTTTCTTTCCACTGTGCTCTTTTGTGTCCATAGAAGAGGGATTGCACATACACATGCATAAAGAAACGATTATGAGAAGGGTATATTTCAAAGCATTTAATTTAAACAGTAAAGATAAACTTATGTTATTTAAGAATAGCTGGCTGTATGATTAATCTTTTTATAATTATATTTAGGAGATATCAATTTATAAATCACTCAATGCGATAACAATGGAATGGCGCAGAATCAATGGGGACAATATCGATTTACCATTAAAAGAAGCTGTAGAAAAAGTCATTCTGCGAGAAAAAGCTTTAGGTAACAAGCTAAAAGTCTGCATCGGCTCAGATTCATTAAAGCGACCAGATATCATTGAGTTTGCAACTGTGGTTGTCTTTATACGCGAAAAGAAGGGTGGTTTTATGTTTATTAGGAAAGAGAAGTCCTTCCAAAAGATGTTGATCAAAGAACGTATGATACTTGAAGTATCTAAATCGGTTGAAGTTGCCTATAGCTTATGTGATCTTTTAGATCTTTATAAAGTTGAACTCGAAGTACACGCTGATATAAATACTGACCCTAATTTTAAATCTAACGTAGCTCTTAAAGATGCCATGGGATACATCTTAGGGATGGGATTTGTATTTAAAGCTAAGCCTGATGCATTTGCGAGCTCATCATGTGCTGATAAATTCGTGTGATTCAATAAAAAAATGGTAATTTTCGCCTTTAAGAAATCAACAATCTTTTAGTGTAATTTATTAGTAAATCATTAAAAGCAATTTTATAAACCAAATCAAATTTTAATAAATGCGATATTTAATTTCCGCTGTATTGATATGTATTTGCTTTCTGTCATATGGACAGATGAACAAGATCGATTTCGTAGAATATGATCTCGATAATGGATTGCATGTCATACTTCATCAAGATGCTTCTACACCGATAGTTGCAGTTTCAGTCATGTATCATGTAGGGTCTAAAAACGAAAAGCCTGATAAGACTGGTTTTGCTCATTTCTTTGAACACTTGTTGTTTGAAGGATCAGAAAACATTGGTCGTGGTGAGTATGATAAATATATTGAAAAAGCAGGAGGTACGCTTAACGCCAATACTTCTAATGATAGAACTTTTTACTTTGAAATCTTACCGTCTAATCAATTGGAACTTGGTTTATGGTTAGAATCAGAAAGGATGTTCCACGCTAAGGTCGAGGATAAGGGTATAGAGACGCAAAGAGAAGTTGTCAAAGAAGAAAGGAGACAAAGAATCGATAATCAACCTTATGGTACTATACTGCAAGAGACAATGGTAAGATTATTTAAGAAGCATCCATACAGATGGCCTGTCATCGGTTCTATGGATCATCTAAATGCAGCTGAAGAATCTGATTATAAAAATTTCTATGCTGACTTCTACGTGCCTAACAATGCTGTTCTTAGTATAGCTGGTGATATAGATATAGACCAAACTAAAGAATGGATAGAAAAGTATTACGGATCTATTCCGAGAGGGACAAAAGAAATATATCGACCTAATGTTGTAGAACCTGAGATGACTGCTGAGATAAGAGATACGATATATGATAATATACAATTACCAGCTATCATCCAAGCTTATAGAATTCCAGCACAAGGCACGCCAGAGTTTTATGCAGTAGATATGCTGTCTACATTGTTATCTAGAGGAGGTTCTTCAAGATTCCAAAAAGCTATTGTAGAAGACCAGCAGAAAGCATTGCAAGTGGGATCATTTCCATTAGCTTTAGAAGATTACTCGGTATCTTTAGCATTTGCATTTTGTAATATGGGCATTGATCCTTCTGATGTAGAAGCTTCAATAGATGCAGAAGTCAAGAAGGTACAAACTGAGCTTATATCTGATGAAGAATTTCAAAAATTAAGAAATCAAATAGAAAATGACTTCGTCAGTTCTAATAGTAGAGTTGCAGGTATCGCAGAAAGTCTTGCAGATTATCACATGTACTTCGGTGATGCTAACTTAATCAATACAGAAATTGATAGATACCTTGCTGTAACTAAAGAAGATATTATGAATGCCGCTATCAAGTATATGCAGCCTAATAAAAGAGTTGTTCTATATTATTTACCTAAAGTAAATGAAACGCCATAACTCACAAATTTTTTAAATTTCTACTATCATAAATTTTTAATAAATAGAAAGAACAATAATGAAATTCAAATATATAATAGCGCTACTTGGACTGTCATTTTTAATTAACTGCTCGCCTAAAGTAACTCAAGAAGTTATGACAGAAAAAGCAGAAGAGGTTATGGAAGTCAATCCAGAAGCATGGAGATCTGCAGTGCCGCAACCTGGAGCTGCAAGAGCCATTAACATGGGAGAGTTTAATGTATTTAATATGGATAATGGCCTACAAGTTATCGTCGTAGAAAATCATAAATTACCAAGAGTCTCTTATTCATTATCTCTTAAGAATGACCAGATAAATGAAAAAGATAAGGCTGGCATGGTTTCTTTTATGGGGCAAATGCTTGAAGGAGGTACAACGAATAGAGATAAGGCACAGTTAGATAAAGACAAAGATTTTATCGGAGCTAACGTTAGTGCATTTGGTTCAGGGATGTTTGGTAGTTCATTGACTAAGCACCAAGATAAGTTATTGGATATAATGACTGATATGCTGTATAATCCAGCATGGCCAAAAGCTGAATTTGATAAAATATTAAAACAAAATCTTTCAGGAATTGAAACTAGTAAAACTGACCCTAACAGTATGGCTGCTAATGTAGCAGCTGTGGTTAATTATGGTAAGGATCATCCCTACGGAGAGATAGAGACAGCAGAAACTTATAATAATATTACATTACAAGACTGTAAGAAATACTACAACACTTTCTTTAAGCCTAACAATGCTTACCTAACGATTGTAGGTGACATTACTCCTGAGCAAGCTAAGATGGATGTCGAAAAGTATTTTGGTAAATGGAAATCGGGTGATATTCCACCAATATCTCATAAGAAACCAACAAGACCAGATGGAACTCAAGTTAAGTTGGCTAATAAAGATGGAGCTGTACAGTCTGTTATTAGAGTCACTTATCCTGTTGACTATGAGGTGGGAGATCCGGATGCTGCAGCTATAACAGTAATGAACTCAATACTAGGAGGCGGTATCTTCAGTGGTAGATTAATGCAAAATCTCAGAGAAGATAAGGCATATACCTATGGTGCACGATCTAATATTAGTAGTAATAAACTCATTGGTAATTTTAACGCTTCAGCAAGTGTCAGAACAGAAGTTACTGATAGTTCTATTGTAGAGTTTCTTTATGAGATGAATAGAATGTCTACTGAACCCGTAGATCCAGATGACTTACAATTATCTAAAAATTCTCTTGCAGGAGGATTTGCTAGATCATTAGAATCACCACAGACTTTAGCTCGATTTGCTCGTAACATTGAGGAATTTGGTTTACCTACAGATTACTATGAGACTTACCTACAGAGATTAGAAGCAGTAACTGTGGCAGATGTACAAAGAGTAGCTGCTAAATTCATTACTCCTAATAATGCAAATATTGTAGTCGTGGGTAATAAGGATGAAATAGCCGAAAAATTAGTAAGGTTTGATTCTGATGGTGAGATAGATTACTATGATGCATTTGGTAATAAGATGGAAGCAAGCACGACTCCATTACCGGATGGTATCACAGGAGCTGTGGTAGTTAATGATTATCTTAAAGCAATAGGTGGTGAGGCTAAATTAAAAGCTGTAAAATCAATTGAGTACCATTATGGCACAGAAATGATGGGACAGCCAATTAATATCGACATGTACCAGATGGCACCAAATAAATTTGCTATGAAGGTCGGTAATGCTCAGATGACATTCCAAGAGATGAAATTTAACGGAACTAAGGCATCTTCATCTTCTATGGGACAATCAGAAATCGCTACAGAGGGTCCAGCATTCGAAGCTGCTAAAGATCAAGCTACGATGTTCTCTCAGCTTAATTATGGAAAAGATTATGATATAGAGGTGAAAGGCATAGAAAATGTAAATGGAGAACCATGTTATAAACTTTCTGTGAAGAAAGGAGATAAAGCCATGACAGAATTCTATAGTGTAAAAACAAATCTCCTCATGAGAACTGTACAGACTCAAGAAGGGATGCCAGGTCAGGTTATGACAATCACCTCGGACATGGGAGATTATAAGACTGTTAATGGTATCATGCTACCACATTCTGTAACGACTACAGGTATGGGACCTGCACCTATGGCAATGAAGGCCACAAGTATAAAAGTCAACGAGACTTTAGACCCTTCATTATTTGAAATAAAGTAATTACTTATTTGTTAGATATATTAAAAGGTTGCATCCAGATGATGGTTGCAACCTTTTATTTTTTTAACTCTATTAATAAAACAGAAGCCACTCAATCTTGTTAATCACATACGAATGAAGGCAAGATACATAAAGCATACGCTCAACTTTAAGCAGCCAAGTGGTACATCCAGAGGCGTGCTTAAGACTAAGGATAGCTGGTTTCTTATCATAGAAGAAAATAATCATCTTTCCATAGGCGAATGCTCAATAATAGAAGGACTTAATCCAGAAACGCCTGAACTTGTAGATAAAATTCTTCCTATCATAGTGGATCTTTTAAATAATGATAAGCCGATAGATGAAGGTATATTCGATAATGCCCCCTCGATTAAGTTTGCTTATGAAATGGCCCATAAGGATCGAGAAACAGGCGCTAAGCGAACATTATTTAAAACAGAATTTACTGAAGGTAAAGGGATACCAATCAATGGATTGATATGGATGGGTGAGCCCGCATACATGCTCAGTCAGATCAAACAAAAACTAAATGCTGGGTACAACTGTCTTAAACTAAAAATTGCAGCTATAGATTTTGAGGATGAAATAAATCTACTAAGCAAAATAAGAAAGAAATATAACTCTGATGATCTTGAAATAAGAGTAGATGCTAATGGTGGCTTCAGTAATATAGAAGCCAGAAATAGATTGCAAAGGCTTTCTGAATATGACATTCATTCTATTGAGCAACCTATTGCTCCAGGGCAATGGGAAGAAATGGCAAAAATCGTGTATGAGTCACCCATTCCGATTGCGCTTGATGAAGAGCTTATTGGTATCAATGGATTAGCTCAAAAAAATGAACTCATAGATACTATTAAACCACACTACTTGATATTTAAGCCAAGCTTATTAGGCGGTTACGCAGAAAGTGAAGAATGGATTTCTATTGCTAATGAAAATGACATAAAATGGTGGATAACTTCAGCTCTTGAGAGTAACATCGGACTTAGCGCCATTGCACAATGGACCTCTTCATTAGACCTTAAGATGAAGTTTCAGGGCTTAGGTACTGGACAGTTATTCACTAATAATATTCCATCTCCACTCCATATCGATAGAGGCTATCTGCATTACGGTAGTGACAACTGGAATCTAAAATTATTGGGATGCTGATAATCAATAATGAGACATATAGTCCTGAGCAGTTTATAGAAGAGTTTGGAAATTCTGAAAAAGAATATCTCAAAAATATATGTAGCGTCCTCACTGACTGGAAAGCCCATAAGAAGCATATGGAGCTTACCACCTCAGGAAGTACATCTACTGCTAAGACAGTTACTTTATCTAAGTCTTCAATGAAAACGAGTGCTCTTAGAACTCAGGAATTTTTCGGGTATAAAAAAGATGATAACGCAATACTATGTCTTCCTGTCAAATTCAT
>CAZBXL010000039.1:0-2254 GCA_964495785.1 uncultured Saprospiraceae bacterium | reverse complement strand
GTATATCATAGTTTCGGGATGACTGAGACGATTTCTCATATCGCTATAAAACAACTAAATCCTTTAGTAAAAGACAATTATTACAATGCTCTTAAAGGTGTAAAATTTTCTGTTGATGAGGATTCTTGCCTTATTATTAAGGCTGATTATCTTAGTGAAACTATAATGACTAATGATGTTGTAGAACTAATCAACGAAGAACAATTTATATGGAAAGGACGTAAGGATAATGTCGTTATTTCAGGAGGTTTAAAATTATATCCCGAAATCATAGAGCAGAAATTAAGTCAAGTAATTAATGATGAATATTTTATAACTGGTATAGAGGACGAGCTATTAGGGAAAAAATTGTGTCTTGTTATTGAAAAAGATAGTGTAATAGATTCTGATTATACTTTAGATAAAATCAAAAAGTATTTAGATAAGTATGAGATCCCTAAACTGGTCTATGGTATCACTCAATTTGAAAGAACTGAAACTGGAAAGGTGAAAAGGGCAGAGACATTAGAACAAGTATTAGAAAATAATAAACAGTCTGTTATATGATAGAATTATCAGAGAATACAGGCTTTATTGCATATCGGTTGCCTAGTGAGAAAGACCACCAGTTGTGTCATATAAAATCGATCCATATCAGGAATAAATCCTCTGTTCTTTCAGATTATGATTTTGTGATAGCTCCATATGATAGATGTAATCACAATTCTTATTTATTGAGTTTTGGTAATGTAGACAAGAATGGAAGTCTGCCCACTATACAACTTAAGGATGGTGCATTTGATGATGTTTCTAAAAACGAGTATTTAGATACCTGTCAGAATTTAATAAAAGGATTATCGAATGGAAATACTTCTAAAGTCGTTCTGAGTAGAACAAAATCTATTAATACATCAGAAGTAAATATTTCTGAGATATTTATGAATATGAAAGCTGCCTATCCAGAAGCATTTATTTATATTTTTCATCATCCAGATATTGGCACTTGGGCTGCAGCTTCACCTGAGTTGTTACTTTCCTCAATCGATGATCATGTGAAAACGGTAGCATTAGCTGGCACCAGAAAATATGAGTCATCATCTAATAATGAATGGGGATCAAAAGAAATAGAAGAACATAAGTATATAGAGAACTACATTAATGAGCAGTTGGACAAATTAAATACTGAATATCAGAAATCAGATACATTTACTCAAAGAGCTGCTAATGTAGAACACATCAAATCTGAATACAGCATACAACTACATGATCAAGCCTTCATTGATGTTGCGGATATTTTACATCCAGGTCCTGCAATAAGCGGATACCCCGTATCAAATGCAATGCAGATCATAAAGGAAATAGAATCACATGATCGATCATTTTATTGCGGTTATTTAGGGCCTATTAATAATCAAGGAGATAAGTACTTATATGTAAATCTCAGATGTATGGAAATTTTCAATAATGGATTTAAGATATATGTTGGAGGTGGTATAACTCAAGACTCAATAGCTGAGAATGAATGGATAGAAACAGAATTAAAATCAGAAACTTTGTCAGACATGTTAATGTCAGCGTATCATGAAGACCACCAATAAAGTAAGTGTACAGAACCTTGTAGATATATGCTACGCAAAAGGCCTTAGAGATATCGTATTTTCTCCAGGTTCTCGTAATGCTCCATTAGTGATAGCGTTTAATGCTGATGACAGATTTGAGGTGTATTGTATCCCTGATGAAAGAGTAGCAGCATTCTATGCATTAGGCATATCTCTAAGTAAACGTATTCCATGCATGCTATGCTGTACATCAGGAACAGCGGCTCTCAATTATGCACCTGCTATTGCCGAAGCTTACTATCAAAATATTCCACTTCTGATGCTTACCGCAGATAGGCCAGAAGATAAAATAGATCAGGGCATCGGACAATCTATGAGGCAGAAGAACGTCTACGATAATTATATACGAGGTAGCTTTCAATTGTCATCTAATACAGACATGTATACAATTAATCAAAACAAGAGAATTGTTACAAATGCCGTTGATCTATCAGTAATAGAAGAAGGACCCGTACACATCAATATTCCTCTCGATGAACCTTTATATAATCTTTCAGAAAAGGTAGAGATCAAGGATAAGATAACACCGATTACATCTATCAAAGTCAAGAATCATAATTTTGAGTTAGAGGAATCACTAACAGACATTTGGAAAACGTCAAAACGAAAAATAATAATATTAGGACAAGGTATAAGAAATCCAGAATTAGAAAAGA
>CAZBXL010000038.1:21561-37578 GCA_964495785.1 uncultured Saprospiraceae bacterium | reverse complement strand
CATCCTCAATAAATGATCTACTAATACCAATGCTGCCATCGCCTCCACAATAGGTACGGCCCGAGGTACAACGCATGGATCATGTCGTCCTTTACCTGATACGGTGCTTTCTTCTCCAGAAGAATTAACTGAGGCCTGATCTTTCATAATTGTAGCGACTGGTTTAAATGCAACATTGAAGTATATAGGCATACCGTTACTGATGCCTCCTTGTATGCCACCGCTATAATTTGTTTTTGTTGTTAATTGTCCATCTGTGTTTTCCCAGCTATCATTATGTTCTGATCCTCGCATACTCACAGAACTAAATCCAGACCCATATTCAAAACCTTTGACGGCATTAATCGAAAGCATGGCCTTAGCTAAGTCAGCATGTAGTTTATCGAATACAGGTTCGCCTAAGCCCACAGGAACATCAGAAATATAACAACTTATGACTCCGCCTATCGTGTCTCCATCTTTCTTGATCTTTATTATGAAGTCCTCCATCTGCTTTGCAGTTTCATTGTCGGGACATCTTACGATATTATTTTCTCCTCCAGCCCAATTTATATCACCGATCTTCTTTTCTAATTTGATATGACCGACCTGGGTTACACCAGCATTTATTTTAATATTACTTTGATCCAGAATCATTTTAGCTATTGCCCCAGCAGCAACTCTGGCTGCAGTTTCTCTCGCTGATGATCTACCACCACCTCTATAGTCTCTTATGCCATATTTTTTGTCATAGACCATATCAGCGTGAGAAGGTCTGTAAGTTTCAGCTATATGGCTGTAATCCTTAGACTTTTGATCTTTATTTTTAATATATATTGCGATAGGTGTCCCTGTTGACTTTCCTTCAAATACGCCTGATTGAATGATCGCTTGATCCGCTTCTTTTCTTTGTGTGGTCACTTTTGATTGTCCAGGCTTTCTTCTATCTAATTCTTTCTGAATCAGTTGTATATCTATTTCTATTCCTGCGGGACAGCCATCTATAACGACACCAATACCTGTACCATGTGACTCCCCATATGTTGTTATTCTAAAAACTTGTCCAAATGTATTGCCTGCCATATCACATATTTTTCATCTTATTATAAACGTAAGCATTAATTCTAAACTAAATTATCGATTGACAGTTTTATCTTTGCTATATGCTTTTATATCCGGAGGACTTATACGAGAAATTAGAATTTGATAAGATACTGGAACTACTTAGTTCTTACTGCATGGGTATGCCTGCTAAGCAGCAGGTGAGTAAAATAAGAATGTTTACTCAGCAAGATCGGATATCGAGAATGCTGGATGAGATTCTGGAGTTCCAAAAGACCATAGACTTGGGATCAGAATTTCCCCTTTCGCATTATGAGTCTATTATCGATCAGTTAGGTTTACTTAGAAAAGAAGGATACGTTCTTGAGATCGAAGATTATTTTTTAGTCTATAACCATATCAGAATGATTCATGAGATGGACCTCTTTTTTGATAAAGATAGACAAGAAGAATATCCTATTTTATATCAAATTGCCTCTCAAATTAAACTTGATGAGATCCTCCTAAAGAGTTTCTACAAGATCTTTACTGAGGATGGAAAGATTAAACCTAATGCATCACCCGAGTTAAAAAAAATATTTGATGCAATCAGATCTAAGGAACGTGAGATAGAACGTTTATTTAAGATATTAGCCTCTAAGTATAAGCAGTCAGGGTTCTTGACAGAGAATGTAGAAAGTGTAAAAAATAATAGACGTGTCCTTAGTGTTAATGCCGAAAATAAACGAAAAATAAAAGGACTTATCCATGACGAAAGTTCTACTGGTAAAACTGTCTTCATAGAGCCTGCCGAAGTCACAGAATTAAACAATGATCTATACGAATTAGAAGCTAATAAGCGACACGAAGTATATAAGATTCTGAGAGGATTGAGTGATCAACTGCGACCCCACTTAGATGACATTCTGCTGGCTCAGAGAATCATAGTAAGATTTGATCTGATAAAGGCTAAAGCCAAATTTGCTAAGACATATGAGGGCAGTAAGCCTGTCTTTGCAGAAGAAAGAGAACACGATCTTAAGGAAGTCTATCATCCATTACTTTATATCAAGAACCAAGAGCTTAAACGTATCACTGTGCCTTACGATCTACGATTAGATACTAAGGATAGATTGCTTGTTATCAGTGGACCTAATGCTGGTGGTAAGACTGTGACTCTAAAGGCCTTGGGACTTAATCAGCTTATGTTGCAGTCTGGTATGCTCATCCCTGTAAGAGATGATAGTAAGGTCGTGATCTTCAATAAGATAATGATTGATATCGGTGATCAGCAATCAATAGAGGGGGACCTCAGTACATACAGCTCACGCTTACTTAATATGAAGCATTTTGTAGAGAAGGGAGATAAGAAGACTTTGATATTAATAGATGAGTTTGGAAGTGGATCTGACCCTAAGATGGGAGGTGCAATTGCAGAAGCTGTACTGCACTCTATCGTACATCGTAAGTGTATGGGGATTATCACTACCCACTATTCTAATATCAAAAATTATGCATTCAAATGCGCCAATATTCTCAATGGAGCTATGCAGTTTGATAAAGATGAACTACAACCGACTTTTGCACTCAAAGTAGGTCAGCCAGGTAGCTCATTTGCATACGAAATAGCTAATAAAATAGGTCTTCCTAAAGCCGTATTAAATTATGCCAAAAATCTAACAGGTAAGAAAAGTAATAAGGTAGACCAGTTGCTCATTGATTTACAACATGAGAAAAAAGTATTAGAAGAAAAACTACTCGAAAATTATGACGAGTCTTATAGGCTTAGTAAACTCATAAAGAATTATGAGAGCATGAAAAACGACTTATCTATCATGAGAAAAAAACTCAAGTTAGAAGCTAAAGAAAAGGCCTATTTAAATTTATCAGAGTCAGAACGAGAACTGCAAAAACTGATCAGTGAATTAACTAAAGAGAAGAATCTCGAAAAAGCAAAATCTGCTCTTGTTGAAGTCAAAAAGAAAAGAGGGACGTCTAAAGTAGCTATCAAGGAAATAGCTCAAGAAGTATTTGTGAAAGAAATAGAAGAAGTCAAGGATCTAAAAATTGGACAATTTGTAAAATTAAGATCTGGAGGAAATTCTGGAAAGGTCATTGGGTTCACAGACAAGAAAGTGAAGTTAGAAATGGGAATTATGAAATTTGAAGTCCCAAGATCAGAGATAGTTATGGCCAATGAGCCAATAGAACTTAAGAAAAGGACAATAACGACGGATACTGTCATTAATCCTCAGACGATAGACACGAGCTTGGATATAAGAGGATATTCTAAGCAAGAGGCAATCGATTCCATGCAGGAGTTTTTAGATAACGCATTAATGGGTAGCGTCTTGCAGCTTAAAGTACTGCATGGTAAAGGTTCTGGCGTATTGAAAAAAGTCGTGTGGAAAAAGGCGAAAGAATATAAAGACATAAAGAAAATATGGCACCCTACCGAAGATTTTGGTGGGCAGGGTGTCACATACATTTCTTTTTAATTTTAGAGATACATCTCAGTTCCGCTAAAGTGGAAGTTAGCTTCGATAAGTGCATTCTCATCACTATCTGAACCATGTACAGCATTTTCTCCTATACTTGTAGCATATAATGCTCTTATCGTACCCTCCGCAGCCTCAGCAGGATTAGTAGCACCGATAAGCGTTCTAAAGCTCTCTACTGCATTGTCAGATTGGAGAACAGCTGCTACGATAGGACCTGAAGACATAAAATCAACAAGCTCACCATAGAAAGGTCTTTCTTTATGTACCGCGTAAAATTCGCCAGCTTTTTCCTTGCTTAGTTGTGTATACTTTAAAGCAACAATCTTAAATCCCCCTTCATTAATTTTATTCAAAATAGCACCTATATGTCCATTTCTTACGGCACCAGGCTTAATCATTGTGAATGTTATTTTACCACTCATTTTTATTTATATTTTAATTTTTGCTAATAGTCGGCAAATGTAAAAAAATCCAAGATGATATGCACAGTAGGAGTGTTAAGGAGTGAGGGCATTTTTAATGTAGTTATAGTGCATTTATCGCTTTTGGGTTTTGCTGTATACGAGAGATAAGATAATTTGTAACTTTAGCAATGAATTACCAACTAACTATAGATTATTACTTTGCTGTTTAAGGATAAAGCATCATTCCAAGAATTTTTTAATGAGCATTACAATGCCCTTTGTAATTATATCTATAATTATTTGAAAGATCCTGTATCCGCTGAGGATATAGTCCAAGAGACTTTCATCACCTTATGGCAGAAGAAAGAGGAGTTAACTATTACTGACTCATTAGTCGCCTTCGTCTATAAGAGTTGCAAGAATAAAGCACTCGAATATGTCAGATCTCAAAATACCTATAACAAACACCTTCATGAGGCAGCTCTTGCAAGATTACAAGTGACTGATCCGCATGAAATGTCGTCTCAATACAAGAGACTACAGGAATTACATCGCTCTGTACGACATTTGCCGCCTAAATGCAGAAAAGTGTTTGAAATGCACAAATTTAATGGTTTATCTTACGCTGAAATAGCGGAAAAGGAATCTATCTCCGTTAACACTGTAGAAAACCATATGGTAAAAGCACTGAAATTAATTAGAGAATCAATGTCAAACAAAACATCATAATACTTACTTAATGGATATTAATAAAATAATATTAAAGACTATTAATAGCAAGGCAAGTAGGGAAGAATATGAAGCTCTCGAATTATGGAAAGCTGAATCGCAGCAGAATATTGAGTTTCTACAAAAAATGCACATGAACTCTGAAAATACTTCCGATTATAAAGAGTTTGATGAAAAACGAGCATGGGATAAGGTAGAAGCAGCTATAGATAATCCATCAACTCAATCGCAATCATCTAATTTTTCCAAAGTCATATACATCTTATTAGCACTCGCATTATTAGCAGGTGCTTTCTATTTTATAAATGATGGTGTTACAGATTCAATGGATCATATACACGAATCTGATAATGAAATGATTCATTTTGCTCTAAGCGATGATTCTCAGATCTGGTTGAATTCTCAATCAGTTGTCACAGAGTTAAGCGACTTTACATCTAAGCGTGAGGTAGAACTGAAAGGGGAGGCATATTTTGATATTACGCGTAATCCTGAGTCACCATTTACCATCATGTTAAATGATAATGATTATATCAAAGTATTAGGTACGAGCTTTAATGTTTTAAATAATGGCGATGATTTTGATCTCGTAGTATACACTGGTCACGTCCAATTAAATGTTCTTGATAGAACTATAGATCTCTACAAGAACGATCGTGTGACTCTACTTAATGGCGCTTATGTCAAAGTAAAGAATTCAAATAAAAATACGCTGAGTTGGAAAAATAAAATATTGATTTTTGACAATGAAAAGATGTCTACTGTATTTGATGAGCTATCTGACTATTATCAAGTAAAATTTGAAGGACTTGAGGACTTAGATGTTGAAAATTGTAAGCTTCGTTCAAGGTTTGATAATCAGACGCTTGAAAGTGTTCTTCTTGAGTTAAAAGATTTCTTCAATATCGAATATACCCTTAGTGGGAACGTCATAACATTACAGAGCATAAGCTGTGATTAATGCGTATTATCTATATAATATGCACCACTATCTTTAGTGTAATATTCACTTCCACATTTTGCTATGCTCAATCTAATAATCCAACTATAACTATAGGGAACAATCCTATATCCATAGGTGATCTTATAGATCAAATAGAGTCTAATTCAAACTATTTTTTTGCATTTAATTCTGAAGTTCTTTCGGGCGATACCTATATCACCTTATCAGAGAATTCACTTAGTCTATCTGAGATTATAAATGAATGGGATACGTACTATCCATATGATCTCAAAGTAGATAATGAAACAAATAAGATTCTAATCAATCGGTCTGCCAAATTTAGAATTACAGGTGTAGTTGTAGACTCTTTCTCTGGTGAGACCATGCAGGATGTACTCTTATATCAGTCTGCAGATAACTTCAGCTATACGAATGAAGATGGTTATTTTTCATTCATAATAGATACTTCGTTATCCGAATTGGTAGTGAGCCATGTAGGTTACGAGATAAGCTATATTCCTACAAGTCATTTAGGTGGTTCATATACAACGGTACCTCTCAGCTATAAGGAAAGTAATTTTGATATAACGATACTGGATACACCTCTAAAGAAAGAAGAATTTAGGCAAGAGAATGAACACAGTCAGCAAGATATCGAGGAAAGTATAAGTATATCTGGAATACCAGATTTGATAAGTTACTTAAAGACGATACCATCTGTATCATCAGGTTCTGAGGGTCAAAGTGGTTTTAATATCAGAGGCGGTGGTACAGATCAGAACTTAATATTATTGGATGGGTTTCCATTGTATGAGGCAAGTCATTTAGGTGGCTTATCCTCTGTGTTTCTGACTGATGCTATCAAGAATGTAGAATTTTATGATTCGGGTATGCCATCAAGATATGGCGGCCGGTTATCTAGCGTCGTCAATGTGAGATTAAAAGAAGGCAACAGGAATAAAATTAAAAAGAAAGTAAGCATAGGTGTAGAGGGTGTCCAAGGACAAATTGAAGGTCCATTAAGTTCTTCTACTTCAATCAATATAACGGGTAAGAAAAGTCTGTTTTCTGAGATAGCTCGACCATTGCTAAAAGATAGATTAGACCTATTAGAAGCCGACTTAAGTTATCATGATCTATATGGTAAAATCACACATTGGTTTAGCCCCTCTAATAGAATTAGTATTACTGGATATACTGGATCAGATAGGATAGGCTTACAACGTAATCTAAATGAGACAGAAGCATCTTTCCAAGACTTGAATAGGATTAACTGGGGCAATAATATATTAGGCATCCAATGGAATACTGCTTTCAAGGATAAGTTCTTCTTCACAACGAGCTTAGGGTATTCTGAATACAGATTTCGTTCTTTAGGTTCTTACTTAATTAATTTTGAGAGAGATGGCATTCCAGAAAATGAAAGCTATACAATCATAACTGAGTCCCAATTGCAAGATGTTGTTTTTTCAAGTTCATTAGATTATTATCATGATGATGCAGGGAAGTTCAGATTTGGATTTGATTACACAGATCATACTAATTCTCCATCTATAGTCGAAGACGCTAATTTTATTGATGTAAATAGTCCAGAGATATCGGTTATAGATAGTTTATATAAAACAAGAGAACTCGCTACATATATTGAACATGATATAGCTTTAAATGAAAATCTTACGCTTTACTCTGGAATAAGATATAACATATACGAGACGGAAAATACCTTTTATCATCATGTCAATCCTAGATTAAAATTACAGTACAGTAGCAAGTATTATTCTATTACAGGTTCTTATTCTCGCCTGAGTCAGTTTGTTCATCTTCTTTCTAATCCAGGTCCTGGATTACCTTCAGATTTATGGGTGCCCAGTACGGATAACTTAAGCCCAGAAAGATCTTCGATCTTTGATCTGAGATACAGATACAATAAGGATAATTTTGACTTTGGAGTAAGTACATATTATAAGAATTTCAATTCTGTGATAGAGTATGATAATCCAAGTGATATCATTTATTCCTTTATAATCAATACAGAATTATATCAGGTAGAAGTCAATAATGTCAACTGGGAGGAAAGGGTCGACATAGGAAGAGGGGAGGCCTATGGAATAGAGTTTAATGGAGCTTATAGAAATTATAGTTGGGAGTTATCAGGTTCTTATACTTTGTCAAGATCTACGAGATCATTTCCTGATATAGACAATGGTAATTCCTTCCCGTATAAATTCGATAGGACACATGATTTATCTCTCGTGGCTAAGTATAATATTACTTCTAATCAGAGCATAAGATTTAATTTCGTATACGGTACTGGTAATGCATTTACACTAAGAGATACACGAGCTCTGAATCCAGATGGACAAGTGATCCTCATACCTACTGAAAGAAACGGTTACAGAGTACCAGATTTTCATCATTTAGACATTATCTACTCTATAACACACTCAAAAGATAATAAAACCTTTAAGGCTAATATAGGCGTATACAATGTATATAATAGGCTGAATCCGTTTTATCTATACCTACAGCAAAGCAATAATAATGATGTACCACTCATTAAGAAAATATCTATATATCCAATATTACCGCAACTTAATTTCTCATACTCATGGTAATTAAAACTTTTGTTTGATTATATAGTTAAAATTTGATAACTTACGTATTAGAATGAAAAACATATTTTTTGTCATATTAGTATTATCAATTTTCTCTTGCGAAAGGGAACTTACGGTTGATGATTCTAATTTTGAGAGAAGCGTTGTTATAAACTCTATTCTAAGTTCAGATTCCATCCTAAGTGTAAATCTCAGTTACACAAGTTTCTTCACAGATACAGATTTAAGATATGCCGCCGATTCTAAGGTTTACATTACAGATTTAGTTACTCAAGAAGAGTTTAAACTAGAATATACTGGTGGTGGAGATTATATAAGTGATGTGGTAGCAACTAAAGATCATGAGTATGCCTTATCAGTCATTACTTCTGACGGTATAGAAATGTCTTCTGAGACATGTGTTCCTGAGGATATTATGGTAGACATTTCTATAGATACCATATATGATAGTGAATCTTATATCTCAGAGTTGAAAATCGGAGTTGAAATATCTAATGATCCTGATGCAGATAATTTTTACACATTTGAAGTTTTCCCATACCAAAGAAGAGTCATTCATTCTGATTCTATAAAAGATGGTGGGCAGGATTATCAAGGTGATTTTGAGGATATGGAATCCATAAAATACGAAGAAGACATCAATTCAAATGTTTCACTCAAAAACTTGAACTTATTTTCTGATAAGGGTCTCAATGGAGAGGATATATCAACAAGTTTTAATTTAGATAGTAGCGATATTTCCTTCGGAGATAAAGATTCGAATGATGGTTCTGGAAGTAGTACAGAGTCCAATGACGTCATTGAATATACGCAAGCATATGCCATAAGAATAATGGCTGTATCTCCTGAACTTTTCAACTATATGGAATCTTACGAGATTTATAATCAACAAGGAGTCGTTAATACCAGTAACAGCCAGCCGAGTAATATCGCTTTCAATATTGAAAATGGTATTGGTGTATTCGGAGGTAGTAATATCCAGATTATCCCTATCAATTAAGCATTCAGTTTAGCCCATCCAATCACAACTCTTACCTACTTACTTTAACACTCAGGGGATACGCTTACAACTTAGAGTATCTTATGTCGATTCATGTTAGATAATTATTAGGTATCAGGACAATTGTGAGTTTTATTATATGGCTATTTCCCTTTATATGGATATGTTAAGTATGCAATAAGGATAATGTCCAATTGCAAATCAATTACAGTGAACTTCGAATTTCAATTCAAAATAGTCCAACGATTAAACCGGTTCTATATCAACAAATGAGTATAAGTCCTTAAAGATTTATGAATAAGGAAACACAAATTTAAGTGTAGGTAGACCTTATAGATGTATGACCTCTCCGTAAGCTGCAGCCGTTGCTTCCATTACTGCTTCACTCATCGTTGGATGAGGATGTATAGCTTTGAGAATCTCATGACCTGTTGTCTCTAAGTTTTTAGCTGCAACTATTTCAGCGATCATTTCGGTAACATTGGCGCCAATCATGTGTGCACCTAAGAGCTCTCCATATTTAGCGTCATATACCATTTTGACAAAACCTTCTTTTACTCCTGCAGCACTGGCTTTACCAGACGCAGAAAATGGAAATTTACCTACTTTAATATCATGACCTTCTGCCTTAGCAGCTTCCTCCGTCATACCAACACTGGCTACCTCAGGAGAGCAGTAAGTACAAGATGGAATTATATTGTAGTTGATTGGATGTACGTCCATTCCGCTTATCTTCTCTACACATAGGATACCTTCTGCGCTGGCTACGTGAGCTAATGCTGGTGTAGGTATCACATCACCGATAGCATAGATGCCTGAAACATTAGTTTTGCAATATTCATCTACTTCTATGAATCCATTTTTATTTGTCTTTATACCTAGTATATCAAGGCCTATGTTTTCAGTATTGGGCTTAACGCCTGCAGCACTTAGAACAATATCACAAGAAAGCGTTTCTTCTTTTTCTGATTTTCTATCTTTTACAACAACTTTTATAGTCTTGCCTTTAGTGTCTACTGACTGCACAGCTGTATTTCCCAAAACATTGATACCGGCTTTTTTAAATACTTTATTTAATTCTTTAGATACATCTTTATCCTCTCTTGGTAGAAGGCCATTCTCCATATATTCTACAACTGTGACCTCTGTCCCTAATGAATTATAGAAGTATGCAAACTCCACACCTATGGCTCCAGCACCTATCACGATCATCTTCTTAGGTTGCTTCTTCAGCGTCATGGCTTCTCTGTATCCAATAACCTTTTTTCCATCTATATCGATTCCTGGTAGAGACTTAGCACGTGCTCCAGTTGCCAGAATGATATTGTTAGCAGTATATTCTTTTTTAGAGCCTTTACTGTCAGTCACGACCACCTTCTTTCCTCTGGCTAATGTTCCGTCTCCTTCTATGACAGTTATTTTATTCTTTTTCATCAAGAAGGTTACACCTTTACTCATCCCATCCGCTACGCCTCTTGATCTCTTTATCATGGCTCCAAAATCTGCCGAAGCTTTGGATATCGTAATGCCATAATCCTCTGCATGATTGATATAATTGAATACTTGAGCTGATTTAAGTAGCGCTTTAGTAGGTATACATCCCCAATTAAGGCATATGCCTCCAAGGTTCTCTCTCTCAACGATAGCTACCTTCATACCTAATTGGCTGGCTCTGATTGCTGCAACATATCCTCCAGGCCCACTTCCTAATACAATAAGATCAAAATTCATTTTATTCAATTTTTGCGCAAATATAGAAATTTAAAAAGTCTCACGAGGACTGTATTTACATAGTTTGAAATCTCGCTAAACCATTATAAAAGTCTCTGACTTCAAATACCTTATCCTCTATCACTAAAGTCTTGTTTTTATCAATAAAACCAGTCCCATTTCTCAATAGTATACGAGCTAATCCATCCTTGAAATCCCAAGCTATAGGCATATCAGCAGGAATAAATATCTCCCCAGTACTGTCCAGATATCCCCATCTATCATTGATACTATATAGAATCATTCCTTCTTGGAATTTGTTCATTAATTCATATTTAGGTCTTGTAATCTCATGACCACTTACATCCATAAGACCCCACAAGCCGTTTCTTTTATACTTCCAGATTAGATCATTTGCGTATTCTATTTTTTCTGCATCAGATTCAAGTATGACTTTAAATGAACTATCAAGAATTGCATATTTATTATCTGAATCCTTCACTATGAAATAGCCATCTTCTATGTGACTAGCATAGTTGTATATCGGACTTACTCTGACGAAGTTTTCAGAACTATAAAAACTATATTTTCCATCTTTTTTAATGCGAAACATATTGGCTGAGAAGTCAATTCTGTCATATTCAAATGGAATGAGTTCTTTGCCATCAAGATCTATAACACCATAGTGTTTATCCTTCTTTACGATCAGCTGATCTTCTGTGATTTTTAAGTTATTGTATCCTGGTGCAATAATCTCTTTGCCACTTCGATCCATGACTCCCCATTGCCCATTGTAGGCTACAGGACAATAAGCACCTGCAAAAGCTTTGAAATCATTGTATGCTAATGAATCTATAATTACTCCTAAGTTATCAATGAGTACCCACTTATTATTAAAATCTTGAACCACGACTCTATCATCTGACTTATTAAAATCATGTACTTGCTTGTATTTAAAATCAATAAGCTTTTCACCATTCTTATCTATAAATCCCCATTTACCTTTTAAGTTAGCTGCTGTTATATTTGATTTCATATCACGTACATCATCATACTTCGGCTTGATGACGGTCTTACCAGTTTGATCCATGTACCCCCATTTATTTTTTGGAGACTTATAATCACGGAAATAAATATCTTCTATACTATCAGAACTTAATGGTGATTGAGGATCATTAACACATCCTACTATGAGAAAGCATGTGATGATTTGAAATTTTAAAAACTTAAGAATCATATGGCCTATTATTGTGATAGTCTATAAGTGAAGATAGTGCTTATAAAATTATACTTTTATGCAAATAAAGAACTTATCCTGATATGAACATTGCTATTTTTCCAGGTTCCTTTGATCCAATTACGACTGGTCATGTTGACATTATTAAAAGAGCGATACCATTATTTGATAAAATTATAGTAGCTGTAGGTCAGAATAACCAGAAAAAATTTCTCTTTGACTTAGATCAGAGAAGGGTATGGTTGGAAAATGTTATGAGTCAGTGGGATAACGTAGAGGTAGATGTCTATGAAGGGCTAACTGTAAATTATGCTAAAAAAGTCGGAGCTCGCTTCTTAATAAGAGGATTAAGAAACGCCTCAGATTTTGATTATGAAAAGACAATCTCTCAACTTAATAATATCATAGGAGAAGGTTTAGAAACACTTTTCTATATATCACATCCTGAATTCTCGCATATCAGTAGCACAATAGTCAGAGAGATTATCAAAGGCGGTGGTAATGTTAGTCAGTTTGTACCTGAAACGATATGTGAGGATATTAAGAACAAGTACGATTTATAAATAAATTATATCAAACAACAATACACAAGATAATATGTCAAATGCAATCTATAAGGTTCCAGTAGCAAAGAATGAAACCTGTCTTACCTATGCACCAGGTAGTCCAGAAAGAGCTGAAGTAAAAGCAGCACTAAAAAAAATGAGCTCCAAGAAGATCAAGGTACCCATGGTCATAGGCGGTAAAGAGGTCTTTACTAAAAAGCAATTGAAATTAAGTTCTCCGCATAATCACAAGAAAGTGATAGGTACTTATACAGTAGGAGATAAGTCTCATGTAACAGCTGCGATTAATGCAGCTATGGATGCTAAGGAAAAGTGGGCAGCAATGCATTGGGAGGATAGGGCTGCTATCTTTCTCAGAGCAGCAGATCTTCTTACAGGACCTATGAGGGCAGAATTTAATGCAGCTACAATGTTAGCTCAATCCAAAAATATATGGCAAGCTGAGATAGATGCAGTCTGCGAGTTAGCTGATTTTTTCAGATACAACGTGCAGTATATGACAGATATATATGCACAGCAGCCAGAAAGCGTCAGCGGTGTATGGAATAGATTAGAATATAGACCATTAGAAGGTTTTATTTTTGCATTGACACCATTTAATTTTACATCCATTGCGGCTAATCTTTGTGCTGCACCTGCTATGCTGGGGAATACTATAGTATGGAAGCCCTCAGATTCTCAGATCTATTCTGCTCACTTCATAATGAAAGTATTCAAAGAAGCAGGTCTTCCTGATGGAGTTATAAATCTTGTTTTTGCTGACGGACCTAAAGCTGGGGATGTTATATTTAATCATAAAGATTTTGCTGGATTACACTTTACAGGAAGTACTGGTGTATTCAAGAAATTATGGAAAACCATAGGACAGAATATTGATAAGTATAAGTCTTATCCAAGAATAGTAGGAGAGACAGGCGGTAAAGACTTTGTTGTTGCTCATCCGTCTGCAGACGCCGCTCAAGTTGCCACAGCATTAAGCCGAGGTGCATTTGAATTTCAAGGTCAGAAATGTAGTGCAGCCTCTCGAGCTTACATTCCAAAATCTCTATGGCCTACAGTAAAGAAATTACTCGTGAAAGACGTCAAGTCATTCAAAATGGGTCCACCAGATGATTTTAGAAATTTTATAAATGCAGTCATCGACGAAAAAGCATTTGATAAAATTGCTTCCTATATTGATTTTGCTAAGAAGTCTAAGCAAGCCGATATTATTGTAGGAGGTAAGTACAATAAGAAAGTAGGTTACTTCATTGAGCCAACTGTAATAGTAGCAAAGAGATCAGATTTCAAGACAATGAAAGAGGAAATCTTTGGACCTGTGTTGACCATTTTTGTATATGAAGATAAAAATCTTAAGAAGACTTTAGAGACGGTAGATACTACATCCCCTTACTCACTTACAGGAGCTATCTTTGCTAAAGACAGATATGATATAGAAATGATGAGTAATGCTTTGCGTAATGCTGCAGGTAACTTTTACATTAACGATAAGCCTACAGGCGCTGTAGTGGGACAGCAGCCTTTTGGTGGTGCAAGAGCCTCAGGAACGAATGATAAAGCAGGTTCTGTGTTAAATCTTTATAGATGGATATCTCCTAGAACAATAAAGGAAACTTTTGTAGCGCCGAGTGATTACAGATATCCGTTTATGGGTAAAGCTTAGATCTATTTTAAGATTGATATAAAATTAATTGGAGTATCAGCATATCTGCTGATGCTCCTTTTTTTATGACTTCATATTTGATTTATGATTTCATAATAGAGTCGATGTATTCAGTAATGCCGTCAAAATCTGAGGATGGGAAACGTTGTCCATTATTGTATTTCCTAAGCCAAGTCAACTGTCTCTTAGCATATCGTCTTGAATTCTTCTTTACCTCTTCGATACAAAAATCTCTTGAGACATTACCTTCCAAATATTGGAAGACTTCTGAATATCCTACTGTATTCAGAGATTTTAGATTCTTATAAGGAATCAAACTTTCTACCTCGGCTATCAGTCCAGATTCAATCATCTTATCCACACGATTTTCTATTCTTTTGTACAGGATATCTCTGTCTTCATCCAATACGATGTTTATTATTTTAAATGATCTTAATTCTAATTCTTTGTTTTTGAATTCTGAAAACGGACGACCTGTATGATCTGTAATAGATAATGCTCTGATTAATCTGTGTGCATTTTGAATGTCTATATTTTTGAAAGTAATAGGATCTACAACTTTTAATCTTGATTGTAGCTCTTCTATGCCAGACGCCTCTAATTCGTTTTCTAATTTTGTGACAACTTCGGCAGGTACATCTGGGAATTCATGCAGTCCTTCGCATACAGCCTTAATGTAAAACCCAGTTCCGCCGCATATGATACTGACATCTCTCTGAGAGTGATCTTCCTTAATTATCTGTAATGCATCTTTCTCAAAGAGGCCTGCATTATATTTTTCTGTAATTGATAAGAAATCAACTAATTTAATATTTCCACTTTCTATCTGGGCTTTAGTTGGTTTAGCTGTCCCAATAGCCATCTCTTTGTATACTTGTCTGCTATCTGCTGAGATAATAGACGTATTGTACTTATCGTTAAGTCTTAAACTGAGATCGGTCTTCCCTATGCCAGTAGGGCCAGTTAGCACAATAAGATATTTGGTAGAGCTCATAGTATGATTATCGGTTTTCATTCATTATCTTTTACCATTTATTATTGATAGTATCATTTATAAACCTTGAAGCATTGTCATAATAAACTCAATCGAAACTTAGGATATCCTAAGGTGATTATTCAAAAGAATAAGTGATAGAATAAGATTATAAGATAAGCTCAATTATAAATGGTAATAAATCAAAATTACATTATGAATCATAGATATCGTCTACAATCAGTCTTTTATTTATTAAGCTTACTGTTATTCCTAAGCCTATCATGTAAGAACGCTTCTGATAATTCAACTATGGAATCAAAGGCTGAAGCAGACTATGTTCAGGGAGCAGAGTATGCGATGGTTATACATGGAGGTGCAGGCACAATCTTAAAGAAGAATATGACTGAAGAAAAGGAAGCCGCTTATACTGCAGCATTGAATGAAGCCTTATCTATAGGAGAAAACATTCTCAAGAATGGAGGGACGAGTCTCGATGCGGTCGTAAGTACTATTAAGTTTATGGAAGATTCTCCTTTGTTTAATGCTGGTAAAGGTGCTGTCTTTGCTCATGATGGTCGTAACATGTTAGACGCCTCGATCATGCAAGGAAGAGATATGAATGCAGGTGCAATAGCTGGTGTGACCAATGTAAA
>CAZBXL010000038.1:20325-21461 GCA_964495785.1 uncultured Saprospiraceae bacterium | reverse complement strand
AAATGGTAATATCGTAGCAGGTACGAGTACAGGAGGTATGACGAATAAGAGATACGATAGAATAGGGGATTCGCCTATCATCGGCGCTGGTACTTATGCTAATAATAAGACTTGTGGTGTCTCATGTACTGGGCATGGAGAATATTTTATTAGGTATGCGGTTGCACACGGTGTATCAGCGATGATGGAATATAAAGGGGCTACATTAGAAGAAGCCTCGGATTATATTATCAACGAAAAACTGCTTAATGCAGGTGGAAGTGGCGGTCTGATCTCATTAGACTATGATGGTAATGTCGCCATGAGTTTTAATACAGCCGGCATGTATCGGGGCTATGTCAATGATACAGAACGATACATTGGTATATACAAAGAATAGATTTTTTTACTACGAAAATCTAAATGGAATGAGAATCAAACTTCTATTATTGGCTTTAGTGTTGTATGCTATTTCAAGTCAATCTCAAGATTGCAACTATGATTATAGTTATTCACCTAATGTAAAGTTGAGCAATGGCTACGTAATACAAAAGTCTAAACAAATAGAATGGTTAGATGATATAAACCAGCGAAAGATATGTTTGGATGTAGCTGTAAATAGAAATGAGAGATATTGGCTAAATAACTCTATCGCTAATTGGATTTACTTTGTAGATAATATAGATAGTATAGTGCAGTATGTTGTTAGTGCATTCAATATTGATGCAATAAGTTTCTGTGATGATTATATGTCAGTCTATGAAGCTTCCCTGATTAAGGATTATAGTTTTGATAGTTACTATTTCCACATGGATACAAATCCAGAATTATCTAAGATTAAATCCTACTGTCAAGAAAATTACGAGTCCCAATTTAATCAAGAATATATAGATGCATTAGATAGAATCTCATTTCGAGATCAGCATGGAAGAGTGGGTCAACCAGTCAATTGGGAAATTCAGAATAAGTTTGATAAGATGAATCGCATTACTTTAGATTCTCTTTATAACATTTATGGCTTCCCTTCTGTGTCCAAAGTCACCAATCAAAAGATTCAAAATGCATTCATGGTTATGCATCATAGCACTGATTGCGATTGGAACGAAAAGTGGATAGAAAGATGGTTAGAACATAATGATAAAGTTAATTCTGATCTT
>CAZBXL010000038.1:0-20225 GCA_964495785.1 uncultured Saprospiraceae bacterium | reverse complement strand
ATTCTGATCTTGTTTGCCAATATTTAGATTTTACTAAATGGGAAAAATTCAACAAGAATTAAAAAGATCAAATAATTATTCTAATAAGTTGAGTATAAATCATAAAAACCTCCCATATCCAAAAGACTTTCCATTATAAAAAATTACATTTGTAATGTCTTGAATACTAACATTATGAGCATAAGCAATCTAAAAGGATACTGGATACATGGAGTTGCCATTATCGCGTTTCTATTATCCACAGCAATATTTTTCTACCCACAATTTCAAGGTAAGACGCTCCGTAAAGGAGATATAATGCAGTGGGAAGGCATGAGAAAGGAAGTCAATGACTTCAAAAAAGAAACTGGAGAGACTTCTCTATGGACAGGTAGTATGTTCAGTGGAATGCCCACTTACTATATACAAACTTCTGACGATAGTAACTTAGTGAAGTATGTTATCAAGGCCATGAAGTTTGGAATGGGAGGCGAGGTTGGTCGATTTCTTTTGGGTATGCTGAGCTTTTATATTTTGATGCTAATACTCAGAATAGATCCGATAATTGGAATATTCGGTTCCATCCTATTTGCATTTACTACCAACAATATGGTACTCCTCGGAGCAGGCCACTATACTAAGATATCAACTATCTTGTCAGCACCTTTGGTGATAGCGGGTGTCGTATCTGCATATAGAAATAAAAATCTTTTGGGTCTGGTATTATTTGGTCTCGGGATGGCTATAAATCTCAAGAGTGACCACCCTCAGATGACGTATTACTTAGGTCTCATTATGGTGATATATGTCATTACTGTATTAGTAAATGCTGTCAAGAGTAATGCTATACCTGCGTTTATTAAATCATCAATGTATCTTCTCGTAGGTCTATTATTAGCATTAGGTTCATTCTCATCTAAGTTGTTACCTACATTGGAATATAGTGCTGATACAATGAGAGGTAAGCCTATCTTAACTGCATCTAATGATAAGTCAAGTAGCAGTCAGGTGGAGGGTCTCGCCTGGGATTATGCGACTGTATGGAGTAATGGTTGGGTTGACTTATTGTCAAGTTTCATTCCTCAAGTGGTCGGTGGTAGTTCTAATGAGCCAGTGCCTTCAGATTCTGGTTTTGCTAAAGAATTGAGAAAAAGAGGACAAAGTGTAAGAGATGGTGTACGAGGTCCGATGTATTGGGGAGGCCTTCCGGGTACAAGTGGACCTGTATACTTTGGGGCAGTTGTTTTCTTATTGTTTTTTATAGGGTTATTTGTAGTTAAGGGAAACCTGAAATGGTGGATCCTTAGTGGGACAATTTTTACTTTTTTGATTTCATTAGGTCATAACTTAGAATGGTTTAATAGACTTCTGTTTGATTACTTTCCAGCCTTTAATAAGTTCCGTACGCCAAATTCTGTCCTTTCTGTAACGGCTGTGATTATTCCTGTTTTAGCAATGGTCACATTACATAAGGTGCTGTCAGATGAATCAATTGATTATAAGAAAGTCCTGTACTCAGGTTTAGGTTTTGCAGTTTTCTGCATATTGTTAGGATTAGTCGGACCGATGATATTTGACTTCTCAGCTAATTCTGATGCTCAATATGCTCAGTATGGATTTGATACTAAAATATTTGAGAGTGATAGAGCTAGTATGATGAGAAGCAGTTCTATAACTGCTGGTATTTTCATGTTGATCACATGTGGTGTGCTATTTTTATTCTCAAAATCTAAGATCAGCAAATTAATCGCCGTTGTGATTATAGGTCTGCTCGGGATGGCAGATCAATTTATGGTCAACTTCCGATACATGACACCTGACGATTATATGAGTAAGAGAAACTTTGAATCAAGCTATACTCCGAGAGTCGTAGATGAACAGATACTCACTGATACCGATCCTCATTACAGAGTATTAGATAGAAGTGTGGATACATACAATTCTACTTTTCCGTCATATTTCCATAAGAGTATAGGAGGGTATCATGCCGCTAAATTGCAAAGGTATCAGGATATGATAGAACGTCATATTGCACCTATGAATCAGAATGTTCTGAATATGCTCAATACGAAGTATATCATATTTAAAACAGATCAAAATGCACCTGAGCAAGTACAAAGAAATACAGCTGCCTTAGGCAATGCTTGGTTCATAAATAATATCAAACTTGTAAATAGTGCAGATGAGGAAATAAATGCACTCAATGACTTTGACCCATTAGGTACAGCAGTTGTCCATTCTGAGTTTAAAAATTATGTCGCTGGATTAAGTCCCAATGGTAAGAATGGAACAATAAGATTGACGAGCTACAAGCCTAATGAAATACTATATCAAGCAAATAGTAACTCAGAACAGTTAGCTGTATTTTCTGAAGTATGGTACGGTCCTGATAAAGGATGGAATGCATACATAGATGGACAGAAAACAGATTACATAAGAGTAAATTATATACTGCGTGGGTTAAAAGTTCCCGCAGGTAATCATGAGATTAAGTTTGTATTCGAGCCATCATCTTATGCTACAGGAAGCATTATGTCTTTGATAAGTTCGTTGCTTCTGATTGCTTTATTGGTGTTATTTATCTGGCGTGTCTATTCTAAGGGATGGGACAATGCCGATATACTGTAAGCTTAATTTGTTATATCTTTGTCATCCATGCAGCAAGGTCGTCAGATTCTAAGTCCCGATAGGTTTAAGATAACGCTTCTTAGGCTTGCGCATCAGCTGATAGAAAATTACAGTAAGGAAGAGGCCATTAATATCATCGGTATCCAAGAGAAGGGTGTAATACTGGGAGAACGTCTCATAGAAATAATCTCTCAGAAACTCCCTAAGAAGAAAATAAATTTTGGAAAACTGGATATTACATTCTATAGAGATGACTTTAGATTAAGGTCGACACCTCTTACTGCAAATGCTACTCAAATAGATTTTGATATAGAAGATAAGAAGATCATCTTAATCGATGATGTACTATATACAGGGAGGACTATCCATGCAGCAATGTCTGCGCTGCAAGATTTTGGAAGAGTTAAGCAGATAGAATTATTAGCGATGGTAGATCGCCGATTCAACAGACATCTACCTATTAAGGCAGACTATAAAGGTGTACAAGTTGATAGTGTTGATGACTCCTACGTACATGTACAATGGGAACATATAGATGGACAAGATAAGATTCTTATACATTCAGCCAATAAGAAATAGTGACAATGAGCGAAGGTAAAATAAGTACAAAGCATCTTCTCGGTATAAAGTACATTTCAGAAGCAGATATAGAATTGATATTTGACACGACTGCAAAGTTTAAAGATGTCATTAATAGACCTATAAAAAAGGTCCCTTCATTAAGAGATATTACTATTGCAAATTTATTCTTTGAGAATTCTACAAGAACAAAGCTTTCATTTGAGTTAGCTGAGAAAAGACTGTCAGCAGATGTTATAAATTTTTCATCTTCAGGTAGTAGCGTTAAGAAAGGTGAGACCCTTCTCGATACCGTTAACAATATATTATCTATGAAGGTGGATATGGTCGTCATGAGACATCCAGCACCAGGAGCACATTACTTTTTGTCACAACATATAGATGCACAGATCGTCAATGCAGGTGATGGTACGCATGAGCATCCCACACAGGCATTATTAGATGCCTATTCTCTAAAAGAAAAGTTAGGATCTTTGAGGTCAAAAAAGATTTGCATTTTCGGAGATATACTTCATTCTCGAGTAGCACTATCTAATATTTATTGTCTTAAGAAATTAGGTGCCAAAGTAAGAGTCTGTGGACCTCCTACTTTAATTCCAAAACATATTGGGTCGTTAGGTGTAGAAGTATCTTATAATGTAGAAGAAAGTCTACAATGGTGTGACGCTGCCAATGTGCTAAGAATACAATTAGAACGTCAAGATATTAAGTACATACCATCACTACGAGAGTACAGTATGTACTATGGTATCAATAAAGAAAAGTTAGATAAACTGGATAAACAAATCACTATACTACATCCAGGACCTATAAATAGGGGCATAGAACTATCAAGTGATGTTGCAGATTCTGAGCATGCTCTTATATTGCAGCAAGTAGAAAATGGTGTTGCCGTAAGAATGGCAGTACTCTTTTTATTAGCGAACTTGAGAGGTGATCGTGCCGCATAATCAATTTATAGATTTAAATAAATATTAAATTCCTAATCCTCTCGACATTTTCATAGTTTTTGATGTTATAGATTATTGGATAAAACTTATAATAAGATAATGAACAAAATTTTAGGATTACTACTATTATTGATCAGTACCACAGCCACAATCGGACAGCATAAGATTGAGTTTGATATCAAGAATTATGACCAAGATACCGTAGTCATAGGTTATTACCTTATTGATAAGCAGCTTGTATATGATACACTATATCCTAATGAAGACAATAAGTATGTGTTAGAGGGAGAGGAAAATTTAGATCCAGGTGTATATATGTTGCTGACAGTTCCAGAAAGAGAATTCATTCAATTTCTTGTCTCAGAAACTGAGCAAAACTATAAGGTTTCATTTAGTGCAGATCAGCTGGGTAAGTTAGAGTTTGAGAATGCACCAGATAATAGACAACTTAATGACTATGTTGATTTTCTAAAAGAGGTACGTCCGAGAGCAGATATACTTAGGGATACTATTGCAAAGCTCACTGAGGCCAATAAAAATGTAACTAAATTTCAAGAAGAACTTTCTGCGATCGATAAGAGAGTTATGGATTATCAAGAAAAAGTATATAGTCAACATCCAGAATATATCAGCTCTCAGATGCTTAAAGCCAATAAAGAAATCGTAGTACCAGATTTTAGTGATGCTGCTGATCCTAATCTTGCAAGATATCAATACTATAGAAAACATTATTTTGATAATATTAATTTAGATAATCCAGCTAGTCTTAGAACTCCATATTTACATCAAAGAGTTGATTACTATATCAATAAATTAACTCCTAATCATCCTGATAGCATAAGTATAGCTTTAGATAATATCTTAGAACAAATGGAGCCTGCTCCAGAAACATTCAAGTTTTATCTAAGCCACTTTTTGAATGAGTATGCTGCCAGTAAAATTGTTGGCTATGATGCTATCTATGTCCACCTCGTAGATAAGTATTATGCTGATGGGAAAGCTACTTGGGTAGAGCAGGATAATCTCGATAAGATCATCAAGAGAGCCAATGACATAAGACCTACTTTAATAGGAAAGATAGGCGCAGATCTAACTGTATACGACCAAGATGAGACGCCCATTACCTTAAGTGAAATAGATTATGAATATTTGATATTATTATTTTGGGCACCAGATTGTGGACATTGTAAGAAGTCGATGCCCGACTATGTCAAGTTTAATGAGAAGTGGAATTCTAAAGGTGTCAAAACATTAGCCATATGTACTAAGCATCAGGATAAGACAAAAACTTGTTGGGATGCTGTAGAAGATAAAAGTATGGGAGGATTTATCAATGCAGCAGACGAATACCACAGATCTAAATTCAAAATAAAATATAACGTCACCTCGACACCTAAGTTGTTTATCCTTGATAAGAACAGGGAGATCATCATGAAAAATATTGGCTCTGACCAACTTGATTTAGTTATGGAAGAGATAATAAAGATGAAGAAAATGGAAGAGGAAGGTAACTAAATGATACTGATAAAATTTATCATAACATGAATGCCTCTTGACAAATCTCTATAACAAAAGAGGTATTCACGTTTCTATTTTAACTATAACAATGGCTTTAAGTTAACCCAAATAAACTTGGGTTATAACTGCTTTTAAATTCCATTAACGCTTGCTTATTTATATTTCTCAAGCGTAGTTTTAATCCTTGTTAAAGCCTCAGTTAGTTTCTCATTAGAAGTAGCGTATGAAAGTCTTATAGAATTAGGATCACCAAATGCTAATCCCGTTACAGTACCCACATGAGCCTCTGTCAATAAGATATCCACTAAGTCATCTGCATTATTGATTGTTCGATGACCATTACTTCTACCAAATAATCCACTTACATTAGGAAAGAAATAAAATGCTCCTTGAGGATCATTACTCTGTATGCCATCGATTTGCTCAAGCATTGATTTAGCTAATTGTTTTCTCTCAGCATATTTTTCTTTCATATAACTTTGCTTAGCAGGATCTTCTGATAAGGCTACAACTGCAGCTTGCTGTCCAAATGCATTAGCACCTGAAGTAAATTGTCCTTGTACCTTAGCACAAGCTTTACTTATCCATTCTGGAGCCGCCATATATCCTAATCTCCAACCAGTCATAGCAAATCCTTTAGACATACCATTGACGACGATAGTTCTATCATACATTCCTTCGCAATTAGCAATACTTGGATTTTTTTCAGCAAAGTTTATGTACTCATATATCTCATCCGACATTACAAATAAGTCATCATGCTTGGTAATCACTTTAGCCAATGCGTCAAGTTCTGATTGAGTATATACGCTACCTGTTGGATTACTTGGGGATGAATAGATAATAAGTTTCGTCTTGTCAGTAATTGCAGCATTGAGCTGCTCAGCCTGTACTTTATAATCATCTTCTATACCTGCATAAACCTCAACAGGTGTACCTCCGGCAAATTTTACAATTTCGAAATAAGACACCCAATAAGGTGTAAATATGATGACTTCATCACCTTCGTCAAGTAGAGCCAAACAAATATTGGCGATACACTGCTTTGCGCCATTTGACACAACTATTTGGGAAGGGGTATATGTCAAGTTATTATCACGCTGGAACTTATTGCAGATGGCTTCTCGTAATTCCAAAAATCCAGGTACGGGAGTATATTTAGTATAGCCTGCATCTAATGCTTTTTTAGCGGCTTCTTTGATATAGTCTGGTGTGTCAAAATCTGGCTCACCTAAACTTAAAGAAATGACATCAATTCCTTTAGATTTAAGATCTCTTGCTTTCTGAGCCATCTGTATAGTAGCAGACTCAGACATATTCTGTAATTTTCGGGACAAAAGTAATTTTGACATAAGGATTATCTTTAATGTGTAAAATTATAATATAAAAAGGACTTTTAAGAGAATTATTAAAATATAAGATGAAGAATAAAATCGATCTTTTAAATAGCAAAAAGCGTCAGGCTCAGCTTGGTGGTGGACAAGAAAGAATAGATAAGCAACATGCTAAAAAGAAGCTAACGGCCCGGGAGAGAATAGAGTTATTCTTTGATGCAGGTACCTTTGAGGAGATCGGTATGTTAGTAGAACATAGAAGTTTTGATTTTGGGATGGAAAATGATAGGATATTATCAGATGGGGTCATAACAGGTTACGGTTTAGTTAACGGTAGATCTACATTTGCCTTCGCTCAGGACTTTACTGTATTTGGAGGTTCTCTCTCAGAAACACATGCAGAGAAAATTGTCAAAATTATGCAGTTGGCAATGGACAATAAAGCTCCAATAGTGGGCCTCAATGATTCTGGAGGAGCAAGAATACAAGAGGGGGTCAAGTCCTTAGGAGGTTATGCTGATATCTTTTATAGAAATACTCTTGCTTCTGGGTATATACCTCAGATATCTGCCATCATGGGCCCATGTGCTGGAGGAGCAGTTTACTCACCAGCCATTACTGATTTTACTATTATGGTGGATCACACTTCGTACATGTTTGTAACGGGACCTAACGTCGTCAAAACTGTGACAAATGAAGATGTCACTTCAGAAGCATTGGGCGGTAGCGCAACTCATGCTCAAAAGTCAGGTGTAACACATCTGAGAGCTGTGTCGGATGTCGAGGCTATAAATAAAGTCAAGAGGCTACTTTCTTATTTACCACAAAGCTGTCATTCTAAACCAGAAAATTTAGAATACACTTTAAGGGATGAAATAGTCTCTGACTTAGATCAGATAATTCCTGATAATCCTAATCAACCTTATGATATAAAAGACGTCATTAATGGCATTGCTGATCCAGATTCCTTTATGGAAATTCATGAAGAATTTGCAGAGAATATTGTAATTGGATTCACAAGAATAGGAGGGCGAAGTGTAGGAGTCGTAGCTAATCAGCCAATGAGTCTTGCTGGTGTACTTGATGTTAATTCTTCTCGTAAAGCTGGTCGATTTGTTAGGTTCTGCGATGCTTTTAATATTCCACTATTGGTTTTAGTAGATGTTCCAGGTTTTCTTCCAGGTACAGATCAAGAATGGAATGGCATCATTACTAATGGAGCCAAGTTACTATATGCATTTAGTGAAGCTACAGTGCCGAGAATATCTGTTATTACGAGGAAAGCTTACGGCGGTGCTTATGATGTGATGAATAGTAAACACATAGGAGCTGACATGAATTACTCGTGGCCATCTGGAGAGATCGCTGTGATGGGAGCTAAAGGAGCCAGTGAGATTATTTTTAAAAGAGAGATTAAAAGCAGCGATGATCCGGCGCAGGCACTTCTTGACAAAGAACAAGAGTATTCAGATAAATTTGCTAACCCATACAAAGCCGCTTCAAGAGGTTTTGTAGATGAAGTGATAGAACCCAAATACACAAGAAGAAAGTTAATCACCGCTTTTGCAATGCTCGAGAACAAAGAGGTTAAGACAATTGATAAAAAGCACGGAAATATTCCTCTCTAAGATACAGTATAATGACAGATATCAAAGTTAAAATTCAAGTGTTTGTGACAGGAGGTACTTTTGATAAAGAGTATGATTTCATAACTGGCGAGTTATATTTTAAAGATTCTCATTTGCCACAGATGTTTGATGCTGGAAGATCCACTCTTGATCTTGATGTTAAGACTTTGATGATGGTAGATAGCCTCGAAATGACTGATGCAGATAGAGAAATCATTATCCATAATTGTAAGAGCTGCAAATCCAAGCATGTTCTTCTTACTCATGGTACTGATAAGATGGTCGCTACCGCAGAAATATTAGCTCAACACAAAATCGATAAAACCATCGTATTAACCGGGGCTATGATACCTATAGCATTTGGTACTTCTTCTGATGGTTATTTTAATCTCGGAAGCGCTCTGGCGTTTGTACAAATTCTTCCTCCAGGTGTATATATTGCCATGAATGGACGTTATTTTAATTGGAACGAAGTAATGAAAAATAGGGACACTGGATATTTTATGGATAAAAAGTCCTAATTTTAACTTAAAGTTCTGTAAGTCAATCCTAAATGTATTTGCATTTTAATAATATTCTTAAACACATTAAGATTAATCTTAATAAATAAACTGTACTTTTGTACGCTAAGAATTACAGACTCATGAATAAAATAATATTGGTATTCATCTTTTTTACATGGATGAACCTTTCAACAATTCAAGCGCAGAATCCTGCATTCCCTCAAGGTATAACCATGAAAACACTATTCATGGATTATCAGTCACAGAACGGTGGTGATATATCTAACTTTAGTGCCTACCACTCAGGCTTTGAAGTAGGATATCTTCGTAGTTTAAATGAGAATATCAATCTTGTAGTACCAATCAAGTACGGCGTTGTGACAAGTCATGACCAAGAGTTCAATAATTGCTTTCATAAGAAAGTATATGGATTAGATGCCACAGGACAATATATGTTCACTGATTTTCAAACAGACATAAGACCTTATGGAATGTTAGGATTAGGAGGTCAATTAGAACAAGAAGGAGAATTTAATGTGCAGATTCCTTTTGGAGCAGGTGTCTATTTTAAAGTTGCTGAGAACGCCTATATCAATTGGCAATCAGAATACCGATATGCATTAAAAGATAATAGAAATAATCTACATCACGGTTTAGGCTTTACATACTTATTTGGAAGTCCTGTGGATATGGAGAAAGAGATGGAAGATAATGAAGAGATCATAGATAGTGATAATGACGGATTAGAAGACGATATAGATCTATGTCCTCAGATAGCAGGTCCTATTGATATGAAGGGATGCCCAGATGGAGATGATGATGGTATTCCTGATTATAGAGATGACTGTCCAGCGATACCTGGTACAGCTTTATTCCGAGGATGTCCAGATTCTGATGGTGATGGTATATCTGACAGTGATGACGAGTGTCCTAATATGGCAGGAACAAAAGAAAATAATGGATGCCCTGATAACGATACCGATATGGACGGTATACCAGATAATCTGGATAAATGCCCTAACACAAAAGGTACTGTAGAGAATAATGGCTGTCCTGATGTCTCAGCTGATGATAAAGATGGCGATGGTATACCTGATGCTGAAGATAGATGTCCTAATATTAAAGGCTCTGCAAGTGCAAGCGGTTGCCCAGATAGAGATAGTGATGGCGTATCAGATTACGATGACAGATGTCCAGATAGGCCAGGATTGAGAGCTTTAAATGGTTGTCCAGATTCTGATGGTGATGGTATAGATGATAGTAGAGATAAGTGTCCATCGCAGCCGGGCTCTGTTGCTAATAATGGTTGTCCAGGAATAGATGCAAGTGACTTATCTACATTAGAGACGGCTATGAGAGCAGTACAATTTGAGACTGGTAAGGCTACACTTAAGAGTGAGTCATATCCTGTTCTTAATCAGATATCTACAATCATGGATAAGTATCCTGGATACAATCTAATCATAGCGGGACACACTGATAATGTAGGTAGTGCAGTTAATAATCAATTACTCTCTGAGCGAAGAGCACAAGCATGTTTTGAATATCTCATAAGAAGAGGTGTTAGTTCTTCCAGAATGAGCCATACTGGTTACGGTGAGTCTAATCCAATATCAGATAATAATAGCTTAAGTGGAAGAGCTCTCAACAGAAGGGTAGAGTTCAATCTGAAGCCAAGGTAAAATAACTTTGAAATAAAAATATAAGAATAGGAGCTACTGTTACAGTGGCTCCTTTTTTTATGACTAATAGTTAGATCGCTGAGATGCTATATTATTAGAACTCTACTTTGCTTAGAAGGCATTTAAATTAAAATCAATGCCAGAATACTTTTCTATACTGAAACATTTTAATATTGAATAAAACTATATGATATTAGAGAACTGAGTATGAAGTAAAGATTATTCTTGTCAATTTATAAATTCAATTATGGCGAAATCATCATGGAACAGTGACAAAATTCTAAGTTTATCTGCAATATTCATTAGCGTATTAACTCTCATGGTATTTATATATCAGACGAGACTCATTAGAAAACAACAATATCTGTCTGTATATCCATATGTAATCTATGGAGCTGGAGGGTATGGAACAGGAGAAAATTTTCTGCAATTAACTAACTCTGGTATAGGTCCAGCCCTAATAAAAGATGTAGAAATCTCCTATGATGATAAAAAGTTTAGCTACATATATGAATTTGTAGATTATATTACTGAGGGAGACTCGACAATAAATCTATATTATTCTGATATAACAGCTGGATTGCTCATTCCAGCTGATGAGACTAAAGCAATAGTTGGCTCACTAAATGATCACGAGAATAAGTTATATAAAGTACTGACGAGTGATTTCAAATTAGAAATAAAGTATGAATCAATATATGGTGAAGAATGGCTTCTTTCTTCGTCTGAGGATATGGAAGGATTTGGTATTCCAATAAAGAAATAGATCTTTGGATAATATCAGAATCTTGCTGAAATAGTCAGCCATCTCAATATTTAAATCCTAATCAATTATACATCAATCATGCAATACAAAATAAAAGTGGGAGACTATTTAAAAATAAATAAAGGATTCTTTAAAGGATCATTTAAAGTATTATACAGTGGTATGCCCAATAAAGTAACATTCTCCCTATCTCCAATTTTTCATAATGGTTATCAAGGCTTTAGTCCAAATATATTTTATAGTATAGATTCAAAAATTATTACTGTGTATAATAAAGAATTCAAAGTCATTGAAATATCACCTGACTATATTATCATAGCAGAATAGACTATAGATATCTTATGCATAGTGATGTCCTACATTTATTTTATGCATTGTCCAATAAATAATACCAAGCTAATATTAAACAATGTCCATTTCTAAACTTATAAATTCGATTACTCCCTGTTTGTATTTGATCATCTTATTCTTAGCCGGTTCTTGCTCAGATAACGATATGATAGAACCATCGGTCTGCGGACCCAATGGAGTTGCTTTAGAAGGAAGTAGTGAATGTTTTTGTACCGTTTTTTATGAAGGTGAATTTTGTGAGATAGAAATTCGAGAGAAATTTATAGGAAGATGGATTGGATTAGATCATAACTGCACACATATGGATAGTATTCCTGATGGATTTGTATTGGATTTGATCAAGACAAATGATGTAGCAGAAGTTAGAATTGAATCTCAAGATATTTTGCTGAGAGATGTACTGATAAGTACCGTTTCTGATATTAATATACTTAGACTGGAGGAATTTCAGACGGTTGGTAGTTCAGTGATTAGAACATATGCTATGGAGATTGTCTATGATTCTGATAATGATGAGTTGGCTGTCACAATAGCTGACAATCAAGATTTTGATGAGACAATTGACGGATGTAGATTTTTACTACGTCGAGAGTAATAATAAGATAGGTTGCATTACTGTAAATATTGATATTAAGAAGTAAGCGAGCATAATACAATAATAAGATGGATCATTATGACTCTAAATTAGTACGAAAGAAAAAAGAAGATTTGGAAATTCATTTTCTATAATCACGAAGAAAACACATTACTAATAATAAAAAAAGAGAAGCCAAATGACTCCTCTTTTATTATCTTAATTCGATATTTCCTATCGTTTTATAAGTTCGTCCACTAATCTGTCTGCTTTATAGATGTACTTTAAAGCTGCCATAATTCCTCCAGCATGTACTGATACCGTTCTGTTGTATTCCTCATCATAAATGAAGTTTCCGGGAAGTGATTCTATATTGCCGTCAAATACCAATCCTACTGCTTCTCCTTTCTCATTGATAATCGCAGAACCAGAGTTACCACCTATGATATCGTTTGTTGATACAAAATTCATAGGAGATTTAAGTAATTCTAACGGCGGATTAGCCCACTTCTCAGGCAGTGCCCACGGAAACTTCTGATTGAATGAATAATGTCTGTCATACAATCCAAAGTAAGTCGTCATAATAGGGGCTTTGGTGCCATTGTATTCATAGCTCTTAACAAGACCATCTGATATCCTTAAAGTAAATGTCGCATCAGGAGGTAATGAAGTTCCGTATACGTTGAATGCTTGATTGGCAATTTTTGATTCTAATACTCGTCTTTTTGCAGAAGAGGCTTGGAACATAGCACCTGCTTCATTATATCTTTGTACTAAAATCTCAGATGCTTTAATGAGAGGATCTTTAGCTTTCTTAATATTCTTTTCTTTTGATAATACCTTATCAGCTTTGCCATTGAGAAGATCAGAATCAGAAAATAGTTTATCTACATAAGCATCAATGCTCACACCTCCAGTAACTCTATCTAAGGTCGCATCTCCAGGGTAGATGTCGGTTTTGATTTCATTAAGTAAGACGGTCATTAGAACTTTCTCCTTCTCTACATTAATATTATTAGCCATTTCTAACGCAGATTCTTTCATCGCTTTTTTCTCGGCGTCATCAGCATCATTATCTACAGCATTTTTATATGCATACAAACTATGCATGAGCATAAAGACTTGCCCTCTATAAGGAGAGGCGCCTAAGTGATTAACAGCCCACGCGTGAGGCGTGATGATGTTGTATTCGTTTTCTAAATCATCCCAATAAGACAATCCATTAGATTCTTTCTTGATACTATTTTCCATCGTCTTTTTCCTACCCATAAAGTTGTCGTTATGTAATCCTTTGACAATGCCAGTGTAGGCTTTGATAGAATTTGATAGGTTATTGATAGTGCCGAGTAGTTCTTGAGCTTCTCTTTCCTTAGCAGGCTCTAATGATATAACTTCATATTCCTCTAACATCATATCTCGTCTGTTAGTTAACCATCGTAGAAGGTGCTTAAATCTGTAATCTCTATCATACTCAAGTTGCGCTACCGTTCGGTATCTTTCTGTACGTCCAGGATTACCTACTACAAATACCGGTGTACCTTCTTTTACACCGTCAGGATTAAATTCGTAATAGTACTCTGATGTATTCACTGGCTTACCATTCTCATCGTATGCTCTCCAAAATGTAAAGTCAAGATTATATCTTGGATAAGTAAAGTTATCAGGATCACCTCCATAAAAACCTAGATCATTCTCTGGAATACAAACTAATCTGATGTCACTGTACTTCTTATATCCATAGATTGAAAATTTACCTCCAGAATAGAAAGTTACTGTTTGTAATCTTAGTCCTTCCCATCCTTTTTTCTTCGCATATTCTTCTTCTATAGATTTAAGAGCTTCTTGTCGCTGAGCTACCACAGCAGCATCGTCTATGGCATTTTTAGTGTATGCATTTACATCTTCCGTAATATCATCCACCATAATAAGCTGCTCTACAAATAAGTCATTCACTCTTCTTTCGTCTGCAAGAGTCGCAGCATAATACCCGTTTACGTCGAAATTTTCACCATCTTGTTGTACACCTATAGCTTCATCTCTGGAGCAATGATGGTTAGTCATAATAAGACCGTCTGGCGAGACAAAAGATGCAGAGCACCAAGTTGCAAACCTGAGAGAAGATTTTCTAACGTCATCAAACCAAGCTTTATCTGTCTTGAGATCATACGCTTTTTCAAACCACTCTATTGGTGGATTTTCAAATGTCCACATTCTTCCAAAATCAAATGGATTGGCCTCATTATCTTGACTAATGCCAGAAAAAAAACAGGCAAGTAGTAATGCCGTAAACTGAATTCTATATTTCACCATATGTATTGAGTTATTTAACTGATTTTAATTGATTCAAGATATAAAAATAATTTAAAGATGGAATTCTAAACTACAAGATAGATATGAATGGGTACCTATATAAAAATCTATTTTTCTGTTTTTTTACATCTGAAAGAACAATTGATATAGATCAAGAGTATCTACAAAGGTTTAGTAAGTAGGACTATCTATGATTTACTTTTAATATGAATAATGTTAAATGTTGGGATAAAGCATTATTTATTCAGTAACACAAAAACAGATTGAGGATTAAGATCGTATAACAATTGTAGCTAATACAAATACATTTATTCACTATATGTATTATACGTTGGCGTCCTAAGTCTATTGGGAATTTTCCTATGTATTATTTTTACGTGTGCTCTATAATATTGCTGATCGGAATTCTTTTTTGTATAACTTTTTTAAAATGTATGATGACTATTTTTAATATAGCCGTCTCATAGTTAGGTATATGGTTTTTATACAGATAAAACTGTATCATATTAGTTAAGATTACAATTTGTTTAATACATATTAATGGTTACTTGTCATACCTAATATTAAACTAACTTGTCATATAATACGCAGATGGTATTAAGATTTTTTATATGTGTTATGTCTTGTTTTTCAATTTTATACATATATTTGCAACTTAATACAATCTTTAAAATACGACTCATTCATTATTTTTTAGAAAAAAAACTATCGTCTTGAAAAATTACATTTCTATTTTAACATTTCTACTTCTTAGTTCTACAGCTTTAATATCAAAGAACTATTCTATAGGTGGAGATACTACAAGTTCATTCATTTACTACAGTTTAGATGAATGTAATTCTTTTGTAAATGCAGGAACACTCGCTGATTATTCCGAATTTACAGGAGTCGCGACTAATGATCCTGGTTGTACGACATTGTCTCCAATGAGTACAATCTACAGAACTAATCCTTTAGTCAATACGCATTCTTGTACTAATGGAGTTAACGGATCACCAGCTATGTGTGTAAGTTCAGATGATAGTTGTACATACAATGCTGGGTCAGATAAGTCAATCATAATCGAAGTGATGGTAACACCTGGCCCGTCTGGCGCAGGAACATTAAGTAACATATCATTCTTTGAGCAGGCTCCAGTGACTTACGATTGGTTGTTTGGACCTTCAGGTTTGAATAATTATCCTACACAGTATGGAATAAGAGTACTTAAGAATGGAACAGAGATCTTCAGACAAGATGGTAATGCAACGACCACGGATTGGACACTTGAGTCTTTTGATTTTTCTAATAATCCAGAATTTACAGTTACATCAAATACATTTTTTACTATCGAACTTTTAGGATACTGCTTAGTCGGTAATGCAGAAGCTGTTACAGCTTGGGATATAGACGAAGTAGTTATTACTTCTGAGTGTCAATCTGGTAATATAATTGGTGGTAACTTAAATATAGTAGGAGGCGGTACTTCATTAAGTATCTGTGCTAACGATGGCATCTCTGATGCTTTTGACGTTGAGCTAAGCGGCAATACAGGGGATGATGTGACATACGTGGTTACAGATGAAGCTGGAAATTTCTTAGCTGTAGGTGGTGGACCGACTTTCGATCTTGAAGGAGCTGGAAGCGGTACTTGCTTTATATGGGCAGTATCCTCGGTAGGCACGATAACAGGAGTAGCAGTAGGAAGTAACGTGAATGGCGTTCAAGGCTGTTTTGCATTATCAAACCCTATTGTTGTCGAACGTAATATGCAAGGTGGTGGTACCTTAGCTACAGTAGATGGATTGACTTCTTTATCTATCTGTGCAGGAGACGGAATCCCTGATCCTATTGATGTAACTATAACTGGTAATACAGGATCAAATATGGCATGGATTATAACAGATGCGGCTACAGGAGAAATCTTAGCATTACCTCCATCTCCTCCATTTGATCTTGACGGTGCTGGATTAGGAACATGTAATATTTATAATATCAGTTTTGAAGGTACAATTAATGGTTTTAGTGTAGGTTCTAACTTAAGCGGCATCAATGGATGCTTTGGTTTATCTAACCCGATAGTAGTAGAGAGAACTACAGCTTCAGCAGCTTCTATTAGCGCTAATGGTCAGACTGTGTTCAACATATGTGCAAGCGATGGAGTACCTGACGTTATCGATGTTGATGTTGTAGGTGCAGTAGGGAGTACACAAGTATTCGTTACTACAGATCAGAATGGTAATATAATAAGAGTACTTACTGGTACTACGGCTATCAACTTTGATGGTTTTGGTAGTGGTACTTGCTTACTATATCATATCAGTTACGATGGTACCGTTAGCGGCATAGCTCAAGGAGGTAATATCAATAGTATATCTGGATGTGCAGGCGTATCTAATCCTATAACAGTGACTAAGACAACCACAACTGGTGGTGTATTCTCAACTGAGAACAGAACGTTTGTATCTATATGTGATGGTGATGGTTCTTCTGGCATAATAGAGACAGTATTGAATAATAATGTAGGTGCTAATGTTGTATACTTCTTAGTTGATGACAATGGAGCTATAACAGAGTTCGTATCAGGACCTGCTGTTGATTTTTCTGCTTTTGATAGAGGTCGTTATACACTATATGCTTTCAGTTATGATGGACCTGATTCAGGATTATCTGTTGGTCTTAATGTAGGGACTTTAGTAGGTAACTGTAATGGGCTATCTAACCCTATCACAGTGTCTAAAGGAAGAGCTGTAGGTGGTACTATTTCTTCTCCATTGGGTGATAACTTTGACATATGTGTTCAAGGTAATGTTACTGATGGAATAGATATCAATTTATCAGGTGCCGACTTTGGTACATCAAGATGGATAATCACGGATACAAATGGTAATATCATAGGACTTCCTGGCCCACCTCCGATTAATATAGAGATCGCAGGTAACGTGCAGACTTGTCAGATTTATCATCTTTCATTTGATGCATTTTTTACAGGATTAGCTTTCGGTAACAATATCTCAGATTTTGACGGATGCTTTGATCTATCTAATCCGATAACAATAAATAAATCAACTACCAATGGTGGTGTATTAGCAGCACCGGGTAATGTAACTTCTGTTAATCTATGTAATAATGGATCTGGGGTAAGTCCTCTAAGTGTGACAGTTAATAATGAAATAGGTGATAACCAACTATTCATACTTACAGATCAGGATAATAATATTATATCTACTCAGAACAGCCCAGACTTTAATTTTTCAGCATTAGCAAGTGGTAATTACAGAATACACCACGTGTCATATAATGGTACATTATCTGGAGCTACTGCCGGTTCTAATATCTCTGCAGTTAGTTCTGAGTGTTTTGACATATCTAATTTTGTAAGCGTGTCTAATAATACGGTAACTGCTGGTACGCTAAGCTCACCATTAGGTGATAACTTTTCAGTATGTGTAGGTAATGGCGTTTCAGAACTATTAGACTTCAATGTAACAGGTGGTTCAGGAGGTAGATTCTTAGTAACTGATGTTGATGGTAATATTTTAAATTTACCAGGCAACTCACCATTTAATTTATCAGCTTCCAATTCTGAGACATGCCTTATATGGTTCTTGTTCAGTTCTGGAAATGTTGGCGGATTAAGTATAGGAGCTAATGCTGCAAATATCTCAGGATGTACAGTGTTATCAAATCCAATAACAGTAAATAAAATTGATGTAGATGGCGGTGTGTTATCACTTGATGATAACACGACCTCTACGACAGTATGCGTAGGTGATGGTGTAGCTGATTTAGTTAATGTTAATTTGAATAATGCTACAGGAACTAACAACCAATATATTATTACTGATGCTAACGGAAACATATTAGGTCTACCAGCAGCACCACCATTTGATTTTGATGGAGCTGGATTAGGCGCTTGTAACATATACAACGTATCATATGAAGGTACATTAACAGGGGCTGCTGTAGGAAATAACCTCTCGGGTGTAGATGCAGATTGTATCGGAGTTTCTAATCCGATTGTCGTTGATAGAATACAACCAGATGCAGGTACAATTAGCTCTAATGGTTCTACAGAAGTAGAAATATGTATCGATGATCCTAATGATGTAGTACCAGTGACATTTACTGGAGGAAGTGCTACAGGAACTAAAGGATGGGTAATTACAGATGCTGCAACAGGAACAATCTTAGGATTACCTGCTGCTCCACCATTCAACTTAACAGGTGCTGGTTTAGGACTTTGTAATATATATAGAATATGCAGTGATGGAGGAGTTACAGGATTAGCAATGGGTAACAATCTCTTTAATGATGTAAGTGGATGTTTTGATCTTTCTAATGCTATCGCTGTTAATAGAACCTCACCAGGTCCGGGTACAGCAACAACGTCTAAGTTGACATTTGATTTGGATGCATGTTATTCTGACAGTACTGATGGTTCTGGAGCAGATTACTCTGAGTTCACAGGTGTTGCGACGAATGATCCAGCATGTACTCAGTATTCTGTTGTAGGAGGTAACCTATATAGAAATGATCCAAACAATAATACACATTCATGTACTGAAGGAGTTAATGGTTCAGTGGCGATGTGTGTAAGCTCATTAGACGATTGTACTTTTGAAGATAACAGTGATTTAGCGATTAGATTTGATATACAAGTAGCGCCTGGTAGTAATGGTACGGGAAGTATTTCTGAGTTGAGTTTCTTTGAGCAAGCACCAGTGATGTATTCTTGGATCAATGGTGCATCAGGTCCTAATAACTATCCAGTTAATTACGGTGTCAGAGTGCTTAAAGATGGAGTAGAAGTATTTAAAGCAGTAGGTATGAATACAACTACAGATTGGACTTTAGAGACTTTTGACTTTAGCAATAATCCAGAATTTACAGTAACTCAGACTTCTGTATTCAGTTTTGAATTATTAGGATACTGCTTAGTAGGAGCTAACAGTTCAGTCACTGCTTGGGACGTCGATATGATCATGTTGACTTCTGATTGTATGTCAGCTGGGAGTTGTGACATGACTGTTGTAGAAGAAGATGAGGATGAAGAGACTCTACTTCCAGAAGATGAAGAAGAATTGGCTTTATCATTTAGAGTAATTCCTAATCCAGTATCTGATGTCTTAACGATAGAGACTAACCAAATGCCAGCAGAAGGTACTATGGTATATGTCTATGATAGAGTAGGACAGATGGCGGATAGCTTCACTGTAACGCAAGAAAAACTACAAGTAACATTAGACAATTATTCTGATGGATTTTATTATATCAGAATGATTTCTGGTAAGCAACAAATCACTAAGAAGTTCTTAAAATCTACAAACTAAAATAGGGTAGAAATACTCCTTTAGTATGATATAACAAATGGCTGCTTCTTAAATGAAGTGGCCATTTTTTGTATATTACTGTTAGGGTGGGTGTATATATATAATAGTTAT
>CAZBXL010000037.1:32833-37949 GCA_964495785.1 uncultured Saprospiraceae bacterium | reverse complement strand
GGGAATGCCTCCTTCGTCAGCACTCCCGATATAGCTGATCCGCTATCGCTCATAGAGTTCAATAAATTCAATACATCTCTAAGAACTATAAGTCCCAGTTACGTATCGTATAGCGACGGAGTATATACCAAAAAGAAGGACAAACACCCACGGAATCACAAGCAGAGCTCTGCGCTTATATCAAATATTAATTTTGTGTTAAATAAGAATTAAAGCCATTTATAAATGTAGTTTTGCGGCAGTTCTTTACAAGGTTTTATCAAGAAAGGTTTAGGGATATGGCCCCATGACACCTTAGCAACCAGCCACACTTTTGGCATTGGTGCTAATTCCATCTCTTCAATATTGAATGAGAAAGATATGCAATCTTAGCTGTTAGTATCTGTTATATTTCTATCCATTCTTGATAAAATAAAAAATATCAAAAATGGCAAAAAAATCATTCGAAACAACATCGATTCGAACACAGGCAGAACAATCTATTTATCGAGAGCATTCTGTTCCGTTATACCTGACATCAAGTTTTACATTTGACAGCGCCGAACATGGTTCCGCTCTATTTCAAGGCACAGCAGAGGGAAATTTATATTCCCGATTCTCAAATCCTAATACCGAAGAATTTATAAAAAAACTATGTCTTCTGGAAAACTACGAAGCGGGCGTATCTACAGCTTCTGGTATGGCGTCAGTATATACAAGTTTGGTGTCACTACTCCAATCTGGAGATCACCTCATCGCCTCTAAAAATTCTTTTGGCAATACACTATATATCATCCAACATATATTACCTAAAATGGGTGTGGAGCATACATTGGTTGAGTTAGATGACGAACAATCTTGGATCCAAGCTGTAAGACCTAACACAAAAGTTCTCTACCTCGAGACACCCTCTAATCCTACCCTTAAAATTGCGGACCTTTCATTTATATCCAAGTTATGTAAGGATAACAATATTATTTCGATTGTAGATAATTGTTTCGCTACTCCATATTTACAAAAACCATCTGAATTTGGAATCGATATTTCTATTCACTCAGCGACTAAATATATTGATGGACAAGGCAGAGTATTAGGTGGAGCAATATTATCAAGTAAAGAGCTCATTTATTATTGTTACGAATTTGTAAGGCGTACCGGAGCATGCCTTTCTCCATTCAATGCTTGGATCTTATCTAAGAGTATAGAGACCTTAGCTATTAGAATGGATCGTCATTGTTCTAATGCGATGACCATTGCAACTTGGCTCACTGATCATCCGCTTGTAGAAAATGTGATATACCCCTTCTTACCTCACATGAAGGACTACGCATTGGCAAAAAAACAAATGAAGCTTGGCGGAGGTCTGGTGGCATTCGAAATCAAGGGAGACAGCAATAATGCAATTAAATTTTTAAACGGTTTAAAAATTCATAGCCTTACGGCAAACTTAGGTGACTCTAGGTCAATCGCAACTCACCCAGCTTCTACAACTCACTCTAAGCTGGATGAGTCACAAAGACAAAACGCAGGAATCACATCAAACTTTATAAGACTATCTGTAGGACTAGAACATGTAGATGAACTGATTACAGATATTGACCAATCATTAAGCAATACGAAATGAAGACTTTCAGGATAAAAGAATTTACACTCGAATCTAATAAGCAGATAAATGATTTAGAAATCGCTTATCAAACTTTTGGGCAGCTTAACGCAGATAAATCTAATGTAATCTGGGTATTCCATGCTATCTCTGGACATACCGATGTCCTCTCATGGTGGTCTGGACTCTTTGGAAAAGACAAGCTATATGATCCAGAATCATACTTTATTATATGTGCTAATTGTGTAGGATCACCACATGGATCGACTCGTCCTATAGATTTTAATTTTCCTCAATTCTCTATACGAGACCATGCACAAACGTACATAGCATTAGCTCAAGAGCTAAACATTAACTCCATACATACCATCATAGGTGGATCGTTTGGTGGTTATCAAGCATTAGAATTTTCATATAGTTTTAAAGGAACTATCAGTCACCAAATTTTACTTGCATCAAGTGCAAGAGAGTCTGCCTGGGGAATAGCCATACACGAAGCGCAGCGAATGGCATTAAAAGCTGATACTACATTTGGTAATCAAGGAGGAGGACTTGCAGGTCTTAAAGCGGCAAGAGCATTAGGTATGCTCACGTACCGGACCAGTGAGATATTAATCAAAGATCAAACAGACAGTAAAAGCAATACGGACGGATTTAAAGCATCCAGTTACATGAACTATCATGGTCATAAATTTAGTGAGCAATTTGATTCTCTCTGTCTCTATTATCTTACCAAAAGTATAGACTCACACAATATTGGAAGAAAAAGGGGTGGAGAAATAAATGCTTTACAAAAGATAGAAATTCCAACTCTAATTATTGGATTTCAAACAGACTTACTCGTACCAATCGAATCTCAAAGATTCTTAGCACGCCAATTGCCTAATGCCTTTATTTCTGAAATAGACTCTCCCTATGGTCACGATGGATTCTTAATGGAACATATAAAAATTTCAAAGGAAATCCGCAAGTTCTATAAAAACACAAAAACTGGAAATGACAAAAGAAAGATTCTAAAGTTTGGAGGAACATCACTCTACGGTGAAGAAAACTTAAATAATATTCTAGATATTATCAAAGTTGAAAAAACAAATAGTCCTCTTGCTCTTGTAGTATCAGCGAGGGGTGATTCTACCGATAGACTTATCGAACTATACAACTTAGCTAAGAATGGAGAAGATTTTACGGCAGCATTTAGAGATTTTTCTGAATACTCAAAAAAAGATATTGAAGAAGTATCTATAGACGATGAGATAAATGAGTTGAAGAAAGTTTTAGAAGCTATAAAATTGTTGAAGTCAGAATCTGAAATGATTAGAAACAAAGTCTTAGCATATGGAGAATTAATATCTGCTAAAATGATTTCTAAGTTACTAACTACAAGTGGCTACCAATCAGAAATAATAGATGCAAGAGATTGTCTTATCTGTAATAAAAATGAAAATAAATATGAAGTCAACCTACTAGTCAGTAAAGAAAAAACTCTGAATAAATTTGAATCAATTGACATCAATTCTATTCCTGTAATTACCGGTTACATTGCCAGCAACCCGATTGGTGAAACTGTCACACTAGGTAGAAATGGAAGTAATTACAGTGCTTCGTTATTCGCTAATTTTCTACAAGCATCTGAGGTTCAGAATTGGACAGATATAGACGGCATCTATAGTGCTGATCCATCAAGGGTAGCTAGTGCCATCAAGATTAAAAAAATGAGCTATACAGAAGCCAATGAACTAGCAAGTTTCGGTATGAATCTACTACACTCTAAGACGATACTACCGCTTAAGAAATCAAAAATTCCATTACAGATAAGATCTACAAAGCATCCACTACAAAAAGGAACTACTATAGATCAGGTAGGCGGAGAAAAAGGGATAAAAGCTGTAACAAGTATCGACAATATATCACTGGTCACAATAGAGGGCAATAGGTTAAAACAAAATATTGGTATCGATGCAAGGATATTTACATGCTTACAAGCTCAGAATATCAATGTAAAGATGATCTCACAAGCCTCCACCGAAAACGGAATTGGCTTTGTCATCTCATCAGAAGATGCCTTATTTGCAGAGCTATCACTACGTACAGAATTCAAACATGAATTAAATTCTGGACACATATCTTCAATAGATATTAATGACGACGTAGGCATCATAGCCATCATCGGAAGACATAATTTCTCATTAGAAAAAGCCATCTCAACCTTAAGAAAAACAGGCATCTGGATGCATCTAATAAGTAACAGTATATCTGGAAAAAACATCTCTTTAGTAGTAGATAAAAAATACCTTAGCAAAGCGGTTAACTTAGTCCATAACGAGGTATACGGCACAATAAAAACCTTAAACGTGTTTGCTATAGGCAAAGGAAAAGTTGGTTCTGAATTTATTAATCAAGTCATTATTACATCTGATGAGTTAGTAAAAAAGAAACGCATCAAAATAAAAATTATAGGAATATGTGATTCTAAAAAATACTATCTGGAACCACGTGGAGTCAGTTCTGATTGGAAATCAAAATTAGAAAACGGAGAAAAATACAATACGCTCAATGAGCTCATCGATAATATCAATAACCTCTACCTAAACAACATTGTGATAGTAGACAATACAGCATCATCAATAGTAAGTGATTCCTATGAGAACTTCATGCTCAACAACTTCGACATAGTTGCTTCCAACAAAATATTTAACTCAGGAGATATCTCAAACTATAAAAACCTGAGAAAAAAAATGAAAGTAAGAGGAAGAAAATTCAATTACGAAACTAATGTCGGAGCAGGACTACCGATAATTAACTTATTGAATACGCTACATGACTCATCAGATGTGATCTACAAAGTACGAGGTATATTTAGCGGATCTTTGAGTTATATATTCAATAACTTCTCTGCTTCTGATGAGCCAATTTTTAATCACATAAGAAAAGCTGTAGAACTCGGCTATGCAGAACCTGACCCAAGGAAAGATCTTAGAGGAATAGACGTCGCCAGAAAATCAATAATACTCGCCAGAGAAATTGATCTTAACCTAAGTTTAGAAGATGTTGATATTCAAAATCTAATCCCCCCACCATTGAGGAATTTAGAATCGATTGAACAATTCTACACAAAAGAAGATGGAGTAAATAATTACTATGCAGAGATTAAAAGTAAATTAAAAAAAGATGAAGTACTTAGATATGTTGCCGAAATTGACGCCACTAAAATGACCCTAACAATAGAATTAAAAAAGATCAATATATCAAATCCATTAGCACAAATAAAAAATGCTGACAACTACTTTGAAGTATACACAAAGAGCTATAGAGATCAACCCATCATAATACAAGGCAAGGGAGCCGGACCGATCGTAACAGCACGAGGGGTATATTCTGATGTGATCAGGATAGCATAGATTTTTATTGTAACCTCCTTACATTTATCATACTTATGAGAGAGCATTAATACGGTTTAGATAAAAGTTCGTCATCAGATTATGATCTTATATTGAAATGAAGAAGGTTCTCAGAAAGAAGAAAGTTAAGAACGGA
>CAZBXL010000037.1:27432-32733 GCA_964495785.1 uncultured Saprospiraceae bacterium | reverse complement strand
CTTTTGACGGCATGAATGGTTTCGCATTCGTGATTATCAGAATCAGTGATAACAATATCGCCACCCTGATCATATACACTGAAGAGCAAATTATCAAATTGTTTTTTCTCTTCTACATTCATGTTATCCCAGTAATTCTGACATACGAGCATCTTGTCTACATTCTTATTTTCTGCATTGGAAGTTAATTCTGAAAGGCCATCGATAGTCAAACTATCCTGAGATTTTTCATTATAATTTTGCACAAAACCATGGACTCTATCAGAATGCATTTCTTTGAAAACAGGATCAAGTTGCTTCCTTATATCTGTAGGGCTTAGATTCTCAGGATTACCTGTTATCATGTGCTTAGAGAAATAATTATATTTTGTAACTCGCTTGTATATTGGATAGTGTTCTTCTACTGCAGCTAATACTAAAGGTACTTTCTCGTCATGTATAAATTCCATCAAACCTTTATCTACAGCTCTAAAATATTGCTCGAGTCTAATATTTTCTTTATCTGTACCTGAATCATTACCGTGATACTTAGCCGCATCACCTGCTGAATGAGATTGAATACTATTGCCGCTGATATCTAAGTATAAGGCCTCCTCCATATTAGGAGGAACCACATCATTGATTTTTACAGGATAGATTCCAGATTTTACGGCTTCAAAAAAACGAACTTCATTCTGACTTATTGCGAGTACAAATATTCTATCTTCATTTATGATTTCTTGTAACATCGGTGATAGATGAAAAGAATCTTCTACTATCGCGAGAGGCTCTGGTTTTTTGAGTAAGTGATGATAGCTATTGTGTTCATTAGAAAAGAATCCTGCTAATCCAGCAGACTGATAAGCCCAGAAATCCGAGTTTTCTAAAAGGTCCATTGCAGGCTGCATAAATGATGTCTCTGTCACTCCTTTTTCTTCGAGCTTTTGGAGAGCTTCATTACAAGCGTTTTTCCAATGTATTCTATTAGCTTGATAGTCGCCAGTTATATTCGTAGGGATGTATATGGAGACTGAATTTTCAGACTGTTCTGTTCTTAGCTTATTTAAAGTTTCTCTTTGTATCATGATGTTGTAAGTTTTCTATTGATGTAATAAAGAATAAAAAAATGAAATCTACTCATCATCAGAATCCGTCTCATTAATGACATCCTCTTTACTCTTCATATTATGTAGAGGGGATTTGATCGCCTCTTGATATTTACCTTGAGGATTAATTTCTAGGTTAATTTGCTTAGCAGACTCTTTTGGATTATTCATATCTATATTTTTTATTTATTTAATCTTTTGATTTATATACTCCATAGACATCCTTCATGTTCGATTGAGAGTATACATTAATCTGTTCCATCTTTAAAATTATCTGTATTTCTACATACTCTACGAGCAACATTTAAGCATGTAGTATTTAAATTATTTGACAGAGTCGAGCTATCAAAATTTATCTGCGCAATGCAATTTTGAATCAAACAGAACTCAATCAATTGAGTTATACCAAGGACAGATAAAACTCCGATAAATGAAAATTTTAATAGTAGGTGCAAGTGGCGTCAATGGCTATGCCGTGACACAGCATTTCAAAAATAATACTGAGTGGGACTATCTCACATTGAGTAGAAGTCCATTATACTACGAGCATGACAAGAGTAAGCATTTAGAAATTAATTTGCTTGAATTCATCGACTGTGACGAGTATAAAGAGCAGCTGAAGCAAGTGACTCATATCTTCTATGCAGCACTCAAACCTAACACTAATGCAAAATTCGAAGCAGATGAAAATGAAAGGATGTTTGAAAATGCGATTAAACTTGTAAGAAAATATTGGGACAAATTAGAACATATTACATTCTTACAGGGTGGCAAGGTGTATGGTGCTCATTTAGGGACTTACAAGACGCCAGCAAGAGAAGACCAATCACGGCACTTTCCTCCTAACCTATACTTTAGACATGAGGACTACTCCAAAAAATTATCTACAGATACCAAAATATCTTATACAGCTCTTAGGCCGGATGTAGTCATAGGGTACTCGCTACACAGCGCCATGAATCTCGGTAATCTAATAGGTGTCTACGCTACTATATGCAAGGAGAGTGGTATGGATTTTATCTTTCCTGGAGACGCCGAGACTTTTTCAAAATTAGCTAACGTCACAGATTCTGATATTGTAGCAAGGGCTGTAGAATGGAGTTTCAATAATGAGAAAGCTAAGAATAAGGCATTCAATATAACTAATGGAGACGTATTTAGATGGGAGCAAGTATGGGAAAGGATTGCTGATTATTATGATTTGAAGGTAGGCTATCCTCAACCTATAAGCTTAGAGGATTATTTTGATTATAATGAAGAACGATGGTCACGCTTAGTAGATGATCATCATCTTAAAGAATTGAGAATTAGAGATATCGCTAAGGGAAATTTCGGAGACTTCATATTCAACGTAGGGACAGATGCTATTTTTAATGTCAATGAAGCAAGAAGAAATGATTTTAATGTGATGAATCGTGAATCACCAGATTCTATACTCAATCATATTAAATACCTACAGAAAGAATCTATCATCCCAACTTACTAATTAATCCTATCTTAGAGTTAATGAAAGTTATAACAACGACATTAGATATTAACTTGACAATAGCATAAGGTACTTGAAAAAATTCAGTGTAAAAGATCGATTAAGCAGTTTCAAGTTTGCAATTAGCGGATTCAGAAAACTCATTAAGCATGAACATAATGCAAGAGTACATCTGGCAATTACCTTATTGACTATCGCAATAGGAATAATATTTCATATAAATATTTACGAATGGTCACTCATAATATTTGCAATAGGTATCGTCTTCATAGCCGAATTATTAAATACTGCAATCGAGAGATTAGCGGACTTTGTAGAACCAGAATGGAATTCTAAAATCGGCGATATCAAAGATTATGCAGCGGCTGCAGTAATGACATCAGCTTTGGTAGCAGCGGCTATAGGTACAATGATTTTCCTACCCAAAATCATTCAGCTATTCTAACAAATAGAAAGTATTACTGACTGATATTATTTTACATTTTGATGTCATTCACCGATCATCTTGTTACAGATCTATATTGAGCCTATTCTAATAGCTTACCACTAAAGTCATCTATCTCAGAAGTATCATCGATGGCTTTTTTGAGCTCAGGGCTTAAAGGTTTGACATCGTGCTTTGTAACGATAGCCTCACGATTATCATTCCAGTGTACTTCGTAATTGACTAAAAATTCTTTGTTATTCGTTTCTTTAAAGTCCCTACGCTGATGTGCTCCCCTACTCTCTTTTCTTTCTATGGCAGATATAATCGTAGCCTCGGCAGAAGCCAGCGTACCTTCAAGATCAAAAGCCAACATAAGATCCTCATACCCTTCTGAGTCAGGCCTCACATCTAATTTTTTAGTTGCCTCTTTAATATTATTGATCTCAGAAATTCCTTTCTGCAAAAGCTTTTCGTCCCTCACAACACCACAACATTCCCACATCATATCCCTTACTGATCGCTGAAGCGGTCGGGCAACTATATCCCCGTTTTTCAAAAATGCATTGATGCTATCGTGAGCTTGATCGATCACTTTTTTAGATCTTATTTGTTTCATTAAGTTGATAGATCTGTCTGCAGCGGCTCGACCAGCTCGCTTTCCAAAAATCAATATCTCTGCTAACGAATTACCACCTAACCTATTGGCTCCATGCAGACCTCCTGCCACTTCTCCTGCGGCATATAAGCCTTCTATATTAGTGACATGCTCTTCTGGACCGACCAGAACACCACCCATAGAGTAGTGAGCCGTAGGTGCTACTTCCATTGGTTTTTCTGATATATCCAACATTAATGTATCGAGAAATTTACGATACATTCGTGGTAGTTTTTCTATTATGAAATCTTTGTCCTTATGGGATATATCTAAATAGATGCCTTCATTTGCAGTACCTCTGCCTTCCATTATTTCAGTATAGTTAGCCATCGCTACCTTATCACGAGTAGACAACTCCATACGTTCAGGGTCATAGTTTTTCATGAAGCGTTCGCCATTACTATTTTTAAGATGACCACCTTCTCCTCTAACTGCCTCTGTCACCAGAGAACCTGCAATCGTCTCGGGGATGACCATACCTGTAGGATGAAATTGCACCTGCTCCATATCCGTTAGTACACATCCTGCCTTGAGAGCCAAGTAAAACCCGTCGCCTGTATTCTCATTTCTACGAGAAGAACTCTTACGCCATATTCTTGTATGACCACCAGCGGCAAGGATGACAGCATCAGCGATAAATACAGTCCGCTCACCAGTATTAATATCGAATGTCATAGCTCCAAAACAAGTCTTATCTCTGACTAATAATTCTGTTACATACTGAGAGTCGTGGATAGGAATGTCTAATTCTTGTGCTTTCTTAATTAATGTAAATAATATAGATCTACCTGTATAATCTCCAGAGTAGCATGTACGTCTGTAAGTGTGTGCTCCAAAATATCGCTGATCCAAGCGTCCATCTGCCAGGGTTGCAAAGTTGGCTCCCCAGTCATGTATTTCTTGGACTAAGCTGGGTGATTCTTTTGCCATTAACTCTACTGTCCTGGGATCTGACAGAAGATAACCTTCTATCATAGTATCTGCAAAATGCTGCTGCCAGCTATCCTCAGGATCTACATTCCCAAATGCAGCATTGATGCCACCGGCAGCTAATACAGTATGTACATCTTCCTTTTTTCTCTTGCCAATTACAGTCACTTCTACACCTGCCATCTTTGCTTCTATAGCTGCTCTTAGGCCTGCACCACCACTACCGATTATAAGTACATTTGATATTTGAGTATTATGTTTGTGTATTGTTGACATGGAATAAAAGTTTTATTGGTTTGTCTAACAGCACTTTAGTATCAAATGTTTGTACTATTTAAAAATTAGATGTTTGGATTCAATCGAGTTTATTTAAAAAATGCTTAAATCAATGATCTATTCAAAAGTCAATCACATGACTATTGCATCAATGTATGTATAATTAAAAAAGATTAATACGGCTATTCAGATAAAAATTTACCTACCTTCAAAAAGAGATATTTTCAATAATAAATACCATTGTTGATTTTTAGTCTCATAGGCATAAAACTAATTGCTAATAATGACAGTATAACTGTAGACTATTAGAGTTGAAAAACCTATCATGACAAGTAAATTAACCAAGCAACCCTTATAACGACATGAATTTCTATACTACTACTCTAATAGCTACCCTACTATTCTCGCTACAGGCAATCACAACATCTGGACAGAACACCTC